>JBDROR010000105.1:0-22866 GCA_043809805.1 bacterium
CTGGGGATAATGTTACAATGGAAGTGGAATTGATATCGAAGATAGCAATGGAAAAAGGGTTAAAGTTTGCGATACGTGAAGGCGGCCGGACGATAGGGGCTGGGGTTATTGCGGAAATAATGGAGTAAAGGAGTTATCGTGGCTGAAAAGATAAGAATAAAATTGAGGGCGTTTGATCATCGCTTACTGGATCAGTCGGTGAAGGAAATAGTGAAAACGGTTAAAAAAACCGGTGCTAGCATTTCAGGGCCTGTGCCTATGCCGACAGAAATTAATCGTTGGACTGTTTTACGTTCGCCTCATGTTGATAAAAAAAGCAGAGAACAATTTGAAATGCGAACACATAAGCGAGTGATTGATATTCTTGATCCGAATCCGCAAACAGTAGATGCTTTAATGAAACTGGATTTAGCGACTGGTGTGGATGTGGAAATCAAGTCGTAGTTCGTCGTCCGTCATACAGAATACGGTATAGGAACGACGAACGACGGAAGAGGAGTTAAAATGTCTTTAGGTTTACTAGGTAGAAAATTGGGGATGTCCCAAGTTTTTGATAAAGATGGGAAGATAACTGGAGTGACGGTAATTGAGGCCGGGCCTTGTTATGTAATTAGAAATAAGACAGAAGAAAAAGATGGGTATCAGGCGGTCCAAGTTGGATATAAACCGGTTAAGGAGTCCAAATTGAATAAGCCGTTGCTTGGACATTTAAAAAAGAATGGGGCACAGCCTTTAAAATATTTGCATGAATTTAGATTGAATAAAGACGAGACAACGGAAGTTGGGACTCAATTAAAGATTGATACTTTATTCAAAAATGGTGATTTTGTTGATATTGCGGGAAAATCGCGAGGAAAAGGGTTTGCCGGTTGTGTTAAACGGTACGGTTTTAAGGGGGGTAAGGCAAGTAGGGGTTCTATGTTCCACCGGGCTCCTGGGTCGATAGGTGCTAATACTTTTCCTGGCCGTGTATGGAAGGGGAAAAAATTGCCGGGGCATATGGGGGACGCTAAAGTAACAACAATCGGATTGTATATTGTGAATGTAGACGCTGACAATAATTTAATAATGGTAAAAGGATCGATTGCAGGCGCACCCGGCGGGTTAATAGTGATTCAAAAAAGCAAGAGAAATAAACGGGTTAAAATTATTCAAAAAGCTATAGAAGACAAGAAAGGTAAAAGGCCGACAGCTAAAAAGTAAGTGGAGAGTAGGGGCGATTCATGAATCGCCCGCATCGTTATTTAGAACAGAATAATTTGTAATTCCGAGCGGGAGCGAGGAATCTATAAGAAAGATTTCTCCCTTTGGTCGAAATGACAAAATTGTTCGGTCGAAATGACAAATTGTGTTGTCGAAGTGACAAAATTGTTTGGTTGCAATGACAAATTCAGGAGTGAATAGTGAACATTAATATTTTAAATCAAGAAGGCAAACAGGTTAGGGAATTAGAGTTGAATGAAAAAATATTTTCCGGCCCTGTAAATAAAAAAGTTTTAGCTGATTCAGTTAAGGCGTATCTTAATAATATACGGCGTGGGACATCTAATACTAAAGAGCGGGGAGCTGTTCGTGGCGGCGGTGTTAAACCATGGAAGCAAAAAGGAACCGGCCGTGCGAGGGTTGGCAGCATTCGTTCTCCACTTTGGCGCGGAGGAGCAATAATTTTTGGGCCGCATCCGCGCTCATGGAGTTATCAACTTCCTAAGAAAGTTAAAAAGCTGGCTATTAAATCGGCCTTGACAGATAAATTAATACATGATAAAATAAAAGTTTTAGATGATATAAAGTTTGAGTCTCCAAAAACAAAATTAGGAGTGGAGTTGTTAAAAAACCTTGGTGTCTCGGGCAAAGTGCTTTTCCTTTTACCTGAAAGAACGGGAAATATAGTAAAATGCGTGCGCAATATTAAAAAGATAAATATGATTTTTACTGATTCTATTTCAGTTTATCCCATTGTGGCTTGTGATGAAATTATTACTACTGTCAAGGCATTGAAAAATATAGAGGAACTTTTAGGATGAAATATATTCCACAATCAATAATTGTCCGGCCGGTTATTACTGAGAGATCTGCTTTAATGCGGGATAAGAGCAATAAATATTTTTTTGAAGTGGCAGTTCAAGCCAACAAAAAGGAAGTAAAAGCCGCGATAGAAGAACTTTTTAAGGTTAAAGTAAAAAGTGTTAATATTATGAATGTTCTTGGTAAATTCCGCAGGATTCGAGGAAAACTTGGGAAAAAGTCAGATTGGAAAAAAGCATTTGTTACGTTAAAAGAGGGAAATAAAATAGATATTGCTGGAGTGTAAATATGGGAATAATTCAATATAAACCAACTTCACCTGCAAGAAGAGGTATGAGCGTGCAGGATTTTTCAGAACTTACTGATAAGCGTCCGGAAAAATCGTTAACTCGTTCTAATAGACGAATTAATGGGCGTAATAATCAAGGCCGAATAACGGTTCGGTATCGGGGCGGCGCGCACAAGAAATTGTATCGTATTATAGATTTTAAAAGAAACAAGTATAATATTCCGGCTCGTGTAGCTGCGATAGAGTATGATCCTAATAGGACGAGCTGGATCGCTCTTTTGAATTATCATGATGGAGAGAAAAGATATATTATATCGCCTGGTGGACTAAAGGTTGGAGATGAGGTTTCTTCAGGAAAAGGTTCAGAAGTAAAACTTGGGAATTGTTTGCCTTTGAGAGAAATTCCGTTAGGAACTATCATACACAATTTAGAAATAAAAATAGGTAAAGGCGGACAACTTGGCCGCAGTGCCGGATGTGCTATAAATTTAGTGGCTAAAGAAGGCGATTATGCGCAAGTGAAAATGCCGTCAGGTGAGATTCGGTTCATTCATCTTGATTGTTACGCGGTTATAGGTCAGGTGAGCAATATGGACCATATGAATGTATCTATTGGCAAAGCAGGCAGGTCCCGTTGGTTGGGAAAACGGCCTCATGTGCGTGGTGTAGTCATGAACCCGATTGATCATCCATTAGGCGGGGGAGAGGGTAAAACATCCGGCGGCAGGCATCCGTGTTCTCCGTGGGGGCAGCCGGCTAAAGGATATAAGACCAGAAGAAATAAAAGGACAACTAATATGATTATTCGAGGAAAAAGTAAAAAGGAGAGGAACTAAATGTCGCGCTCTATAAAAAAGGGCCCATTTGTGGAGCCAAGTATTTTGGTAAAGATGGAGAGAATGAATAAGTCCGGGAAAAAAGAAGTAATTAAAACATGGTCTCGTAAGACTACGATTATACCGGAACTGGTTGGTTTTACTTTTGCCGTGCATAATGGCAAGAAATTTATTCCGGTTTATTTAACGGAAAATATGGTGGGGCATAAATTAGGTGAGTTTTCTCCAACAAGGACGTTTAGGGCGCATGGCATGGCCCACGCGGATAAAGCGGTTGCGTTGAAGTGAGGAAGTTGTTAGTTTTCAGTTTTCAGTTGTTAGTTGTTAAATTCTGGTCTGAAAACTGACAACTAACAACTGAAAACTAATTAGGGAGACGATGTGGCAGATGTTGCTGTAGCTAAAATTAGATATATAAGGTCAATTCCCTGGAAAGCCAGACAAGTGGTTGATTTGGTTCGAGGGAAAAATATAGGTGAGGCTATTGACATTGTAAGTTTTATGCCGCATGCGGCAGCTAAGATTGTAAAGAAGTTATTGAAGTCAGCATTAGCTAATGCTGGACAGCGTAAGGGGATTAGTAAGGAAAATTTATATATAGAAAAAATATTCGTTGATGATGGCCCGAGGCTAAAAAGATTCAGGCCTGCTTCGATGGGCAAGTCATCACCTGTGCTAAAAAGAATGTCGCATATTACAGCTGTTTTAGGTGAGCGGGAAGCGAAGATAAAGAAAAAATCGAAAGGTAAAGTTTAGAATTGTCAGCTGGTAGCTGAGAGCTTTTCAAGGAGGAAACGTGGGGCAGAAGACACATCCAATAGGATTTAGATTAGGAATTATAAAGGATTGGGACTCCCGCTGGTACGCAAAAAAAGGTTACGCGGATTTATTGCATGAAGATATTAAGATACGGGGCGTTATAAAAAAAAGATTATATCATGCTGGAATTCCGAAAATTAGAATTGAACGAGCGTCCAAAAAAGTAAAAGTAGATATTTTCGCGGCGAGGCCTGGAATTGTTATTGGAAAACAGGGAGCAGAGGTTGACAGACTTAGAAAAGATTTACAACAGTTGTCCGGTAAGCAGGTTACAATAAATATTCAGGAAGTTAAAGCTCCTAATCAGAATGCTCAGTTAATAGCGGAAAGTATTGCTGCCCAAATTGAAAAAAGAATAAGTTATCGCAGGGCGATGAAAAAATCGGTAGATTTGGTTTTAAAATCGGGTGCGGAAGGGGTTAAAATTGAGTGCGGCGGCAGGTTAGGTGGCGCGGAGATATCCAGAAATGAAAGGTATTTGCGCGGTCGTGTTCCACTTCATACATTACGAGCGGATATTGATTATGGCCAAGCTGAATCGCATACCACTTATGGAATTGTTGGTGTAAAAGTATGGGTTTTTAAGGGAGAAGTGCTGGATAAACAGTTAGCCAGCTGAGTGTGGTAGCCGCAGGCTTTAGCCTGCGGGAATAGGGTGTGGGTGAGGGTGGGCAAAACCCTAAACTCTAAACTCGAAACACTAAATAAATTCAAAACTATAAACCCAAAACAAAACTTAACTCATTTTGGTTTGAGTTTCGGGTTTTAGATTTGTTTAGAGTTTAGGATTTAGTGTTTAGAGTTTTTCTTTAACTTGTGACCTTTTGTTTGTTGATTTGTGACTTTTTGAGTTTGTTTAGGATTTAGCGTTTAAGGAGAGATTATGTTAATGCCCTCGAGAGTTAAATATAGAAAAAGGCAAAAGGGAAGATTAACCGGAAAGGCGACAAGCGGTGCTGAGGTTAGTTTTGGAGAATATGGACTTAAGTCGATAGAACCGTATTTGCTTACCGATAGACAAATTGAAGCTTCCCGTATAGCGATTACGCATTTTATTAAACGCGGCGGCAGGGTTTGGATTAGGGTTTTTCCAGATAAACCAATTACTAAAAAGCCCGCGGAGACAAGAATGGGTAAGGGTAAAGGTGCGGTGGAGTATTGGGTTGCGGTAATAAAACCTGGAAGAGTTTTGTTTGAATTAGGGGGAGTTCCTGAGGATGTTGCTAAACAGGCTTTAAGGCTGGCGGCTTTTAAATTGCCGTTTAAAACAAAGTTTGTTTCGAGGGATAGATATTAATGTCATTCCGAGTGAAACGGTTTGTCATTCCGAACGAAGTGAGGAATCTCTCTGGAAAAGATTTCTCCCTTCGGTCGAAATGACAATTGTGTGGTCGAAATGACAGTATAAACGGAGATTTTTGGATGAAAACTAGTGAACTTAGAAATATGACAAAAGAAGAACTGAATAGTAAATTAGGAGAGGAAAGACATGCCCTTTTTAATTTAAAATTTCAGGTTACTATCGGGCAAGTGGAAAATCGTTTAAAATTAAGGACGATTCGTCGTGATATAGCTCGGATATTGACTATTTTGAGAGAAAAAGAGATAAAGGAGAGTAAGCATGCCTCTAGGTAAAAGGAAGGAATTTGTTGGTTTGGTTAAGAGTGATCGAATGGAGAAGACGGTTGTTGTCCAATGTGAGAGGAGATGCAGCGATCCGGTTTACGGAAAGGTTTTGACAAAGTATTCTAAGTTTATGGCGGAAAATCCGAACAATAAGGCTAAAATTGGCGATAGGGTGAGAATTATTGAAACCAGGCCTTTGAGTAAGAATAAACGGTGGTGTGTTGTTGAAATTGTGAGAAAGAAATTAGCAGTGGGAGACAGTAAATGATTCAGATGAGAACTACGTTAAGCGTGGCGGATAATTCCGGCGCGAAGTCAATTCAGTGTATAAAAGTGTTAGGTGGCACGAGAAAGCGCTACGCGCGTATTGGAGATATTATTATAGCAGCGGTAAAAGAGGCTATCCCGAACGGCACGGTGAAAAAAAGTGAGGTGGTTAAGGCGGTAGTTGTCAGGACAGTGAGTATCTCCGCGAGGAAAGACGGTTCATTTATTCGTTTTGACAATAATTCCGCGGTGATTATTAATGATCAACTTGAACCCAGAGGAACAAGAATTTTTGGCCCTGTAGCCAGGGAATTAAGAGATAAACAATTTATGAAAATTATTTCTTTAGCGCCAGAAGTTTTGTAAAATTTGATTACACAGATTGAGGAAAGATTGCACAGATTGGAGAAAGATGGCTTTAAATATTAGAAAGAATGATAATGTGGAAGTGATTTCAGGAAAAGAGAAAAACAGGAGAGGAAAGGTATTAAAGGTATTATCTAAAACACAGCGGATAATAATTGAAAAGATTAATTTAGCAAAGAAACATACGCGTCCTACTCAGGAGAATCCTCAGGGGGGAATAGTAAAGAAGGAACTTTCGATGGATATGTCTAATGTAATGTTGGTGTGTAATAAATGTGATAGGCCGAGACGCGTAGGGCATAAAGTAATTGGTGAAGGTGATAAGGTGCGTGTTTGCAGAAAATGTGGAGAAATGTTTGAGAGTAAATAAGGAATAAATAATGGCAAGATTAAAAGAAAAATTCAAGAAAGAAATTTCGTTAGCGCTAAAAGAGGAATTTAACTATAAAAATGTAATGCAAATTCCAAAACTGGAAAAAATAGTTATTAATATGGGGCTTAGCGAAGCGATTCAAAACCCTAAAGTGATTGACGTCGCGGCTCAGGAAATGGCGTTAATAAGCGGGCAAAAACCTTCAATTCGCCGCGCGCGGAAATCGATATCTAATTTTAAATTGCGGGCAGGAGTTCCAATAGGGTGCATGGTTACTTTGCGCGGGAATAGAATGTATGAATTTTTTGACAGATTCGTAAATGTTGTTCTCCCAAGAGTCAGAGATTTTCGCGGCGTTAGCGGCAAGTCTTTTGATAGGGGAGGAAATTACAGTATCGGGATAAAAGAACAAATAATTTTCCCTGAAATTGAATATGATAAAATAGACAAAATTAGAGGAATGGACATTACTTTTGTGACAACTGCCAAAACGGATAACGAGGCGAGGGGGTTGCTTAAAATGTTAGGGATGCCGTTTAGAGAATGAAGAAAAGTCACTAAGTCACAGTGCACCATGTCACCAGTCGAGGAAATAGAAGTCTTAAACTGGTGACCTTCTTGAAAAAGGAAATATATGGCAAAAACATCAGTTATTGAAAGATCAAAGAGGGTGCCGAAGCATGAGGTTCACAAACACAACAGGTGTCGAATTTGTGGGCGTCCGCGTGGTTATTTGAGAAAGTTTGATATGTGCCGGATATGTTTTCGCAAATTAGCGCTTTGCGGGCAAATTCCGGGAATTACAAAGGCGAGTTGGTAAGTAAATGACAGAGGAGGAGTAAGAAATGCCAGTAACGGATCCGATTGGTGATATGTTGACAAGTATACGAAATGCTAATATGGTTCATAAAAAAAAGGTGGATGTCGCTGCGTCTTACGTAAAAGAGCAGATCGTAAAGGTTTTGAAAGAAGAAAGATACATTAAAAATTTTGAGAAAATTAAAGACGGACATAAGTCTATTTTAAGAATTTCTTTGATGTATACCAATGATAAATATGGAATAATCAGCGGGATTAAAAGGTTAAGTTCTCCAGGGTTGAGAGTCTATTGTAAAAAAACGAGTTTATCTAAAAGGTTTAAAGGATTAGGTATGACTATTGTTTCAACCTCAAAGGGAATTATGAGTGATAAGACGGCAAGAAAAGAAAATGTTGGAGGAGAGGCTATTTGTTATGTGTGGTAAACATCCTATAAATATAGGATGTTTTGATTACACAGATAAATCTGTGTAATCATTTTTCAGGAGAAAAAATGTCAAGAGTAGGTAAAATGCCAATAGATATAAATTCTGAAGTTAAAGTGCAATTGGAAAACGATGTTTTGACTGTTCAGGGGCCGAAGGGAAGATTAACTCAGCAATTGTTAAAAGGGATTAATTTTAAATTGGAAGATAAAAAAATAGTGTTAACAAGGAATAGTGATGAAAAAAAAGATAAGGCATTTCATGGTTTGATGAGGAGTTTAGTTGCTAATATGGTTAAAGGGGTGACAGAGGGATTTAAAAAAGAATTGGATATTATCGGGGTTGGTTTTAGGGCGCAGGTAAAAGATAAGAAACTGATAATGCAGTTGGGATTTAGCCATCCTGTTGAATATTCGGCGCCAGATGGAATAGTTCTTTCTGTAGATGAGAAGGGGACGAGAATTACAGTTTCTGGATTTGATAAACAATTAGTTGGAGAAGCCGCGAGTACTGTAAGGAGATTTAAAAAACCTGAGCCCTATAAAGGCAAAGGGATTAGATACGTGAATGAATATATTCGCAAAAAAGCCGGCAAGGCGGCGGGAGCGGCAAAGTAGGGGCGACACCATGTTGTCGCCCAAGTTGTGAGGATGTGTTGTGGCTTGTCATTCCGAACGAAGTGAGGAATTTATTGTAGGGGCGACCGGCCGGTCGCCTGTACGGGGGAAGATTTCTTCCTTCGGTCGAAATGACAATTAACCAGTGATTAGCGACGAATTGGGGTTTAAAAAGATGAGTAACATTAAAAAAATTACACAAAGAGAAGTAGTCCATAAAAAAATTCGGAAGAAGGTAAATGGAAATGAAAAGCGTCCCCGTTTAAGCGTATATCGTTCCGCTAAACATATTTATGCTCAGATTATTGATGATAATACAGGCAGAACTTTAGTGTTCATTTCTTCATTATCTCCTAAAGTGAAGGAGAAAATAAAAACAGGCGGGAATGTTGGTGCGTCCAAAGTGGTTGGTGAAGAAATAGCGAATTTTGCCTTGTCTTTGGGTATCAAAAAAGTGGTTTTTGATCGGGGCGGGTATGTATTTCATGGCAGGGTTAAGGCATTAGCGGAATCTGCCAGAGACAAAGGATTGGATTTTTAAAAGGATTAAAAAAAGGGGTAGGAAATTGGATAAAGCACGAGATATTCAGTTGATTGAAAAAATAGTAAGAATAGTGCGGACCGCCAAAGTTGTTAAAGGCGGGAGAAGGTTTGGTTTTAGCGCGTTAGTAGTTGTTGGTAATGGTTATGGCAAGATTGGCAAGGGATTAGGCAAAGCGAATGAGGTTCCAGACGCTATTAGAAAAGCATTAGAGCAGGCAAAAAGAGATATGATCGATATTCCTCTTAAAGGGACGACGATACCTTTCCGTATAAATGGAAAAGCACTTGCCACTACAGTTGTTCTGAGACCGGCCGCACCAGGGACTGGAGTTATTGCGGGTGGTACCGTCCGAGCTGTTTTAGAAGGATTGGGTGTACAGGATATTTTAACGAAGGTAATTGGCTCAAGTAATGCCATTAATGTTGTTGATGCTGTTTTTAATGCTTTGCAAAATATCAAAAAAATAGAAGAGATTGCAAAAGTAAGGGAAGGTCACACGTCATAAGTAGTGGCGCAATTTATTGCGCCCAAGATAATCAGGGCGTGATAAATCACGCCCCTACAGGATTTTTAATAGGAGCGATTCGGATGAAATTAGAGGAATTAGGCAAGTGGGGAAGTCTGCGAAAAGGGAAAAAGCTTATTGGTAGAGGTATGGGGTCAGGCCATGGTAAAACATCGTGCAAGGGACATAAAGGGCAGAAGGCACGTTCGGGCGGGAGTATTTGTCCTGGTTTTGAAGGCGGTCAGATGCCGTTAATCCGAAGGCTGCCGAAACGTGGTTTTATCAATGCGGGCAAAAAGGAATTCGTTATTATAAACCTAAGGGATTTAAATAGATTTGAAAAAGGCGCGAAAATAACGCCGGAGTTTCTGATGAAAGAGGGTTTCTATAGAAAAAAAGGCTCTAAAATAAAAATTTTGGGTATGGGGGAGTTAAAAAATCCGCTGGATTTGAAGGCTCATGGTTTTAGCAGAGACGCGCAGGAAAAAATAAAAAACGCTGGCGGCACTTTTGAGATAATAGCTTGAGTAATGAAAGATAGATATTGAGAGAATGATGATATGTTAAAAGGTTTTCAGAATGTCCTACAACTTGAGGATTTAAAAAAGAGGATTGGTTTTACTATTTTCTTATTGGCTGTTTATCGACTGGGTGCGCATATCCCCACTCCTGGGATTGATGGACATGCGTTAAGTGCCTTTTTCAATCAATCACAAGGGACACTTTTTGGTATGTTTGATCTTTTCGCAGGAGGGGCGTTAAAACGGGCTACTATTTTTGCTTTAGGGATAATGCCTTATATTAACGCGTCGATCATTATGGAGCTTTTGACAACCGTAATTCCTCATTTGGAGAGTTTAAAAAAAGAAGGGGCGGAAGGCAGGAAAAAAATAGTTCAATATGTTAGATATTTTACAATTATACTTGCTATGGTTCAGGCGTTCGGTATAAGTTTTTGGTTGGAAAGTTTAAAAAGCGAGGTGGGACAAGTTGTTCTTAATCCTGGGATGGGGTTTAAAATTTTGACAATAATAACGTTGTCATCCGGGACAGCTTTTATTATGTGGCTTGGAGAACAAATTACTGAGCGCGGTATAGGAAACGGGATTTCTTTAATTATCTTTATTGGTATTATTGCGGAAATGCCGGGTGCGTTAATACAGAGCATTTCACTGATAAAAAGCGGACAGATAAATATTATAATTGCTTTGCTTGTGTTGGTGTTAATGGTTGTTGTTATCGGAGCGGTTGTTGTTCTGGAGAGCGCTCATCGAAAGGTTCCTATTCAATATGCGAAAAGAATAGTTGGAAGAAAGGTTTATGGAGGGCAGTCTACGCATCTTCCTTTAAAGCTTGATCAGTCAGGTGTTATTGCGGTTATTTTTGCGTCTTCCGTGATTATTTTTCCCGCGACTATAGCGGAATTTACCCATGTTGAATTTTTGGTAAAAATAGCGGGCTGGTTAAATTATGGGACATTCCTACACACGTTGTTATATGTAGGATTAATTATTTTCTTTTGTTATTTTTATACGGCGGTTACGTTTAATCCAAGCGATGTTGCCGAAAACGTGAAAAAATCCGGCGGGTATATCCCGGGAATTCGTCCAGGCAAGCCGACTGCTGAATATATTGATTATATTTTAACTCGAATTACGTTAGTAGGGGCGGTAGGAATAGCAATTATTGCTGTGCTTCCGACTTTTCTTATGCAGGGGCTGAAAGTGCCTTTTTATTTTGGGGGTACCGCGCTTTTAATTGTAGTTGGAGTGGCTTTGGATTTGATGCGTCAAATAGAATCACATCTTTTAATGCGTAACTATGATGGGTTTATGAAGAAGGGAAAATTGAAGGCTAGAGGTGGCTGAAAGGAGAAATTGTGCAGATTGTTTTGCTTGGTGCCCCGGGTGTTGGTAAGGGAACGCAGGCTAGTTTTTTGGCAAAAGAGCAAGGAATACCTCATGTTTCAGCGGGTGATATTCTTCGTCAAGAAATGAGGTCAGGGACTAGATTAGGGAATGAGGCTAAAGAATTTGTTACTCAAGGGAAATTAGTGCCGGATGAGCTTATAGTTAATATTATTAAAAATACGTTAAAAGAAAAAAAATATCAAAAGGGTTTTATCCTTGATGGTTTTCCAAGAACAATTGTTCAGGCGAAGGCCTTGGATGATCTTTTAAAGGAATTAGACAAAAAAATAAGTGTTGCGATTAATATAGATGTTTCAGTGGATGAAATAGTTAAGAGGCTTTCAGGAAGAAGGGTTTGCGAAAGTTGCAAAGAAAATTTTCATGTAGAATTTAAGCCGCCAAAAGAAGTGAGTAAATGTGACCGTTGCGGCGGGATGCTTATTGTTCGTGATGATGATAAACCGGAGACAATAAAAAATAGGTTGGAAGTTTATCAAAAGATGACAGAGCCTTTAATTGGTTATTATGGAGAAAAAGGGTTTTTGGAAAATGTTTCAGGGAATAAAGATATATTAGAAATTAAGCGTTCCATTGAAGAGGTCATTAAAAAAAGGTATGGTGATGATTCCACTTAAAACTGCGGAAGAGGTAAAATATATCCGTGAAAGTGGATTGATAGTTGCAGGGGTGTTGGATAAATTAAGAAAGGTTATTGAGCCAGGGATAAAGACGATAGAATTAGACAGGATAACCGGTGATTTTATCCATGCCAAAAAAGCTGAATCGGCTTTTTTAGGTTTTAAGGGGTTTCCAAAGAATATATGTGTTTCGATAAATAGCGAGGTTATTCATGGGATACCTTGTGATCGTATAATAGAAAAAGGGGATATTGTAAGTTTGGATATTGGTGTGGCTAAAGATGGGTATTATGCGGATGCGGCGATAACAGTAGGCGTTGAAGTGATTAAAGAAGACGTAGAAAGGCTGTTAAATTCGACAAGAGAATCTCTTCTAAAGGGTATAGGAAAGGCTGTTTCAGGTAACAGATTAGGTGATATTTCTTGGGCAATTCAGTATTACACAGAAAAGTCCGGATTTTCGGTTGTTAGACAATTTGTTGGGCATGGGATTGGAAGACAGCTTCATGAAGAGCCTCAAATACCTAATTTTGGAAGCCCCGGACAGGGCCCAAAATTAAGAGAGGGAATGGTATTAGCCATAGAACCTATGGTAAGTTTTGGCGGGTATGAAGTGAAGATTGCAGATGATGGATGGACAGCTGTTACTAAGGATGGAAGTTTGTCAGCGCATTTTGAGCATACAGTAGCAATTACGGACAATGGGCCGGTGATTTTAACAGGACTTGAATAGTTACAAGTTACTGGTGATTTCTTCAAAGGAGAAAATGGTTAAAGAAAAAGCGGTTGAAGTTGAAGGTAAGGTAGTTGAGGCGTTACCAAACGCTATGTTTCGTGTTGAGCTGAAAAATGGGCATAAGATGTTAGCGCATGTTTCAGGAAAAATGAAAATCCATTTTATCCGAATTCTTCCTGGAGATAGGGTGTTAGTTGAGTTGTCACCTTATGATTTGACAAGGGGGAGGATAACGTATAGGTACAAATAAGTGGAGAGTGGCTAATGAACCCCGCCCTTCCTGAGATTTTTAGGAATAGAGCGGGGCGGGAATTACATCAGTTTGAGAAATGATTTGTCAGAAAGGAAGGGCGGGGTGAAGGTAAGAGCATCAGTAAAACCAATTTGTGAGAAATGTAAAATAATTAGAAGAAAAAGAGTGATTCGGATTATTTGTACAAATCCAAAGCATAAACAGAGACAAAAATAGTTGTTAGTTGTCAGTTATTAGTTGTTAGACCAGAATCTGGAAACTGACAACTAACAACTGACAACTAATTAGGAGGAAAGATGGCAAGGATTGCAGGAATTGATATTCCGAGAGATAAAAGAGTGGGGGTGGCTTTGACTTATATCCACGGTATTGGGAAGAATATATCTGGCAAAATTTTACAAAAGACCAGAGTTAATTCTGATACACGAGTGCGCAATTTAACTGAAGAAGAGGCAGCCAGGATTAATGAAATGATTGCGAGGGAATATAAAGTTGAGGGAGAGATGAGGACTGCCGTTGCTATGGATATTAAAAGATTGATGGATATTGGTTCTTATCGAGGGGGGAGACATAGAAAAGGGCTGCCTGCCCGCGGACAGAGGACACATACGAATGCGAGAACAAGAAAAGGTCCCAGAAGGACAATGGGAATAAAGAAAGGTAAAAGTGGGAAATGAGTACAAAGAAAAAAGAAAAAAAAGATATTAGAAATGGCATAGCTCATATTCATTCGACATTTAATAACACTATAATAACTATTACCGATTTGCAGGGTAATGTCATTTGTTGGTCAAGTTCTGGGATTACCGGTTTTAGCGGATCAAGAAAAAGCACTCCTTTTGCGGCGCAAAAAGCCGCGGAAAACTGTGCGCACAAAGCCGCAGGACATGGTATGAAAAAGATAGATGTGTTTGTAAAAGGTCCTGGAGCGGGAAGAGAAGCTGCTATACGCGCCCTTCAAACAGCGGGAATAGAGATAAGCTTAATAAAGGATGTAACTCCGATTCCTCATAATGGATGCCGTCCACCGAAGAGGAGGAGGGTATAGATGGATGAAACACTAAACTCTAAACTCGAAATTCTAAACAAATCTAAAACCCAAAACTTGAAGTTCAAAACAAGATGGGTTGTGTTTTGTTTATAGTTTGTAGTTTTGAGTTTGTTTAGAGTTTAGGATTTAGTGTTTAGAGTTTGAAATTTTAGGAGGAATAATGGCAAGATATTTGGCTTCAGATTGTAAATTGTGCAGGAAAACAGATTTTAAGTTATTTTTAAAAGGAAGCAGGTGTTATTCGGATAAATGCGCTTTAGAAAAGAGAAAAACGCTCCCTGGTCAGCATGGTTCAGATAAAAACAGGAAGAAAATGTCTGAGTATGGATTGCGGCTCAGGGAAAAGCAGCGTTTAAAATTCACATATGGGCTTTTGGAAAAGCAATTTAGTAATTATTTTGATAAAGCGGCAAAAGCAAAAGGGATTACAGGAGAGAATCTTTTATTACAGTTAGAAAAACGTTTGGATAACGTGGTTTTTAGATTGGGGTTCGCGGTTTCCAGAGCGGAAGCCAGACAATTAGTTACACATGGACATTTTTTGGTTAATAAAAGAAAAACAAGTTTTCCTTCGTTTTTGGTGAAAATTGGGGATGTAATTGAGATAAAAGAGAAGTCAAAAGGAAATGTTAAAATAAAAGAAGGACTGAAATTGTTAGAAAAGCGAGGAATGATAGACTGGCTGGAATTAGATAAGGAACAATTAAGAGGAGTTGTGAAACATTTTCCTGCAAGAGATGATATGGGTATCCCGATACAAGAGAAATTGGTTATAGAGTTTTACTCTCGTTAATCAAATGAAACTCAAAATTACGGAGCGATAGCGAATGTAAGTTTGTTAGTTGGATTTGACCCCGCATATAATTTATGTGCGGGGTTTAATTCGCAGATGTTTCGCTACAACTTATATCACGTTGCGCTTTATGTAAGTTGTCTGCTCATTAAAAAGGAGATATAATAAATGGAAAAATCACTTTGGAAAGGTATGGAGAGGGCAAGGAAAATAATGGTTGAGCAGGAAACCTTAACTCCTACCTATGGAAAGTTTATTGCAGAACCTTTTGAAAGAGGGTATGGGATTACACTTGGAAATTCGCTTCGAAGGGTATTAATTTCGTCTCTTCCCGGCGCGGCGGTTACTTCCGTTAAATTTGAGGGAATTACGCATGAATTTGCTGTTATCCCGGAAGTTAAGGAGGATGTTACTGATATAATTTTAAACCTGAAAGAATTAGTCATGACGTTGGATGGCGCGGGCCCTGTAAATATTCGTTTGAATGTTCATGGAGAAAGAACAGTTAAGGCTAAAGATATAGAAATTCCGCCTTCCATAGAGATATTAAACCCGGAACAACATATAGCCACATTGGGCAAAAAAGGGAAGCTCAATTTAGAATTAACAGTAAATACCGGCCGTGGTTATGTCCCGGCGGAACTTAATAAAAAAGAGGGGCAGGCGCTTGGGATTATTCCTGTAGATTCTCTTTTTTCACCTGTCAAGAAGGTGACTTTTGATGTGCAGAAAACAAGAATTGGGCAAATGACGGATTATGACCGTATAATTTTAGAAATCTGGACAAATGGGAGTATTAAACCGGAAGACGCTTTAGGCTACGCGGCAAAAATAGTCAAAGATCATATGTCTGTTTTTATTAATTTTGAAGAAAAAGAAGAGATGGTTTCTAATGAAAAAGATGAGGACAAAAAAATCAATGAAATATTGGATCAAAGTGTGGAAGAATTAGAGCTTTCCGTCCGTGCGGCAAATTGTTTGCGGAATTCAGAAATACAAACTATTGGTGATTTAGTGCACAGAACGGAATCGGATATGCTGAGGTTCAGAAATTTTGGAAGGAAATCTTTGAATGAAATAAAAGAGCTTTTAATTGGTATGGGACTTTCTTTTGGGATGAAGATGGATGGGAAAAAATGAAAATGATTACACTGATTAAAAAGCTTGGAAGTTCGATAAAAAAATCTGTGTAATCAGTTTTAGCAGAGGAGTAATTATGCGGCATCGCAATAATAAACGAAGGTTAGGAATAAAAGCCCCACATCGGAAGGCTATGTTAAGAAATATGGTCACTTCATTTTTGGAGCATGAGAAAATTGTAACCACGGAAGCCAAGGCTAAGGAATTGAGGCGTGTGGCTGAAAAAATGATTACCTGGGGTAAAGCAAATAATCTAAGCGCCAGACGGGAAGTGATGCGTGTCGTTAGAAGTGAAGATGTTATGCGAAAACTTTTTGAGACAATAGCCCCGCGTTTTGCGAATCGTTCAGGAGGCTATACGAGAATAATAAAAATTGGAGCTCGTTTAGGGGATGCTACTGAAATGGTTATGATTAAATTGGTATGAGGAGATTACTAAGTCACCAGAGCATCACGTTACCATGTCAACCAGTAATTTCTTTCCACACTTCACTCTTCGTTTTATGAACTGGTTCAGCTATTTTTTGTCTTACTATTTTAAGACCCGTTTTTTGAGAAATAAACAACCAATCTTAGCAGGATTTAAACTTACACATAAATGTAACCTGGCGTGCCGTCATTGTCCTTTCTGGAAACGACAGTACAATAAAATGCTGAAGTTTAATCAAGTTGTCGACATTTTACATAGACTTTATGAGACAGGCATTCGTATTGTTATTTTTGAGGGTGGGGAACCTTTTTTGTGGAAGGACGGAAATTATAATGTTAATGATATAATTGCAGAAGCAAACAAATTATTTTTTAGTGTGGGAATAACCACAAATGGGACATTCCCGATGGAAGTTCCGCTCGCAAATACGATTTGGGTTAGTTTTGATGGTTTAAAAGAGACACATAATCATATCCGCGGGAAACAGATTTTTGACGATGTCCTTAAGAATGTCAGGATATCATCCCATCCAAATATTTACGCAAATATTACTATTAATCGGCTCAATGTGAAGGAAATACCAGAACTTGTTAAATTTTTGGATAAACTTGTAAAGGGAATAACAGTGCAATTTCATTATCCATACGATGAGATGGATAATTTAATGCTATCAAGAGATGAGCGGCATTGGGTTTTAGATGAATTGATAAAACTTAAAGAGGCAGGCTTTTGTATAGCTGATTCGTATAAGGCTATGAATGTTTTAAAGGGAAATAAATGGCGGTGCCATGATTGGATGTTGGCGGATGTTGATCCTGATGGAAAAATAAATCTCGGATGTTATGTAAAAAACAGAGGGAAGGTTAGCTGTTTGGATTGCGGCTTTGCGGCGCATACGGAAATTTCTCTCGCGTATGATTTGAACATTGAGGCTATTAAGGCGGGACGGAGGATATTTAAGTATTAATTTATTGCCGCGGTTTTGCCGGCCATCCATCCTGTTGAAAAGGCGGCCTGCAGATTGTAGCCTCCTGTCTCCGCGTCAAGATCGAGCACTTCACCTGCGAAATATAATCCTTTTATTAATTGTGATTCCATTGTGTTCGGGTCAATTTCTTTAGTATTCACGCCTCCCGCGGTAATAATGGCTTCTGGTAACGGGCGATAATTCTTAACTTCCATGCGAAAATCCTTTAACCACATACGCAGTTGTTTTCTTTCTGTTACATTAATTTGGCTGCATAGTTTATCCGGCTGAATGTTTAAAATATTCATACATACAGACGCTATTTTTTTTTGAAGACATTCTTTTAGAAGAGTTTTGAAATGCTGTTTCCCGTGTGTTTTAATCTCACTCAATAAGAAAGCGTCAAGTATATTTTCATCCATATCGGGTTTAAGATCGATCGAAAGAAACACTTTTTGTTTTACTATAAGGAGCTCAACAACTGTTTTGCTTAATAGAAGGATCATCGGACCCGAGACACCGTAATGCGTAAATATCATTTCACCTGATCTTGACGATAGATTCTTCCCGTTTACCAATATCCTCACGGTTACGTTACTTAGGCTGACACCTTGTAAATCCGGCGCAATATTCCCCGCTATTTCCAGAGGGACAAGAGATGGCTTTATCTTTATGATTGTATGGCCGGCGGATTCGGCAAGTGCGTATCCGTCTCCGCGTGATCCTGTGGAGGGATAAGACGCGCCGCCGGTCGTAATAATTACGCTTTCCGAGTAATAAACTTTATCAGAAGATCCTTTAACACCGGTTATTTTTCCGTTCTCTATAAGTAACTGATCTGCCGAAAAGCCTGTTTGTAAAGTAACTCCGCGTTCTCTGGCCCAATTTATTAAAAAATTAACTATAGTGTCTGATTTATCGTCTTCGGGGAAAATTTTACCATCTGGCTCCGTTACAAATCGGAGGCCCGAATTTTCAAAAAAATGTAAGAGTTCGGTTGAAAAAAATCTGGAGAAAACAGGACGGAGAAACCTACCGTTTATTCCGAAGCTTTTAATAAATTTGTTTATCGGCGCGGAATTTGTTATATTGCAGCGGCTGCCTCCGGTGATTCGGAGTTTGTTCGCGGGTGTATCCATTTTTTCAAGAAGCAGTACCTTAGCGCCTGAATTTGCGGCTTGTCCGGCAGCCATGAGCCCGGCGGGCCCGGCGCCTACAACAATAACATCATATTTATTCATAATATTCGAGTTTATAATTTGTAATTATAACATTAAAATCCTTTCCAATGTTTGATTCTTTCCAGCTTTTACAGTATAATGCTCAGAAGCGGTTTCATAAGTCTTGTTTCTATTACAAAAGCAATCTTTGCGGCTGCAACTTCGTCAGTCTCGCCTTACATATCAACTGATATGCTCGGTTCGACTTCCTCGTTTCGCCGCAAATCTTGCTTTTTCATGACGAAACCGACTTATGAAACCACTTCTACAAATAAAAAATAATTTATGAAATTGGGGAAATAATGATCTTAGAAAAGCTTGGTAAAATTGAAGAAAATTACAAGGATATAAACGCGAAAATTTCGGATCCCGTTATAATCGCAAACAGAACGGAGTTCCAAAAACTGGCCAGGATGCAAAAAGAATTAGAACCGTTGGTGTCGAGTATTCAGGCATTGAGAAAAAATGAGGTCGATATAAAAGATATACGGGAAATTATAAATGATAAAAGCTCCGATAAGGAAATGATTTCTATGGCGGAAACTGAACTTTTGGATCTGGAAAATAAGAAGGTAAAGTTAAATAAGAAGCTGAAAATAATGCTTTTGCCGAAGGACTCTAACGACGAGAAAAATGTTATTGTTGAAATACGGGCAGGGGCGGGCGGTGATGAATCCGCGCTTTTTGCGAGTGAACTTTTTAGAATGTATTCTCATTATTCTGAGCGGCAGCACTGGACGATTGAGATTTTGAGCGGCAGTGCTATTGGAATAGGTGGATTCAAAGATATTGTTTTTAATGTTATCGGGAAAGGCGTTTATAGTAAATTGAAATATGAAAGCGGGACACATCGTGTCCAGCGGGTGCCTGTTACTGAGGGAAGCGGCAGGATTCACACATCAACTGTTACAGTGGCCATTCTTCCTGAGGTGGAAGAGGTTGAGCTGGATATTAAACCGGATGAATTGAAAATTGACATATGCCGTTCCGGAGGCGCCGGCGGCCAGCATGTTAATACTACCGATTCAGCAGTGAGGCTTGTGCATTTGCCGACTGGAATAGTTATATCCTGTCAGGATGAAAGGTCCCAGCATAAAAATAAGGCGAAGGCAATGAAAATATTGCGGGCGCGGCTGATGGATAAAATGATTGAGGAACAGCATCGTACCCGTTCGGAAAAACGAAAGACACAGATTGGGACGGGAGACAGGAGTGAAAAAATCAGGACGTATAATTTCCCACAAAACAGGCTTACAGATCATCGTATTAAAGTAACACTTTATAAATTACAGGCAATAATGGAAGGGGCTATGGATGAGTTAATATCGTCTTTAATATCTTGTGACCATAATGAGCAAATGAAGAAAATGGGAGAGGAGATATAGACGGAGAATTGTGGGGGGGGTGTTGTGGGTTTGTCATTCCGAGCGGAAGTGAGGAATCTAAATGAACGGAGGTTTCCGGTTGAAAGTAAAAGAAGAATTAAAAAAAGGCGCGGAATATTTGTTACAGGCAGGGGTTGAACATTATCAATTAGAGTCTGAAATTCTTTTAGCCCATACCCTTCAAATTCCGCGTGAGGGATTGTATATTCATGATGAATTGGAAATAAAGCATGAAAGTTATACAAGATGGATATCTGTTTTAAATGAAAGAAAAAAGAAAAAACCAATTGCTTATATTCTTGGCCGGAAAGAATTTATGTCGATGGATTTTTTAGTTGATGAAAAGGTTTTAATCCCGCGGCCAGAGACTGAATTTATAGTCGAAAAAGTGATAGAATTGACGACGGCAAAACGAAATTTTCCATGGCGGATTGTTGATTTGGGGACAGGCAGCGGGAATATGACTGTAAGTTTATTAAATTATCTAACTGAAAGTTTAGTTTTCGCGATAGATATATCAAATGACGCCTTAATGATCGCAAAAAGCAATGCCAAAAGGTACAAAGTGGAAAATAGGGCGATATTTTTTCAGGGTAATTGGTTTTCCCCGCTTGAGGGGAAACATTTAGAAAAAAAAATGGATTTTATTATTTCTAATCCTCCGTATTTAACACAGGCAGAAATGAATTCTTTACCCCCTGATGTGGAATATGAACCGAAGATTGCGCTAGATGGAGGGAATGACGGATTAAAATTCTATGAAGGTATTATTAATAATAGCCTTCGATTTTTGAAAGAAGAGGGGGTATTATTTCTGGAGACTGGGATTCGGCAAAAAGACAGGGTCCTTGGTTTAATAAAAGAATCCAAAGGATATTTTGATGCGGAAGTTATAAAGGATTATAGTGGATTTGATAGGATTGTAGTAGCGCAAAAAAGAAGCGTTGTCATTCCGAGCGAAGCGAGGAATCTATTTTATGGATAAAATTGTAATTAACGGCGGTAGAAAATTAGAAGGTGAAATTTCCATCAGCGGGTCAAAAAATGCGGCGCTGCCTATTATCGTGGGAGCTCTTTTGGCCAGAGGAAAGTCCCGTTTGGGAAATGTTCCGCGGTTAAAGGATATTGATACTATCCTTGAAGTTATTCGTTATCTTGGAGCGGAAGCGGATTTTGTCGATGAACATACCCTTGAAATTGACGGCCAAAATTTAGATAAGGAAATTGCCCCGTATAATTTAGTGAAAACAATGAGGGCGTCATTTTTAGTTGTTGCCCCGCTTTTGGCGAGACTTGGCAAGGCCAGGGTGTCATTGCCCGGCGGCTGTGCGATTGGTGCGAGGCCTGTTAATTTCCACATAAAAGGGTTGAAACAGTTAGGAGTTGATATTGACGTTGAGGAAGGTTATGTCATTGCGAAAACATCGGGACTTATCGGGGCAAAGATTTATCTTGATTTTCCAAGTGTCGGCGCGACAGAAAATTTGATCATGGCCGCCTGTTTAGCTAAAGGCAAAACTATAATTGAAAATGCCGCGTGTGAACCGGAAGTCGAAAATTTAGTTAATTTTCTTTCTAAAATGGGGGCGCGGATTGAAGGTGCCGGGAAGAATGTGGTTTATATCCAGGGTGTTGATAAGTTAAATCCGATTGATTACGAAATAATACCGGACAGAATTGAAACCGGAACATTTATGATTGCCGCGGGGATAACTAAGGGGAAAATTAAAATAAATGATATAATTCCCCGCCATAATGAAGCGCTGGAGAAAAAACTTTTGGAAGCGGGAATGGATATTACCAGAGGTGAAGATTATTTGTTGGTTAATGGAAATGGAATGTTGAAAGCGGTGGATATTAAAACAATGCCCTATCCCGGATTTCCTACGGATATGCAGGCGCAGATGATGGCTTTAATGACTGTTACACCAGGGAAAAGTGTAGTAAACGAGACGGTTTTTGAAAATCGTTTTATTCATGTTGCTGAACTTAACCGAATGGGCGCATTAATTGCGATTAATGGCCATCAGGCAATTATTGAAGGTGTGCCGTATCTGGGCGGCGCGCCGGTTTTGGCATCGGATCTCAGGGCAAGCGCCGCGCTTATTTTAGCAGGCCTTGTCGCGAAAGGACGGACTGAGATAAAACGTGTTTATCATCTTGACAGGGGATATGAAAATATCGAAAAGAAGTTTTCCAAATTAGGCGCAGAGATTTGGCGGGAAAAAGATACTGATTTATTCTAGATAAAAATCTTGCATACTTTTAAGTAATACTATAACATCCTAATATCAAAATGGAAGGGGAATATTGTGGCGCTTACAAAGACTTCAATAACAGTATCAGATGGCATTTTTCAAGAGGCAAAAAAATATTCTTCTAACTTTAGCGCGTTGGCAGCCGATGCGCTTAAAGAATATATGAGAAGAAAACATGTTGAAAAAGCAGTGTCCAGTTTTGGCAAATGGGCATCAAGAGATGAAGACAGCGTAAATATTGTAAATAAACTCAGGAATAATTTTATCTTCAATTGATTGTCTAATCAACGCGACAGCTGTTATAAAAAATTATAAAATAGCCACAAAAAACAGAGACCATTATCCTGATAAAAAATGCATCTTTCATTAAGTTGAATTAAAAATTTTTTAAGTTTTACTGTTTAAGAGGTATAATGCAGCATTGAAGAGTTATAACAAACATCTTAAAATAATGGAGGCATAAATGATTTTAAAAAAAATAAATTATTTTGAAAATAAAAATCAACCGACCTATTGGGAAATAAAAGATGTAACTTTGGATACCATTAATCTTATTATTGGCCTTAATGCTACC
>JBDROR010000106.1:0-8955 GCA_043809805.1 bacterium
GAAAGAATATTATTAGTCACCATAAGTAAAACCTTAGACTCTATTTGCGCTTCAACAGATAACGGAATATGAACTGCCATCTGATCACCATCGAAATCCGCGTTAAATGCCGCGCAAACCAACGGATGAATCTGAATAGCCTTTCCGTCAACTAAAACCGGCTCAAACCCTTGTATGCCCAGACGATGAAGCGTAGGGGCACGATTTAATAGAATCGTGTGGCCTCTCACGACGTCTTCTAAGATATCCCAAACCTCAGGGCGAACATCTTCGACCATCTTTTTCGCGCTTTTAATTGTATGCGTAAATCCTTTTTCATCTAATTTCTTTATAATAAACGGTTTAAATAATTCCAAAGCCATCTTTTTCGGTAATCCACATTGATGAAGTTTTAATTCCGGGCCTACCACTATTACCGAACGGCCGGAATAATCCACTCGTTTACCCAAAAGATTTTGTCGAAACCTGCCCTGTTTCCCGCGAAGCATACTGCTTAAGGATTTTAACGGCCTTTTTCCCGGGCCCTTCACTGCTTGTCCGCGGCGGCCATTATCAAAAAGCGCATCTACCGCTTCCTGAAGCATTCTTTTTTCATTCCGCACAATAACATCAGGCGCCCTCAGCTCGATAAGTTTCTTTAATCTATTATTACGGTTTATCACCCTTCTATATAAGTCATTTAAATCTGAAGTCGCAAATCTGCCTCCATCTAATGGAACCAACGGCCGCAGTTCTGCGGGAAGTACTGGAATAATATCCATAATCATCCATTCCGGAAGATTACCGGATTTTCTAAAAGCCTCCACAACATTTAATCTCTTAATCATTTTTTTCTTCTTTAAAACAGACGCATCTTTCGATTCATGCTTTAACTCATCACTTAACTTGCTAACATTCACCTCTCTTAAAAGGTACCTTATCCCTTCCGCGCCTATTTTCGCAGAAAATGAATTATCTCCAAATTTTTCCCGCGCTTTACGATACTCCTCTTCATTTAAAAGTTGTTTCTTGTGAAAATTCGTTTTACCAGGATCAATAACTATATAATCCTCATAGTATAAAACTCTCTCAAGGGATGATAACGGGATATCCAGTATATATCCTATTCTGCTCGGAGTTCCCTTAAAAAACCATATATGAGATACCGGCGTAGCTAGTTCAATATGTCCCATTCTTTCACGGCGAACC
Organism: bacterium; assembly: GCA_043809805.1. GTDB lineage: Bacteria > JACRDZ01 > JAQUKH01 > JAQUKH01 > JAQUKH01 > JAQUKH01. The sequence goes on from JBDROR010000106.1 coordinate 1,189, forward strand.
TTAGCTTGTGTAACTTCAACTCCACATCTATCGCAGATAACACCTTTATGTTTTATCCCTTTATATTTCCCGCAATTACAAACCCAATCTTTTACAGGTCCAAAAATCCTTTCACAAAACAGGCCGTCCTTTTCGGGCTTAAATGTCCGATAATTAATTGTCTCAGGCTTTTTCACTTCGCCATGCGACCAGGAAAGCACCATTTCGGGAGAAGCCAGACTAATCCTAATAAAATTAAAGTCTTTTTTCTCTTCATCTTTTATATTTTTTATTAAATCTTGCATAATTTCAACTTATTTCTGCTTTTTTATCTTTTTTCTTTTTCTTTTTATCTTTTTTCCCAATCTCTTTATTTTCGTTCTTTTCAGAATTTTCTTTCCCAAGCTCTCTTGTAATATTTAAGCCCAAACTACGCAATTCCTTTTCAAGAACATTAAACGACTCCGGGATACCAGCGTCTAATATATTATTTTCTTTAATTATTGATTCATAAATTTTAGTTCTACCCACAACATCATCACTCTTTACAGTCAACAATTCCTGCAAAGTATACGCCGCGCCATAGGCCTCCAACGCCCAAACTTCCATCTCCCCAAACCTCTGCCCGCCGAATTGAGCTTTACCTCCGAGCGGCTGCTGCGTAACTAATGAATATGGGCCAATTGAACGCGCGTGAATCTTATCATCAACCAAATGAGCCAGCTTCATCATATAAATATAACCAACCGTAATATCCTGGGCAAACGGCTCACTTGTCCGGCCGTCATAAAGAGTTGTCTTACCATTTTCCGGAAACTCTGTTTTTTTAAGCAAATCCTTAATCTCTGATTCCTTAGCTCCATCAAACACCGGAGAGGCAATATGACAGCCCAATTTATGGGCAGCCCAACCCAAGTGAGTTTCTAAAATCTGTCCCACATTCATACGGGAAGGAACTCCCAACGGATTAAGAATAATATCTATCGGTGTTCCATCTTTCAAATACGGCATATCTTCTTCCGGGACCAGTCTCGCAACCACCCCTTTATTCCCATGACGGCCCGCAATCTTATCCCCTACCGATAATTTACGTTTCTTAGCTATATATACTTTTACTAATTTAATTACCCCTGGAGGGAGCTCATCTCCTTTTTTCACTTTTTCAAGCTGAATTTCTTTTTCCTGCTCAAGCTCCGCGATTTTTGTCTGAGCTTCTAATTTAACAGACTGAATCTTGGACATAACTTCTTTGTCTGTAACTTTTATATTTTTAATCTGACGCGACTTCAGCTTGTTTAACCTGGCAGAAGTTAACGTATTTCCATTTTTAATTATTATTTTATGGGTCTCTTCATTAACGATATTGGCGCTTGATGCCAACCCCTCTGCTATTTTCGTGATATCCTCACACATTTTTTTCTCAATCACATTACATTTTTTTGAATACTCTTTTTCAATCTCTTTAGATTTTTGTTTTTCTTCCTCTCGCGTCTTTTCATCTTTATCCTTTTCACTACGGGAAAAAACTTTAACATCAATAATTTTACCTTCAACACCAGGCGACGCCCTCAGAGAAGCATCCCTTGCATCCCCCGCTTTCTCGCCAAAAATAGCCCGCAACAATTTTTCTTCCGGAGTCAATTCCACCTCACCCTTTGGACTTATCTTTCCCACCAGGATATCACCCGGCTTAACATCAGCCCCAATCCTAATAATTCCCCTATCGTCTAAATTTTTCAACGCGTCTTCACTCACATTTGGTATATCACTTGTAATTTCTTCTTTCCCCAGCTTTGTATCCCGCGCCTCTAATTCAAAACGTTCAATATGAATAGACGTAAAAAAATCTTTTTTTACGATATTTTCATTGATCACAATCGCGTCTTCGAAGTTATACCCGCACCACGGCATAAACGCAACTAAAATATTTTGCCCCAAAGCCAATTCCCCTAATTCAGTAGCAGGCCCATCCGCTATCACATCACCGGCCTTCACTTTATCTCCTATAGAAACTAATGGCTTTTGATTTATGCAGGTATCCTGATTGGATCGTTTAAATTTCATTAAAGAAAAGACATCTTTTCGCGGCTTTTTTTTATCTTCATCCATATAAGAAATCACAATTTCATTGGCAGAAACAGATTCAACTATACCGCTATGATTCGCAATAACCACTCCCCCGGAATCACGAGCTACTCTATATTCCATTCCGGTACCAATAAGCGGAGACTCCGCACGAAGCAACGGCACTGCCTGCCTTTGCATGTTCGACCCCATTAATGCGCGGTTGGCGTCATCATGTTCCAAAAAAGGAATTAAAGAGGTTGCTATACTAACCAGCTGTTTCGGAGAAACATCCATATAATGGATCTCGGACGGCACAACCAATGGGAAGTCGCCTTTATGCCGCGCAGAAATTCTATCATCCAAAAATTTACCCTTATTATCAACCACAACATTTGCCTGCGCAACAATGTATTTATCCTCTACATCCGCCGACAAATAATTTATATTACCACTTACCACACCTTTAGTTACTGCTCTATATGGTGTTTCTATAAACCCATATTCATTAACCCTGGCATATGTACTTAAAGAAACAATTAATCCAATATTAGGGCCTTCAGGAGTCTCAATCGGGCAAACTCGGCCATAATGAGTATAGTGAACATCTCTAACTTCAAAACCTGCCCGCTCCCTCGAAAGTCCGCCAGGCCCCAGCGCCGACAACCTTCGTTTATGTGTTAATTCACTTAAAGGATTTGTCTGATCCATAAACTGAGAAAGCTGACTGCTGCCAAAAAACTCTCGCGCGGCCGCAGTTAATGGTTTAGCATTTATCAAATGGCTGGGCATAACAACTTCCATGTCAGAAATTGACATCCGCTCTTTTACCGTCCGCTCCATCCTGGCCAAACCAATCCTTATCTGATTCTGCAGTAGTTCACCCGCAGACCTGACACGTCTATTTCCAAGATGATCTATATCCTCTAAAACCTCTCCCTCATGTTTTAATAAAAGCAACGCTTTTATTGTCCCAACAACATCCTCCTTCTGCAAGGTTCTTACCTCAACAGGAACATCTAACTTTAACCTTCTATTCAACATATACCGCCCTACACGAGACAAATCATAACGGCGATAATTAAAAAACAGGCGGTCTAAAAGCGCCTGCGCACTTTCAACACTTGGGGGATCTCCCGGCCTTTGTTTCTTATAAATCTCAATTAACGCCTCTTTTGTAGTAAAAACCGTATCTTTCAAAAGTGTCGTTCTAACAGGAGAAAATTCCGACAATTTTCCATCAAGAACTTTTATTTCTTTTATGTCTGCTTTTTTAAAATTATCATATAAATCTTGAGTAATCACTTGATTAACTTGCGCGATTATCTCCCCGGTAGAAACATCCACTACATCTTGCCCCAAAATCAAATCAACAATCTCTTTTTTTGTTTTTTTTCGTAAATCTACTTTCACAATATCAAAAAATAAACTAAGAATTTCTTCGCTGGAACCATACCCCAACGCCCTCAAAAGCATTGCCGCAGGAAATTTTCTTTTCCTATCGATACGGGCATAAATAATCTCCCGCGCGTCTACTTCAAAAGACATCCACGCGCCTTGGTAGGGAATAATCTCAGCCATATATAATCTTCTGCCTAAAGTATGCCTGCCTGCTTTTTCTTCCGTAGAAAAAGCTACACCGGGCGAACGATGCAACTGGCTTACTATTACCCTCTCCGCACCATTAATCACAAATGTGCCCCGATCAGTCATCAGAGGCAGCTCACCCATAAATACTTCCTGCTCTTTAATACTTTTTACTTTTTTTTCACCGGAAGTTTTATCATCTTCTCGAATTATAAGGCGGGTCTTTATCCTCAGAGGAGCAGTATACGACATATCCCTTTCCTGACATTTCAACACAGAGTATTTAGGTTTCCCGAAATTATAGCTCACAAACTCCAGTGTAGCATTTCCCTTAAAATCTGTAATAGGAAATATTTTACAAAATGCCTCCTGAATCCCTTGCGCTTTTCTTTTCTCCGGAGAGACATCTATTTGCAAAAATTCCTCATACGAATTTTTTTGGATTTCCATCAGATTTGGAACATCTAAAATTTCCGGAATCTTTGAAAACGTCAGTCTCTTTCGTAAACCAAATTTTTTATATTCTGCCATAATTTACCACAATATTAGCTAAAAATTTTCATTTTATCACACAAACTTTATATCTGTCAAGATAATTTATTTTATTTCTATCTTAGCGCCTTGTTCTTCCAACTTAACCTTCATCTTCTCAGCCTCTTCTTTGCTAATCTTTTCCTTAACATTTTTAGGCGCATTGTCAACCAAATCTTTTGCTTCTTTTAGCCCCAACCCCGTAAGTTCTCTAACTACTTTTATAACCTGAATTTTCTTGTCCCCCACACTGGCAAGAACAACATCAAATTCCGTCTTTTCCGCCGCGGCGGATGTTTCCTCCGCGCCGCCGGCAGAAGCCGCTGACGCAAACATCATAGGCATACCGCTTTGAGCCTTTACCCCGAATTTTTCCTCAATCGCTTTGACTAACTCAGATAATTCCAACACACTTAACTTTCCAATATTTTCTACCAATTCACTTATCCTTGCATCAGACATTTTTTGCCCCTTTCCTTGCCGCTTTACTTTAACAGCGAACTTATAGCTCGCTGTTGATTAAGCAGTTTTTTCTTTTTGAAGTTTTAATTCATTAATTACTGAAACCATATTTTGCAAATTAGCCTGCAACACATTAACAAGATCAAACAACGGGCCTCTAATACCGCTCATTAATTGTGATAATAAAACATCTTTTTCCGGCAGCATTGATAATTTTTTAAGTACATTCGCATCTATTATATTAACGCCATCTAAGACCCCGGCTTTTATTTTAAAATTACCAAACTTTTTGCTAAAATCAAATAATATTTTAGCCATTGCACTTTCATTTCCATATCCAAACGCTATCGCGATAGGCCCTTTTAGGTGACTCTCTAGCCCCCCTAAGCCAATTTTTTTTGAGGCTATGTTAGTCAATGTATTTTTTACCACATGATATTCGCCCCCCGCTTCTCTTATTTTTTTCCTCAAATTATTAATATTTTCCACATTTAAACCACGATATTCTGTTAAAACACAACATTTGGACTTTAAAATCTTATCCTGTAACCCTTCAACTTTTTTTTGCTTTTCTGCTCGAACCATTACTTTCACCCCCGATTTCGTCGTTCGTCGGTCGAAATATGAGATACGAACGACGATATACGATTAATGTAATGCCGTTATCTCCTGTCTATCCAGCTTGATTGAAGGCCCCATACTGGAAGAGATATAAACATTTTTTAAATATTGCCCCTTGGCACCTGACGGTTTAGCGATTAAAATAGCTTCCAATAAAGCTTTCAAATTTTCCAAAAGCGCATCTTCATTAAAAGAAGTCTTACCCACAATTGTATGCATAACACCAGCATCGTCGACCTTAAACTCCACCTTGCCGGCCTTAATATCTCTAACCGCCCTGCCTACATCAAAGGTAACCGTTCCCATCTTAGGATTGGGCATCAAACCTTTAGGCCCTAATATCTTCCCTAATTTACTCAGTTCCTTCATCATATCCGGAGTAGCGACTATCACATCAAAACCCAGCCAGCCTTTTGAAAGTCTTTCCATTATATCTTCAGCGCCGACAAAATCCGCACCATTTTCCTTCGCTTCTTTTTCCTTTTCTCCTTTTACAACCACAAGCACCTTAACTTCTTTGCCAATTCCCTTAGGCAACACTACCGTCCCTTTAACAATCTGGTCAGCATGTTTTGGGTTAACGCCAAGTTTAATAGTCACATTTACCGTCTCATCAAATTTTGGTTTCGGTATTTGTTTAAGCAAAGCTACCGCATCTTTTAATGAGTAACATTTATCTTTTTCCACTAAACCGTTTGCCATATTATACCGTTTACTATGCCGCATTTGCATCTCCTCAACTCTAAACAAACTCAAAAATCAAAAACACACCTCAAAAGTCGAAAATTTTACAGTTTTAGGTTTTGGTTTTGAATTTTAAGCTTTGTGTTTTGAGTTTTATTCCACATCCACACCCATACTCCTGGCAGTTCCAATAACCATCTTAACCGCACCATCTAAATCTTTCGCATTAAGATCTTTCATTTTTGTTTGGGCAATTTTTTCCGCTTCCTGTCTCGTAATTTTTCCCACCTTTGCTCTATTAGGCGTACCTGACCCTTTAGCAATTTTAGCAGATTTTTTAATAAGCACAGTTACCGTCGGAGTTTTTGTTATAAAGGTAAACGACCTGTCGCTATAAATACTAATAACAACCGGTATTATCAAATTCTCAGCCATCTGAGCCTGCGTAGCCGCATTAAAAGCCTTACAAAACTCCATAATATTTACGCCATGCTGCCCCAACGCCGGCCCTACCGGCGGGGCCGGATTAGCCTTACCCGCTGGTATTTGTAATTTAACCATCGCAACAAGTTTTCCTGCCATATTACTCCTTAATCAGTTGTTAGTTTTCAGTTTTCAGTTTTCAGACTGACAACTAACAACTGACAACTGACAACTTATTCATACTCTTTCTACTTGTAAAAAGTCTAACTCAACAGACGTTGACCGTCCAAATATCGTTACCATCACTTTTACTTTCCCTCGTTCAGGATGGATTTCTTTTATCACGCCGGAAAAACCAACAAAAGGGCCATTTGTCACTTTTACCGTATCATTTTTCTTAAATGGCACCTCAGTTCTCGGCTTGGATTTTTCTCTCTCAACTTTGTCAATAATACTTTTGACCTCATTTTCATCCAAAGGTATCGGCTTAGCACCTGCACCAACAAACCCCATAACCCCAGGTGTATTCCTCACAATATACCATGACTCTTCATCCATTTCCATTTCTATAAGAATATATCCAGGAAACGCCTTTTTAACGGTTACTTCTTTTTTCCCTTTCTTTATTTCAGCAATTTCCTCAGTTGGAATGAGAATTTTATCAACTTTCTCGGCCATTCCCATTGTTTCCAGCCTGTGTTCTAAATTTGCCTTCACCTTCATCTCATACCCTGAATAGGTATGAAGTACGTACCAGTTTTTTGCCATTATAGATCCTTCGTTACTTCGTTCCTCAGGATGAATTATTTTAATAAAAACCGAATTAGTTTTGAAAAACTTAAATCCATAAATCCTACAAAAATGGATAATAGTATAGAGACCACTATTACCAACACCGTACCCGCCAAGGCCTCCTGCCTAGTAGACCAAGTCACCTTAAACATCTCGGTTTTTACTTCCTCAAAAAAAGGCCTTATTTTTTCTACCATAATCGTAAATCCAAAAATCAAAGTGTGGCAGGAGCGGCAGGAATTGAACCTGCAGTCCCGGTTTTGGAGACCGGTGGTTTACCGTTAACCGACGCTCCCAACCCTAAAAGGCCACCAGGACACCACGCACGACCTATCCCTATTTTGTCTGCCTATGCAATGTATGTTTATCACACGAAGAACAATACTTTTTAGCCTCCATTCTATCCGGATGCTTTTTTTTATTTTTCATCGTTGAATAATTGCGCTCTTTACATTCTGTACACGCTAAAGTGATTATCTCCCGCACGATAACTCCTTTACTCCATTATTTCCGCAATAACCCCAGCCCCTATCGTCCGGCCGCCTTCACGTATCGCAAACTTTAACCCTTTTTCCATTGCTATCTTCGATATCAATTCCACTTCCATTGTAACATTATCCCCAG
>JBDROR010000107.1:0-2389 GCA_043809805.1 bacterium
TGGGGGGATCTGGATAAAATTTTTCTAATTTCTCTTTTATATAATCCCTCTCCACCGCACTCAGTTCGGGATAATCGGATTTAAAATCAAACTCCCATGGATTAAACTCTGCGCCTGTTGAATCGCAGGTATTTGCACCGATAAATAAATAACTATTTCCATTTATAGTAATTGTCTTTGAAAATTGGCCCACTGGATTTGTAATATCTGTAGGATTTTGATTTTTGCCTAAAACTGAATTTATTGTATAACCAAATGTGTCATATGTTGAATCATAAAGCCCTTTCCATTCCGGGTCCCCATGCCTATCATGATTACCCGGTAAATCAAAATAAATTGCTGAATCCTGACCAATTGTTATCGAATCATAATCTAACCACTCATCTTTTTGCTGGGTTTTTAATCTATCAAACAATCTTTTTAAAGGTTCAACAAGACCCCATGAGAAACCAGGCTTAGTTGCATCTATCAAATCTCCCGTGTTTACTATTATCTTAGGATCTATTCTGTTTACATTTATTTTTAAAAAATTACTGAATTTACCTTCTCCATTTTCTATCTCGTCATCTCCTATATGTGTATCTGAAATCTGGATAAAATAAAATAGGTTGTTAGCTGAACTATCATATTTAACATCAAATCTTGGGTCATATGCAAATAAAGCTTTTGTAAATATTAAAATCAAAATAATAAATAATATTTTTATTTGTAATTTCATTTCTTTATCGCTTGCCTTAAACCATCTATCATCATATTAATTTTTATTATTGTATCTTTTACAGGACACACTGCTGCTGCTTTTATCAGCATTTCTATAGCATCTTGCGTCCTTCCTGTTTCTGCATACATCCCTGCTAACTCTGTGTATGCCTGAAAATTTTTTGAATCTTTTTCTATTACTTTTTTATACATCTCTTCTGCTTTCTTGTAATCTTTACTCTCTTCATACATCTTTCCCATTTTCTCATACCCAACTGCTATATCCAGGTTCATTTCTATTGCTTTCTCATATTTCTCTTTTGCCTTACTAACCTCATTCCTGCTTTTAAATTCATCCCCTTTATTTAGCAATACATAATATTCTTTAACTGTTCGACCCTTCAAATGTCCTATCTTTTTCTTAATCTCATTAGCTTTTTCAGCATCTTTTTCAAATTCTAAATATTTCTCCATACTCGCCAATGCATTGTCTATTTGACTATCTTTCTCATAAGATTCAATTAATCCTAACCATGCTTCAATATTTGTTGAATCTATTTCTAACGCTGTATTAAAATGACCAATTGCTCTTAAAAACTCCCGGTTTAATAAATAAATCTTACCTAGGTTTAACCTCGTATTAATATAATCAGGATCACCTCCCCATCCAAACGCATCCAACGCATCTAAATATTTCCCTTGCTTCAACAACCTTTCCCCTTCAGCATTCTTTAATTGGGCTTGTTCACGACGCTCTTGAATCTCGGTATCGGAAAGTTGAGTGACTTCGTAATAACCTTCCCTGATTACATTGCCTTTTCTGTCAATTTCTGACATTTGGCGACCAGTTTTATAAATTTTAGGCCTGATTTTTCCTATAATATGATCTATTAAGATAACTACAGAATATTCATCTTCAAAATCAATTTTTTTATCAATTCTAACTGATACTATTTTTTTGCCACTAACACTTGATAATTTATCCAACAACTCATTTATATTCATATCCTTTGCATGAATGCGATATTTAGCTAAATCTTCTTTGGTCTCTGGCTTCACTAATCCCACTTCCATCTCCCCCGGTTGAAGCTCGCGTTTTGCTGTCTGAGTAGCTTCAGTTGACCCTCTTTTTCTTATATTTATATTCGCAACCTCATATTTTTCCGCCTTATTTTTTTTATAACTCAACATATAGCTCGGATTCCCAATCGTATTTAAAATGTCTTTAACCGCTTCTTCTATTCTTTTATCCTTTAACGAAATGGTTACTTTCTGTTCTTGTATTTCCTTCTCGATTTCGTAATTCATACCTGTTTGTTTCTTAAGTTCATTGAATATTTCTTTAATCGTCGCGGAGTTGATCTCAGCGTCGAAAAGGCCATTTTGATATTTTAAAGAAATAACCGGCTTTTCTTCTGCAAAAACCGGACTAATAACAATCGCTAAAATTAATAAAATTAAAATACACAATTCCTTATCTCTCATTTTGCCCCTTTTATTATTTTTTGGTGAACAGGTTCCCTTGACGGCGCAATCAATCTTATTTTCATATTTCAAACCCGTAAACTTGTAGTTACAGTTTCTTTTACAACATTAAAAAAACCTTTATAATCCTGACAAACTGTCTCCAATGAATCAATAAAATAATCAACCTTCTTTTTTCACAGATAAAGGCGGCATTATTCTCAGG
>JBDROR010000108.1:0-10228 GCA_043809805.1 bacterium
TTTTATTGAGTATGAAATAAGCAGAACGCTTGTTGAAGCTTCCGGTTTTGATCTTCTCGCTATGGGCAGGCCTGAAGGCCCGGGTTGTTACTGTTACGCGAACAACCTGATAAGAAAATTTATAGACGAGTTGTCGACAAAATACAAATTTGTGATAATTGATACTGAGGCGGGAATGGAACATTTTAGCCGAAGAACCACCCGAAAAGTGGATTTGCTTTTAATGGTCTCGGATTATAACATTAGAGGAATTAGAGCGGCCGGCAGAATTAAACGGCTGATAAAAGAATTAAATTTACAAATAGGAAAGGAACTTTTGATTTTAAACAGAAGCCCTAAAAAAATAGAGGCTGCCGTTCATTCTGAGATAGAAAAAAATAATCTTGTTCTGGGGGGAATAATCCCGGAGGACGAGGCTGTAAGAAATTTTGATATTGAAGGAAAGCCGTTGATTGGGATGCCGGAAGATTCGAAAAGTTATGTTGGATTAACAAAAATATTGAATGAATTTGTTGGGAAAGATTTCTCGCTTTGCTCGAAATGACAAAATTGTACAGGAGGAAATTATATGCCATTTACATTGCCAAAAGAAACATATCCAGGAAAAATTAATGAAATCAAAATTGGGAACGCCGATATTGGCGGTGAAAGCGCCCTGCCATTTCTTTCATTTGAAGGAACAGTCGCGAAAAAACCAATTGTCGCTTTAGAAGTGCAGGATGTTGTCCCGCAAGACTGGCCGGACGCGTTAACCAAAGTTTACGGCAAGGTAATGAATGACCCTGTCGGCTGGGCAAAATTCTGCGAGACAGAATTAAAGGCGGACGCGATTTGCCTGAGATTAGCCGGCACTCATCCGGATAAAGAAAATAAATCGGTAAAAGAAGCGGCGGACATTGTTTCCAAAGTATCTTCGAACATTTCTGTTCCATTAATATTGTTAGGATGTAACCATGTTGAAAAAGATACAGAATTAATAAATCCCTGCGCCGCCGCGTGCGCGAAACCTTCAATTATCGGAAAAGCGCAGGAGAAAAATTTTAAAACATTCGCGGCCGCGGCTCAGGCGTTTAATCATTATCTTATCGCCCTTTCAGATCTTGACATAAATCTGGCGAAACAATTAAATATCCTTCTTTCACAATCAGGTTTTCCAAAGGATAAAATCATAATGGATACAATGTCAAGCGCGTTAGGGTATGGGCTTGAATATACATATTCCGTAATTGAACGGTGTAAGCTGGCCGCGTTACAGCAAAATGACAATATGATGCAAATGCCTATTGTAAACGACATCGGCCCTGAGGCATGGAAGGCAAAAGAGGCAAAAGCGGATATTGCTGAATGGGGAGATACGGAAAAACGGGGTATCCTCTGGGAAGCGGTTACAGGAATCACATTTTTATCCGCCGGAGGAAACTTTTTGATAATGCGGCATCCGGAGGGGATGAGATTGGTAAAGAATACAATTGAACAGATGATTGGATGACGAACGACGATATACGAACAACGAACACAGGAGGAACACATGGCAATTTCAGGAATAGAAATATTTAAACATCTGCCAAAAACAAACTGCGGGAAATGTAAATTTCCCACATGTCTCGCGTTCGCAATGAAGCTTGCTGTAAAACAGGTATCATTAGACCAATGCCCTGATGTATCAGCAGAAGCAAAGGCTAAATTGAGCGACGCATCCGCGCCCCCAATCAGATTAATAACTATTGGAACAGCAGAAAACGCTGTTTCAGTGGGTGAAGAAACCGTAATGTTCCGCCATGAAAAAACATTTTATCGGACACCGGGAATCGCCGTTGTCCTATCGGATAAATCAACCGGCGATGAAATCAAACAAAAAGTGGAAAATGCGGTCAAGGCCGCTATTGAACGCGTCGGCCAGCATTTGAAAGTTGATTTAATAGCTATCGAAAATGAATCAGGCGACCCGCAAAAATTTACTGAAGCTGTTAAATTAATCACTGATTTAACCAATTTACCGTTAATTTTGAAGTCTGACAAAATAGACAGTTTAAAGGCTATATGGGCGAATGGCCATTCGCCCCTACACGGTAAAAAGCCGCTTATATGGGCGGCAAATGAAACTAATTATCATGATTTCGCGCAAATTGCGAAAGAAAATGGATGCTCTTTAGCTGTTTATGAACCTGATTTGGAAAAACTAAGCAATCTCGTAGAAAAAATCACGGCATTGGGTGTAAAAGATTTGGTTCTTGACCCCGGTGCGTCAAAGGCAAAAGACATTATTGAAAAATTTACAATAATAAGAAGATCCGCAATCAGGAAATCTTTTAAACCATTAGGTTATCCTGTAATATCATTCTTTCATAAAACCGGTGACAACATGCAGGAAGCTATGCTTGCAAGTATCGCGATTTCAAAATACGGGTCCATTATTGGGTTGTCATCCTGCGAGATGTGGAAAGTTCTGCCTTTATTCGCGTTAAGACAAAACATTTACACTGACCCGCAAAAGCCGATGAAGGTTGAGCAAAAGATTTACAAGATCGGTGAACCTGACCAAAATTCACCTATTATGATAACTACAAATTTCTCCCTAACCTATTTTCTGGTTGCGGGTGAAATTGAAAACAGTAAAGTATCCGCATGGCTCGCGGTTCAGGATTCCGAAGGACTTTCAGTCATGACTGCCTGGGCCGCGGGAAAATTCTCCGCGGGAACAATTTCTAATTTTATTAATACGGTAAAAGCAAGCGAATTGGTTAATCATAAAAAATTAATTATACCAGGTTATGTCTCTGTTTTAAGCGGATCACTACAGGAAAAACTTCCTGATTGGAACATTATTGTCGGGCCAAGAGAGGCAAACGCAATACCTGTGTTTTTTAAAAACGAGTGGAAATAAAAATCCCCCTATTTCCCCCTTTAAAAAAGGGGGATTAAAGGGGGATTTAATTGAATGGAGGGCTTGATGTCAAAATTTATTGCAACATCAGTAATTCGCGGGTCGCATCAGCTTGTAAAAGAAGCGGATGCCTTATTAAAAAAGGCAATAGCTGAAAAAGGCAAGGATTTCAAGTTTGAATTTCCAGACACGGCATTCGCTCTCCCTTTTATTCTTTGCATAACCGCGCAAGAAGTAAAAACACTGGGGGATATGGAAATTGCTTTAAATCACGCAAAATCATTGTTATCAAAAGAACCTGATGAAAAAGTATGGCTGCCGTATCTCGGCGAAGCGTTGGATGGAGGTATCGCCACCCTATTCGCCGAAGAAATAATTGAGGCAATCCGCTATATTTATCAACAGGAACCATATAAAGAAGCGGACGGTTTTACATATAATGGATTTATTACTGATACGGTATTAAGAGATTTGGGAATCCAACTGGTTGACGGCCGGATGCCTGGTTTTGCCGCTGTACTTGGAGCCGCAAAAAACAGCAAGGAAGCGGTAAAAATCATACGCCAGCTTCAGGAAAGAAAAATCCTTATATTCCTCGCGGGCGAATGCAACGGGAACAGTGTGACAAAACAGCTTCGCGAAGAAAATATTGAGTTAGGCTGGGAGACTTATATCGTCCCTCTCGGGCCTGACACGACTTCAACCATTTACGCTTTGGACTGGGCGGCGCGCTCGGCAATGATGTTTGGAGGCATCAAAAAAGGAAATTATAAAGATATTTTAAAATATACTCTTGACCGTGTTCACGCGTTCGCTATTGTTTTAGGCGAACTTGATGACTTGACATGGGCGACAGGCGCGGGCGCGATAAATATGGGATTTCCCGCGATAGCACAGGAAAAAGTCCCTGAAATCAGGCCGAACGGAGTCTGCCGTTATGAGGAAGTTATCTGGCAGCCGGATATTGACAAAATCGTTGATACGGCGATTGAGGTTCGCGGACTAAAAATAGAAATAGAAAAAGTCCCCATCCCTGTTCCATACGGCCCCGCGTTTGAAGGTGAACGTGTCAGGAAAGAAGATACATTTTTAGAATTTGGCGGGAATAAATCTGCCACGTTTGAATACCTGCGCATGAAAAATATGGACGCGGTATCAGACGGAAAAATTACAATTGACGGGCCGCAAGTCGACGAAAAAGAAGGCCTTTATCCATTGGGTATTTTTGTTGAGGTCGCCGGACGAAAAATGCAAAAAGATTTCGAGTCGATTTTGGAGAGAAAAATACATCATTTATTAAGCGAGGCTCATGGTATATTCCACATGGGCCAGAGGGATATGAACTGGATACGAATCAGCAAAGAGGCATATGAATCGGGATTCAGATTAGTCCATCTCGGGAAAATTCTTCATGCCAGGCTTCACTCAGAGTTTCCGGCAATTGTTGATAAGGTCGAAATAACATTAATAACCGATGAAGATAAGATTAAAAAATTGTTGGTCGAGGCGCGAAAATCTTATAAAGAGCGCGATGAAAGAGTCGCGGGGCTTACGGACGAGAGTGTTGATATATTTTATTCCTGCACATTGTGTCAGTCTTACGCGCCTAATCATGTGTGTATTATTACGCCTGAACGGCTTGGGCTCTGTGGTGCTTATAACTGGCTCGATGGAAAGGCGGCTTATGAAATCGATCCAATCGGCCCTAATCAACCGGTAACCAAAGGAAAAATTATCGACCCTGTAAAAGGCCAGTGGGAGGGCGTTAACGAATTTGTCTATAATAAATCCAATCAGGCGATAAGTATTTTCAACGCCTATTCTATGATGGACAATCCAATGACATCCTGCGGATGTTTTGAATGTATAATCGCCCTGCTTCCTGAAGCTAACGGAATAATGATTGTAAACCGCGGTTTTACTGAAATGACTCCTTGCGGGATGAAATTTTCGACACTCGCGGGTTCAGTCGGCGGAGGTAATCAAACACCGGGATTTTTGGGAGTTGGACGATTGTATTTGACAAGTAAAAAATTCTTATTGTCCGACGGCGGGATTAAAAGAATCGTATGGATGCCTAAAGAACTAAAAGAACAATTAAAAGAAGGTATTCAAAAACGCGGCGTTGAAGCGGGAGTGCCTGATTTATTTGATAAAATCGCGGATGAAACAGTCGGAACAGAAATTAATCCGGTTCTTGAGTTTTTACAAAAGGCAAATCATCCGGCGCTGACGATGGCATCGATAATATAAAATACGTCGTTCGTCGTCCGTATTCCGTATGACGGAATACGGTATACGAAATACGAGTGATGGCATACGGTATACGAAAAAAAAGGGGATCAAATGACACAAGAAATAAAGACTCCAAAATCGCGAACCATCGACAAGGCCTCCGAAAAAATGATGGACAAAGCGGCAAACGAAAAAATTTCTACCGCGTGGGATAGATTTGAAGCGGTAAAAGTTCAATGTTCATACGGTGTAAAAGGAATATGCTGCCGTAATTGTATGCTTGGGCCATGCCGTATTAATCCAAATGATGAATCAAGCCGGGGAATCTGCGGCGCTGACGCCGAAACTATGGCAAGCAGAGGTTTATTGCGATCCGCGGCGGCTGGATGCGCGGCGCATTCAGATCATGGTTATGATGTGGCGCACACCCTCCTTTTAGCGGCCAAGAATGAACTCCCTGATTATAAAATAAAAGATACAAAAAAACTAATGGCGCTTGCCAAAGAATATGGAATAGAGACCGGCGGCAAAAGCGTTAATGAAATAGCCATTCAAGTTGCCGAGATTGCCATATCAGAATTTGAAAAGGCGCATGGCGGCCTTAGATTTTTGAAACGAATGCCGGAAAAAAGATTAAAACTATGGGAAAAATTGGGCATAGTTCCTGAAGGTGTAAATTCAGAGATTGTTCAGTCATTGCACCGCACACATGTTGGAATGGGTTCAGATTATCATGACACATATATGAATAGTCTCAGGGTTAGTATCGCGGACGGCTGGGGCGGTTCAATGCTCGCGACCGAACTAACCGACATTTTATTTGGGACGCCAAAACCGATTCGCAGTAAAGTTAATTTAGGCGTGCTTTCCGAAGACGAAGTCAATGTGCTGGTACATGGGCATGAACCTTTGCTTTCAATGATGATTGTAGAGGCATCGCAGGACAAAGAAATACAGGAGCTCGCGAAAAAAGCAGGATCAAAAGGCGTTAATATCGCCGGTATTTGTTGTACCGCGAACGAGGTATTAATGCGTGAAGGAATTCCCGTCGCCGGAAGTTTTTTACAACAGGAATTAGCAATAATTACCGGGTCGGTTGAGGCAATGATTGTTGATGTCCAATGTATATTGCCGTCACTTCCTTCCGTTGCAAGCTGTTTCCATACAAAAATTATTTCCACTTCTAAAAAGGCAAAGATACGCGATGCCATTCATGTCCAGTTTGAAGAGAAAAAGGCTTATGAAACGGCAAAAGATATATTAAAAATCGCTATTGATAATTTTAAAAACAGGGATAAAGCAAAGGTAAATATTCCCACGGAATCAATGGACATCATTGCCGGTTTCAGTTCTGAAACCCTAAGCTATATGCAGGGCGGAACTTACAGGGGTTCGTATAACCCGCTTGTGGAAAACATTAAAAATGGAAGAATCTTTGGGGTTGTAGGAATCGTCGGATGCAGTAACTGTAAAATACAGCATGATTACGCGAATGTCACATTGACAAAAGAATTGATTAAAAATAATGTGTTCGTTGTAAACACAGGCTGCGCGGCAATCGCATCGGCTAAAGCCGGTTTAATGGTTCCCGAAGCAATGGAGCTCGCGGGCAAAGGACTGCGTGAGGTTTGCGAAGCGATTGGATGCCCCCCTGTTCTTCACGCGGGTTCATGTGTTGATAACAGCCGAATTTTAGTTGCCTGCACGGAAATGATAAAACATGGATTAGGAACTGATTATGATGAACTTCCGATTGCCGGCGCGGCATTGGAATGGATGTCTGAAAAGGCTATAACAATTGGAAATTATTTTGTCGCGCAGGGCGCTTTGGTCGTTGTCGGCGTCCCGCATATGGTTACCGGCGCTCCAAAACTTAAAAAATTAATGTATGAAGACATCGAAAATATTACCGGAGGGAAATTTGCGGTTGAGCCAGATCCTTACAAAGCATGCGAAATAATTTTAAAACATATTGCAGAAAAAAGGAAAAAACTGGGAATATAATTTAGTGAATAGTCGTTAGTGAATAGTAGTTAGTTAGAAAGTAAAAAATTATTAACTATTCACTTTTTCACTGTTCACTATTCACTTAAAAAAGAAGGAGGTAGCATTATGGCGTTGGATCCTAAAAAACATAAGGATTGGGAAATTGCTGAAGATTCTGAAAAAAGTATGAAGACTGTCTATGAGCTGGCAGATAAGTTAGGTCTAAAAAAAGAGGAATTGCTGCCTCACGGGCATTATGTTGCTAAAATAGACTACAAAAGAGTTTTAAACCGGCTGGAAAATAAACCAGACGCAAAATTTATTGACGTAACCGCTATTACTCCTACTCCCCTGGGTGAGGGAAAATCAACCACTACAATTGGTTTAATTCAGGGATTGGGCAAAAGAAATAAAAACGTCGTAGGCGCAATCAGACAACCGTCAGGCGGACCGACAATGAATATTAAAGGTTCTGCCGCAGGCGGAGGGCTTTCACAATGTATTCCGCTAACTCCGTTTTCTCTGGGATTAACCGGAGACATCAATGCTATCATGAACGCTCATAATCTGGCAATGGTAGCGCTGACATCAAGAATACAGCATGAAGCTAATTACAATGACGCTCGGCTGGCTAAAAGTAAGCTTAAACGGCTGGATATTGATCCGAGAAATGTTCAGATGAAATGGATCCTTGATTTCTGTGCTCAGGC
This sequence comes from bacterium, assembly GCA_043809805.1. Taxonomy (GTDB): domain Bacteria; phylum JACRDZ01; class JAQUKH01; order JAQUKH01; family JAQUKH01; genus JAQUKH01. The sequence goes on from JBDROR010000108.1 coordinate 7,816, forward strand.
GCTTCGCGATATCGTAATTGGTATTGGCGGTAAAATGGACGGTTTTATGATGCAATCAGGATTTGCTATCGCTGTTTCCTCGGAGATTATGGCGATTTTAGCAGTTGCTAAAGACCTGAAAGATATGCGTGAAAGAATGGGTAAAATAGTAGTTGCTTATAATAAATCCGGGAATCCTGTTACTACTGCCGATCTGGAGGTGGATGGTGCAATGACCGCCTGGATGGTTGAAGCGCTTAACCCGAATCTGATGCAGACTATCGAAGGCCAACCGGTATTTGTTCATGCAGGGCCATTCGCAAACATCGCAATTGGCCAGTCTTCAATAATTGCGGATAGAATAGGATTAAAGCTGGGTGATTATCATGTAACGGAGTCAGGTTTTGGAGCTGATATCGGATTTGAAAAATTCTGGAACCTTAAATGCCGTTTTGCCGGCAATCAACCTAATGCAGCGGTTGTTGTTGCTACTATAAGAGCCTTAAAGTGTCATGGCGGGGCTCCTATACCTGTACCGGGGCGTCCATTACCTGAAGAATATAATACTAAAAACGTCGGTTGGGTTGAAGCCGGCGCGTCAAGCAATCTGGCACATATAATTAAAGTTGTTAAAAAAGCGGGTATTAATCCTGTTGTTTGTATCAATGCTTTTTATACTGATACAGATGATGAAATTGATGCTGTTCGCAAAATAGCTAAAGCGTCTGGAGCGCGTGTCGCGGTTTCCAAACATTGGGAAAAAGGCGGCGAAGGAGCATTGGAGTTAGCCGATGCTGTCATTGATGCATGTAACGAACCTAATAATTTTAAATTCCTCTATGAGTTAGATACTCCATTGAGAGATAGAATTAACTTAATTGCAAAAGAAGTTTACGGCGCTGATGGAGTTGATTATACCCCTGAAGCTTTAACAAAAACAAAAAATATTGAAGCAGACCCGGAAACTGCAAAACTTGGAACATGTATGGTTAAAACGCATCTTTCACTTTCTGATAATCCAAATATTAAAGGTGCTCCTAAAGGCTGGAGACTCCAGATCAGGGATATTCTGACATACAAGGGTGCAGGTTTTGTTGTACCGATTGCAGGCGCTATTAAACTCATGCCCGGAACATCTTCCAATCCGGCTTACCGTAGAGTCGATGTGGATGTGGAAACCGGCAAAGTTAAAGGATTGTTTTAGACTTATACTTAAAAAATAGGAGGCTTTAAATGTATCCAAACCCGCTTTTAATTGGTGAACGAATAAACGTAGTAACAAAGGTTTTGCGTAAGGCAATGGAAGATCGTGATAAAGGCCCGCTTCAGGAAATGGCTGTCCAACAGGTAGAATCCGGATCAAATATGCTCGACCTCAACATTGGGCCTGTTGAAGACGACCCCGAAAGAATGCCATGGTTGATCGAAATTGTCCATGAAGTTGCTAAAGTCCCGCTTTCCCTGGACACAACAAATCCGAAGGCGATGGATATGGGGCTTGCGTCATACAAAAACACCTATGGGAATGCCTTAATTAACTCCTGTTCGGGCGAAACAAAACGATTAGACGCGTTTATGCCTCTTGCCGCCAAATACAAATGCAATATAATCGGACTTACATTAGCCGGTGTCGGACTTCCGCCGGATGCCGAAACCAGAGTTTCCATTGCGGTTGACATTATGACAAAGGCTTCCGAATTGGGCGTTCCGATGGAAAATATTTATCTTGACCCATTGGCAATGACTGTAAAGGGAAATCAGGACCAGGCAAGATTTGCCGTTGAGGCGGTAAAAATGTTCCAGACGATGAATGAACCGCCAATGTGTTCTGTGGTGGGTTTGAGTAATGTCGTTAACATGACCCCTCCTCCAATGAAACCTCTTTTGACATCAGTTTATTGGATGATTTTACGCGAGGCTGGATTAAACGGAGCAATTGTTGACACAATGAACGAAAAATTTATGGCAGTAGTCAATGGTGAAAACATCAGAAAGGTATTTCCCGCGGATCATGTCGATAAAGCAATCCGTATGTTTAAAGGCGAAATTATGTTCGCGGATTCGTTTTTGGAGTTGTAACGTTTTTTATATCTTTCGCTAAAACTATGGCTTCGGCAATTTCACGCATGGATTTGCGAGTATCCATGCTTTGTCTTTGAATTAATTTATATGCTTCCGATGAGGAAATATATAAATCCTGTGAAAGGATATCCTTTGCCCTCTCAATCATTTTTCGTGTAGTTAACGCTTCTTCAGCATTGCGCACACGCATATCCAATTCCGCGTTTTCAATGGCAACAGCTGCTTGGCTTGCAAGGGCATTTAAAATATCCAATTCATGTTTTGTAAATTTATGTTTTCTCGATGTATAACAGTTTAACACTCCAATCACACGTCCTTTTACAGCCAGCGGAACACTTGCCAGAGAACAAAG
>JBDROR010000109.1:0-3162 GCA_043809805.1 bacterium
CCCAACCCCATCAACCTAATATCCGCATGCACAATGCCGTCTTTTGATTTGTATGCCGGATCATGGACATCTACCCCTATACCGTCATTTCCACCCCAACCAGTTTTCGTCTCATACAACGGATGCACAATTTGAACCATCATCCCGCCAAAACTTGATAATAAATGAAATGTTGTCTTCGCTGGTATCTTGTATTTCCCATCCTTACCAGTCACCGACACCTCTCCCGCAAAACCACTCGTTACATCTCCTCCAAAACTCGGCACACGCTTTTTCCAACCACATGCAACTATCGCATTTTCTATCGGTTTGCCGGTTGTCACATCCGTAATTTGCCCCTCTATCGCAGGTGTCCGATTGAATGGCCAACCAGCATTGCTTTTCCCACTTTGTAACATTAATAACATTACTAAAACTATTCCGCATCTCTTTATTCCCATTATTTGCTCCTGTCATATCAAATTTACTGGATTCCCGTTTACACGGGAATGACATCATTTCCCCTTTCTTATTCTTAAATACTTCCCTGCCGCGTAGCTTCCCGCTATCTCTTTATCCTTAGCGCTATCTTCCAATATCTTTATCGCGTCAGAGCTATTTATCTTTGCCAATTCCTCCACCACCCAACTGTTTACTTCAAATTGTTCATCTTTTAGCGCTTCTTGTAAATAAACAAGCTTATTCCCTTCTTTCGTATTTCTATATTCAATCTTTTTTATCGCTAACTTTGCATTGATTTTTGTCCATACATCCTTAGCCTTCAACTCTTCAGCCTTCAGCTCTTTTATTACCGAAGTATCTCCAATCTCTTCCAATGCCATCGTCGCAAGTAATTTCTCAGTCGGGTTCCCTTCTTTTATCCCTTTTAACGCAATATCACTGTGACTTTTATCCCCTAACTTCGCCAACGCTAAAACCGCGCGCTGTCTGACATTCCCGCTCTCATCATTAAGCCCTTCCTTTATCAATTGAATAGATGTTGTTTCTCCGATTCCAGCTAAAGCCAAAACACTTGCCTCACGGCAATATTGATTCTTGTCTTCCTTTAAAATATCTTCAATGTCTTTTTTTGCTTCCTTTGCTTTTAGCTCGCCAAGAAACATCATAGCCATTATTTTTTCGTCTTCGGATCCCGATTTATCTTTCACAATTTCAATCAATATAGGCACAGCCTCTTTCCTGCGTTTTTTGATTTCTTCTAAAACCTTTAACCTCTTTGTATAATCCTTGCCACTGATTCCACTTATCAATTTTTTCAAGTCCAACTTTGAAAAATTTACTGCCGATGTATCCGACTTCCCCCGTCTCCTTATGCTGATGCTTGATATCTCGTATTGTGTCATGCGTGATGTGTCGTGGGTTGTTTCAAATTTGGAGTTTTGAGTTTCTGGTTTGTTTAGGGTTTCGGATTTAGAGTTTAGAGTTTTGTATGTTATCATATAACTCGGATTCCCAATTGTGTTTAAAATATCTTTAATTGCTTCCTCTATTTTTTTATCTTTAAAACTAATGGTTACCTTCTGCTCTTGAATCTCTTTCTCAATTTCATAAGTAAACCCGCCCTGCTTTCCTAACTCGTTAAATATTTCTTTGATCGTCGCGGATTTGAGGTCGGCGGAGAGTAAACCGTTTTGATATTTAAAATTTAAAACGGGTTTTTCTTCAGCTCCTGCAAAATTATTAATCAAAAATATTGCCAAAATTAAACAAAAATAAATTGTTCTTTTCATCGGTTATCCTTTTTTAATTTAGCAATCAAGGCCGCGCCTAACGCGCCTGTTATCTGTGGTTCCTCTGGAATGCTTATTTTCACCGCAAGCTTATCTTCTAAAGCGCGAATCACTCCCCTATTCTTTGCCACTCCTCCTGTCATTACTAAGGGTGTTTCTAGATTTACTCTTTTTGCCAACGCGATAACCCTATCGACAACAGAATCATGAACACCCCTAATAATATCCGGCTTCACGCATCCTTCAGCCACCAACGATACAATCTCAGATTCAGCAAACACTGTACACATACTGCTTATAAAAACTATCTTTTTTGATTGGCTGGATAGTTCTCCTAAATCCTCAAGTTTGACATCTAATGCATGCGCCATAACCTCTAAAAACCTGCCGGTACCCGCGGCACATTTATCATTCATCATAAAATCAAAAACCTTGCCATTATTACCCATTTTGATAACCTTACTATCCTGCCCACCAATATCAATAATAGTACGAACATCTGGGAAAAGAAAAAATGCTCCCAATGCATGACAAGTTATTTCTGTTACACTTTCATTAGCAAAATCTATATTATCCCGGCCATATCCTGTTGAAATGATGTAACTAATCTCTTTTTTTTGTACTTTTGCCTTTTCTAAAACCTTACTAAAAACATTCTCTGATGCCTTTTTAATATGGCCGCTTGTTAAACTTATAGAATAACTTAGAATAGTATTTTTATCATCTAAGACAACCGCTTTTGTAGAAAGCGACCCGACATCTATTCCAACTGTAATCATACTGTTTTCCCTTCTATCATTTCCAAAAATGCCTGTATCCTTGTTTTTAATTGAGCAAATGAATAATCTCTTTTGTCTATACAATCACCACCTAACTCGATCATAGATATTCCTTTCTTATTTAGAACATCTTTAAGTATGCCCTCGCCGCTGCCTAGTGGTTTACAACCCCAGTGATTAAAAGAAATAACCCCATCAATCCTATATTTATCGATAATACCGCATGTAACATTCAACCACCGTTGAAAATCACCTATCGCCGGAGTACTTAATAATTTTACAGCTAAACTACGATAGGGATCCTCCGGATCCATTTCATCCCAATAAATATAATTTGCTTCCTCAAAGGCAATTTCCATTTGGCATTTATTTTCTATAAAATCTAATAAAGATTTATCATGATATGGCCTTAAATGCCGCCAAAGAACTCTGGGTTTTCTCTTATAATTTACGTTATTTGAATCCCTTATTTTCTCTTTAATTTCTTCATAAAGTGTTTTGTAAACATCAACAATTTCTTTTGATCCCCAGGTAAATGCTAATGTCGCGATATAATCTATCATTTCATATCCAGAAATTGGAGCAGGCATATTTGTCCGCAGATCATTTATTTTAACAAAATAATCCCGCGCTTCATTTGAAAACCGTATTGT
>JBDROR010000110.1:0-9931 GCA_043809805.1 bacterium
CACAGATATAGTTTTTTATGAAAAGGATTATCTGAAGCTTAATCCCACTCTTCATGAAGAAGATATAGAAACGAAATTTAAATCTATTGTAAAAGCTTTAAATGTCTTGAGATTAAAATGCAGAAATATAGAAATAATAGCTGATATTGGCTGCGGTTCGTGTAAATTATTAATTAAAATACTTGATTATATGCATAAAAATATGGACAGCAAAATATGTGCGTTAGGCATTGATGTATCATTCCAAATACTGTCAATTGGAGAAAAACATCCAAATTTAATCAAATTAAGAACCGATGCAGAAAAAATTCCCCTAGAAAATAATTCAATATCTTTATCTTTGTGTATTGATATTATTGAGCATATAAATCACCCAGATCTTTTTTTAAAGGAAATTGCACGAATTTCACAATTCGCAATTTTTAAAATACCCTTAGAATTATGTTTTTATACAACAATAAAGGGAGGAAAACAACGATTAACAAAATTGAAAAATCAATACGGACATATTCACCATTTTAATAGAAATTCAATTATGCAATTGGTTAATGAACATTTCTATATTATATATGAAGATTATGAAAAAATACCTAACAGAGCTTTTTTTTTCGATAAAATGCAAGAGATTTTGTTAGTTTCAAATTTACATCATATGTTTGCATTTATGTTCGGAGGGTTTATAATACTCTTAGCTAAATCAAGACAAGCCTAGATATTATAAGAAATGTTCAATAAAATTTTAACAGGTTAAAATAGATAATATTCCATGGATAATAAAATACTCATGAGTCGTGAAAAATATAACGAATTAGTTTTCAAACTTAATCATTTACGAAAGAGTGAATTTGTAGCAAATAGGGAAGAAATGAAAATTGCTATAGAAAGAGGTGGAGGAATGCATGATAATGCTGGCTACGAACATGCAGCACAGTATGAGAAAATTATCTTGAAAAAAATCCAAGAATTGGAGAGTATATTATCGAAAGTAAAAATAATTGAAAACTATCGAATTGATACTAATTCTGTAAATATTGGGACAGAGGTAAAAGTTTTAAACTTAGAAAATTCCGAAGAAATTAAATATACAATAGTCGGTGCTTATGGAACAGATTTAGATTCAAAAAATAATTATATCTCTTATCTTGCACCTCTTGCGAATGGGCTTTTAGGCAAATGGGTTGGCGAAATAGCAGAAATAAAAGTTCCAAGTGGCGTATTACGTTTTAAAATATTAGATATTCAAAAAGCTCAAAATTGATAAAATTATAAGGTATTTCTTTGTTATCATCTTGCTTATCATATCAAGCGTTATCTTTAGTTTACAACCAACCAATAAGTTTTTGTTGACTATTTTTTAGAGCTTCACTAATTCGCTAATTTTGTTTTGATTCAGGAGAATATTCCCTCTTAATTCGAATTTTGCAACATCGGCTAATATCATCGCTCCAACCAAATGTTCCCAATATCTATCCTTAATTTTATTTAGATCTAAGAGAACACGCAATTTCGGAAATTTCTGTCTCAACACTTCAGCCATTTCTTTTTTAGTCGCTTTTATATTTCCACAAATTGCCTTTCTTATCTCTTCCTGCATAAACTCCTTCACTTTCATTTTATTGTCCCTTGCCGTGTCCTTTATGGCCTTTATTATCTTGTCCAACAGCCTTGATTGTTTGAGCCAATGTGGTTTAGGTTTCTGAATCGCAAGAATCCCCGGCTCGTAATAATCAATAAGTTTCTGGACAATTTCTTTTGCGTCACTGATTCTTTCGCGCGGAGGCTGATTCATCTTGATTGATTTCACTTGCCAGAATTGAGGCTGTCCGTTTTCAAAGACTGCCACTCCCAAATATCTTGCTCCGGGGTTGATGGCTAAAATTATTTTTGATTTAATTGATTTCATAGATTTAGTAATTTTGTATTAATTGTTTCGTGTAATTAGTTTTGTAGCTATTTTGGTTTCTTCCCATATCTTCTGACCAGATAAGTAAACAAAGCTCCTTTGCTTTTCCGAATTTTAGCTTCCGGTATTTCCTTAACTTCCCCAAGAATCTTGAGCAAACTGTTCTGTGTGTATTGTTTACAGAGATCAAGATAAATGTGGAGATGATCAAAATCTTTTAAGCTCTCTGCCAAGTCATAAGCCAATAATTCTTCCTTGTTTTGTGGTTTAAAATCTTTTTTCTTCATAAAATTACATTTGTTTAGTTTTTAATATCTCCTTTACTTCTTTGCCTATCCTTTCCAAGATGGCAAGCTTTCTTTCTTCCTCTTCAAGGGGTAACAAATTTATTAAATTATTAATTTCTGATTTTGCGTTAATAATATTTGTTTCAATTGGGTTTTCTTTCTTTTGTGTTTTGTTACTATTGGATGTCAACCCAGTTGACTCCTGATGTAAGTCTGGTTGACTCCTGACTTCGGCAGGTTTGACATCAGGTGATGTCAAGTCTTCTGATGTCGCCGGTATATCCTTCACCCAATATTTTTTATCCAAAAGATAATAACGGTTGGTGCATTGTTTGCCGATCCGCTGGATTTTGATGATGCCAAAGGTTTCTAAAACTTTTAGTTGCTCATTGACGGTAGCCCGGCTTAATTTCAGCTCCTCGGCTATTTTCTTTTGCGAGGGATAACATTTCTGTTCTCTGTCGGCATGTCTGCAAAGACTGCAATAGACTGCCAAGGCGTTGGAGCCCAATATCTTGGCATAAATATCAAAGAATTCGTTATCCAGAAAAAATCTGTTTTTGTCACTGGGTTCTCTTGTTTTAATTTCTTTGGTCATGTGTTTTGTAAGATTAATTTGTTAATAATTTGGACTGATTTTTACCCCGTTAGAGAAGGCTATCGATAAAACCGGTAGTATATCTTTTTCACAAACTACCGTTAGAAGGCGAAGTTCTCTAACGGGGTTTAACGGACAACTTTAATGTCCGATAGAGTCCGTTAAGGTATAAGTTGAGTTTGGAGAGGAAAACTTGATTAGAGAGTCAATTTTTCAGGTATTTCTGCAGATAAGAAGTGGATTAAAATCAGGAGCTATCCATTCCCTCCGCGTTGCCGGATAATTGATTGATTTTATTTCTCCGAGGCTCAATTTCTCTTTGGAGAAAATTGCAAAGCTCCTGAAATATAGCCTCTACCGGCGTGGAGAGGGCAATAGATAGCCTTAGGGCATTTATCAGGCTGGGAATGAAATCTCCCTTTTCCATGTGGCTCAATGAAGATGAACCATCTTTTTCCCCGACTATGTATGCCAATTGTTTTTGAGAGAAATTTTTCTTCTGTCTTTCCAGCCAGATGTTATTTCTGGCTGGGTAATTTTTGTTGTTCTTTTTAATATTTTTCATGTTTTTGCTTTTTTAGATTTTTAAACAGCTAATAATGCTCTGCCTTTTGAGCAGAGTTTTCCAATCAAAAATTTCCTCTCCAAATTAATTTTAAGGGAAGGAAGAGGATAAATAAGGTGGGTAAAATTGACTAAGTAGTCAAGAAAAGGGAGAAGGGTGGGGATAAGTTAAAAATAACTGTAAACAATTAAGTAAAAAAATTACTAAAAATTGTGTTGACAGGTGAAAAACTGTGGTAAAATACCTTTATCTGAAGTGGGGCGAGCAGAAAAATCACAAAAAACAACTAAAAATACCTTAATCTAAAATAAACAACATACCGAAACTACTTTTTAAGGGATAATTTTGTAGCGTAAAATGGCTCAAAAGTTTTTAATTTATATTAAAAGTATTGTTATTTTCTAAATTTAGAGAGGAAGAGTCTGTCTTCCTCTTTTGGTGTTTATCCACACATAGAAATATTGTTTGTTGACAATGGGTTAGCAAGTTTTATAGAATACTGGAAGGTAGTTCTTTACTAGACTAGAAAGGAGGAGAAAATGTTAATCGATTATGAATCTTACATTCCAGTAAGTTCAAAAATCGTCGGTAAAACTATTCAAGAAGTAGAAAGACAGTCTGGCCTAAAAATAGATCATTATCATAATTCACCGGTAGAAATCGAAAATAAAATATCTAAAGTTGATCCAGAAATGATTATTCAGCCAGGTATGTCGATTAAAATATTTGATGCTGACTCGAAGAAATTAGCGAATCTGCGAAAATATTTTGAATTACCATAAGAATAGTTTTTAACCAACAAAAAAAGGCCCTTTATAATTTACAAAGGGCTTTTTTGTTAAGAGGGGGATAATGACAAAAATTAGTTTAATAGTCCCATTTTTTAGCCCTGATAAAGAAACCGAAACAAAAAGAGTAAAAAAATTTCGCGATTGGTGTATAGAAACTTTTGAAGAAAAGCTTCCTCGCATATTCCCCGATATAGAAAAACCTGATTATCTTTTTGCCATGACCGATCAGGTTGATTATATTGATACCAATTTTATCCAACAATTTAAAGGCGTTACTCCAAAAGGCCTAATGGTTCATGGAAAATTGTTGTCCCTGATAAGTAAAATAGATTATACACAAATTGATAATCATTACTTCGTACTAATAGATGGAAGTGGGAAAATAGCTTATGATAATGTCTTTAATGTCCTTGACATTTTAAGCAAAGGCAAGCAAATAGTTTTAGGATGCCGTCCTAAAGATTTCGGTGTTTCAGATTCAAGAAAAGATATAGAGCATTTCGAAAATTTTTTGGTTGAAGAAAAATACAAAGTAGTTTTACCTGATGCACAGTGCGGTTGTTGGGGTGGACATGCAAATATATTGAAATCTTTACCTTTAACTGCAAAAACTTACGATATTGAGATAGACCTAGTTAGTAGCGCTATAGCAAATAACTTATCTATCAGTTTTATCCCGGTTACCATGGATATTAATGAATTTCCAATTTCAAATTTTACATCGTTTGATATTGATATTACTAAATTGAATTTTTTAACAAATAAACTGGGTTTGGACAAACATTCTATTCAATTGAGTTATAAAAAATTTAATGAGATATATAAAATAGAATTACCAGAAGAATATCTAAATCACTTTAATAGTGTGCCGGAATCTAAATATAGAAAAAAATTTGATTGTATAGGAATTTGCGATAAAGACTGTAAAAAGGTTTATAAATATTAAAAAATCCAGATAAATTTTATTAAAATATTGTCCTCCCGCTAAATCCCTTGCTCGTTACCCCGTCAATCATCATTTTGGTATAGAAATGGTAGTAAGATAAATTCGCGAAATCATTCATGGTGAATTCAGGAAAGAATTCTTTTGAGAGGTAGTCTCCGTCTTCAGCTCCAACCCTGAATGAAATCATTGTCCCGGCATTGCCGAAGATAGCGCCTCTCGTTTTGTCATCAATTTGGTTAAGATACTGATGGGCAAGAATTAAGCAGAGTTTGTATTTCCTTGCCTCTGAAAGAGCGGAAGAAAAACTCTCGGTGATATAGCAGGGAAACTCATCGGCATAGAGATAAAAGTTTCTTCTTTCATTCTCCGGCATATCTGCCCTTGATAAAGCGGCAAGCTCCAGTTTGGTTGTAAGCATAGCTCCCAAAAGGGCCGAGTTGTCTTCTCCAATCTTGCCTTTGGCTAGATTGGCAATTAGCATTTTTCCGTTATCCATAATCTCTCTAATATCAAAACTGCTCTTAGGTTTTTCAAAGATTTTCCTGATTTGCGGATTGGACAGAAACTGTCCTATTTTATTAAGTACGGGAGAAATAGCTTCCTGCCGGAAATACGGCGAATATTTCTCAAATTCTCCAAGCCAAAACTCTTTCAACTGCGGATTATCTAGTTTACCGATCATTCGTTTCCTTAAATCGTTATCTGTCAGTATCTTTGGAATCCAGAGTATGGTTGCTATCTGCGGAAATTCCAAAATACTCAATAATGTTTGCCTTAAAATGTGCTCCATTCTCGGCCCCCACGAATCCTTCCATATTTTCTTCATCACACCGATGAAGCCGGAGGCAATGAGATATTTGTCTTCGGGTCGGATGTATTCCAGCGGATTAAGATTAATCGTGTGGTTTATGTCTCCGGGGTTAAAGTAAACCACATCTTTTTTCCTTTCTTCCGGGATCATGCCCAATATCTTTTCCGCCAAGTCTCCATGAGGATCAATAAGGGCAAAGCCTTCGTTATTGGATATATCAGATTGCATGAGGTGAGAAATGAGAGTTGACTTGCCGGTTCCTGTTTTGCCGACAATATACATGTGTCCTCTTCGGTCTTTTTTTCTGATTCCAAACCTTTTGTGTTCTCCCCGAAAATCTGTCTCGGCAAAGTAGGAGATTTGGCTGTCGTTGTTATTTTGATTATTTTGCTCCATAATCTTAATCGTAAGACTATGGCAGGAGAGGGAAAGAGGGGCAGAGTTGAGGGGTAAGAAAAGAATTTCAGGAAGGTTGGGTTTTATTTATTCTTATTAATATTTATTTTAGCCAATGAAGCTCCCAATCAGATCTTTGTATGAATTTCAAAACCCAGTCTTCATTTTCGCAGTGGTAAATGTATTGGGTAGTATTGCTTGCCGTTCGGCGATTTATCTCTTTTACGACTCGAGTGGTTGTTGGGAAATAGCCTTCTACCAGATCAGATCGCCAAGTTGCCCAAAGAGTGATATGACTAGAGATAGGTAGAGTTATTTCTGACTTTGGGTTCCCGATGCCTATTCCTGAGAAATAGAAAACGGGATTGTCGCAAGATAAAAAAACAGGACTTTGATTATAAGTCAGAAATCTCCAAGTCATAGAGCTAATTGCTGCGATCATTTTTGGTGTCATATTCGGAGGAATACTATCAAGCCATATCTGCTTGGGTTGTTTGGTATACTTATCTAAAATTTTTTGAATTTCGACTCTGCGTTTTTTTATTAATTGAATTTTATGTGACTCTTTTGATGCAATAATATTAAATCCTTCGTTTATCTTTTGTGATATCTTTGTAGCAATGGTGGGAATGAGTTCGTTAACCTGAGTTTTTCCCTTAGGTACGCGCTTCATCATTACTACTATATATTCTGATAATATTTCCTTGTCAGATGTTGTAAGTTTTTCACAATTCCTAATTTTATCTAGCACACGATTGGCTGGAGCCTCGACTTTGTTTGCCAGATACTGCTCAGTAACAGCATCATAAAAATTATTTTCATTAGCAATGTTTTTGATTTGAGTGGTAAACGCCCGGCCGTCGTTCTTGCCATAAACCCAAATTTGTTTGCCGTTATTCTTGGAAAATCCCTTTAGATAATATTGGGGAATGTAATGATCTCCCATACCTAAGCTCTCTTATATTCGACTTTATTTGTTCCCAGCGATTCTATCTGACTAAACTTACAGCTGTCAAGACAAATTCTCAACTTATTATCTTATATCTTTGCTTTTCCAATCAACTTTACCCCTCTTATCCGCCTTTCCTTTCCAGCTCATACTTAACACAGACAGTTCTTTAACAATCCAACCCCGCTGAGCGGGGCAAGCAAAAGAAAGGAGGTGAATTAAATTGTACAGTCCTAAAATAGCGGAGGAATTGATACCGGAGCTTTATCGTCGGGGAAAGGAGGAAGGCAAGCCAATGACGCAACTGGTGAACGAAATACTAAAGAAAACGGTTTTGAAGACGGAAAATATTAAGTTTCTGCAAGTGAGAGAAGCTTCGGGAGAGAGTATTCATTCTCCGGAAGTCTTGGCAATGATGATGAAGGAAGAGGCAAAGGTGGACAGAGAATGTCTGTGGGTTTTGCATCTTAACAATTCAAACAGAGTAATTGAAAAGGAGTTGGTTTCAATGGGAACGGTTAACAAGGCGGTGGTTTATCCGAGAGAGATTTTCAAGAAGGCTATCATTGACGGCGCGGTGAGCATTGTTACCGTCCACAATCATCCGGGAGACCAAGTTCAACCGTCTGACGATGACAGAAGGCTTTGGGAAAAATTGGACAGCGCCGGAAAGATATTGGGCGTGGAAACATTGGATCATCTGATTGTAACTCCATCGGGAAGGTATTATTCAAAAAAGGAAGATGGAGGATAGAAAGGAGGCGGCATGGCAAAAGACAATGTTTTCATTATCCGGGTAAAACTTGAAGACGGCGATCCCCGTGTCTGCGATTACTGCAACAAATTCCTTGTGAACGAGGAAGGAATCGCAGAGGAAAAATGTTTTTCCACGGAATACGGCTTGATGTGCAAAGAGTGTATCGGAACTATTGAACCAATTACATCCCACATTCAAGGCGAAGATGTTAGGAAGGAATCTTGGTATAGATTTTAAACAAGAAGGAGATAAAAAAACATGAGAATATTAGCTAATTACGGATACAGAGACAATGGAGAAAGCTATTCTGTGACATTTGAAACAACCGGCGATGTTCAGATGGGAAGGGCGCCGGAGACAGTGGACGAGCTGTTCAGACTGGCAAAGGAAGCAATTCAGAGGCAGGTAAAGCCTAGAGAAGGTAAACAACAGCCGGCAACTGACTCTGACTCATCGTCTGCTAAACCTGACAGCCAGCAGGATAAAGGAAATGGCGGAAACGGCAAGGCCAAAGCCAGCGAAAAGCAGATAAATTACATGTACAATCTTATTAAGCGGGCTAAAAACCTCTCAGGCTTTCATGCGATTGATTACCTGAAGAAAGAATTCAATGTTCAGTCTGTCAATAACATTCCCTCCGATCAAGCAAGACTTTTCATCAGTAAGATAAAGGAAGAAAACGAACAGAAACAAAACGATTTTCTTCCTTAAATATAATCTTGGTGAAAAGAAATACAAAGGAAGTAGTGGAAACTAAAACACTGCTTCCTTTTTTAATTTTTATCGTTGACTTTAATAATACAGCATGATACACTTCGTATTAGTATGAAGGAAGAACAATTTTCAACAAAAGAACTGGAAGCAATTCGTCACATCAGAAATTGGTTCATGCATCACAGTAAAATGCCATCTGTTCGCCAATTAATGAAAGCTTTGGAGTATAAATCTCCGCGCTCGGCCGTTTTGATAATGGAAGGATTAATAGATAAAGGTATTTTGAAAAAGTGGCCTACTGGTGGTTTGCAATTTGTAAAAGACATTGAAACAAATACAGTAAATGCTCGTACTGTTAATGTTCCCATTGTTGGAACTGTCGCTTGCGGTCTTCCGATTCTTGCGGAAGAAAACATTGAGGCATATATACCAGTCTCAATAAGTATTGCGCGCCCCGGCCATAAATATTTCTTACTTCTGGCAAAAGGTGATTCTATGGATGAAGCTGGAATTAACGATAAAGATTTGGTCTTAGTAAAACAACAACCCACAGCAGAAAACGGTGATAAAGTTGTAGCATTAATTGATGATGAAGCAACGGTAAAAGAATTTTGTCGTACAAAAGATGCAGTAATTCTTAGGCCAAGGTCGACAAATAAAAAACATCAGCCAATTATATTAACAGATAATTTTCAGATTCAGGGGGTCGTAATAACTACGATACCGAATATGGGAGGATAAATATATGCCAAATTATCATGTGACAAATCCGAAAGGATCAAAAGAGTGGCGAGTGGTAAAAGATAACGCAGATCGAGCATCGGCTATTGCCCCAACTCAAAGAGAAGCTGAGAAGGCTGCGAAAGAATTTGCTCATAACTCAGGGGGTGGTGAAGTACGGATTCACAAGCCAAATGGGGGCCCGATAAGAGACAGTGATACGGTTGCTCCTGGGAATGATCCGAGATCAATAAAGGATAGGAAATATTAAGATGATGCGCAAGATACTTTCAATTGATGGTGGTGGAATAAAGGGGGTTTTCCCTACATCTTTTTTAAGTGCAATTGAAAGTACAACTGGGAAAAAGATTAGTGATTATTTTGATCTTATTGTTGGTACTTCGACAGGGCTCGCAGGGTCATAAAAAGGTCGTCTATATCCCCGTTCCGTCCTTCGGGTTGACCCACGCTGTCTAAATACTCATAAATATCCT
>JBDROR010000111.1:0-8342 GCA_043809805.1 bacterium
GAATAAAAAATGATAAATAAAAGTAAAATAACAAAAATGGCATTCATCGGATTATCCTTGTGTTTTCTGGTCTCGTGCCAGAACAAAGAAAAAATAACTGAAAAACAGCAGGAAACACAGCAAACCGTTCAAACAGTTCCAGGAGCTGGAAACGCGTGGAAGGCAATAAAATTAATAGCAAAAAGCAAAACAGATTTAAATGATAAAGGCAAAGAATTTGAGGTGGAAATAGGAGGCGATTCCGTATTGATTCCAAACTCAACGCTTAACATTAAAGCTGAAGAGTTTTTTCCCGACTTTTTTATGGATGGACAAAATAAAGCGGCGTCAAAAAGCGTTTCTCTCAACAATCCGGCTGTTCGTATTTCAGTAGAAGAAAATGGAAAAAGCATATATAAGGGATGGTTGTTCGCTAATTATCCGGATGTTCATGAATTTCCTCATGAAAGTATAAGGATTCTTTTGAAAGATTATGTTAAGAAATAATTGGAGTTTGGTAAAAATTTTTAAAAATATTAAATCCCCCTTTTATTCCCCCTTTGCAAAAGGGGGATTTAGGGGGATTGTGGTTTTACTGCTAATATCTTTAGTAAATATTAATTCCGCCGAAGAAAACTCAATAAAAATCGGCGTGCTGTTAGCTCAAACCGGAGACTTAGGCTCTTACGGAAGAGTGATGAAAAATGGCACGATTCTTGCTTCCGAAATAATTAATGAAAATGGCGGTGTTCTGAAAAAAAAGCTTGAATTAGTGCATCGTGATACTCAAACAGACCCAACTATGGCCGTTGACGCGGCGCAAAAACTGATTGATATAAATAAGACAGTGGCAATTATAGGCGCGATTTCAAGCGGAGAAACCATTCCTATTACAACATCAGTTGCCGCCAATAAAAAAATAGTGGTAATTTCACCTTCTTCAACCTCGCCTGAAATCACAACTCTTAATGATAATGATTTTTTATTCAGAACTGTTCCCTCTGACGCGCTTCAATGCGAAGTTCTCGCGTCAACGGCAAAAGAGCAAGGTTTTAAAAAACTATCCATAATCTATGTGAATAATTCATATGGCGAAGGTTTAGCGGAAACTATGAGTGAAGCTTTTTCAATTATGGGAGGAAAAGTTTTGCGATCAATTGCTTTTAATCCTAATCAGCCGACATACCGTTCTGAAATACAAAAAGCCGTTAAAAACGGGCCTGATGCCCTGCTTGTTATCGCGTATCCTGAAAATGGCGTAAAAATACTGCGCGAAGCAATTGAATTTGATCTGGTTAATAAATTTTTATTCACAGACGGCATGAAGGCGGATGAGGTTGTG
Organism: bacterium; assembly: GCA_043809805.1. Lineage (GTDB taxonomy): Bacteria > JACRDZ01 > JAQUKH01 > JAQUKH01 > JAQUKH01 > JAQUKH01. Next base: position 1,322 of record JBDROR010000111.1, read on the forward strand.
AAAAATGTTGGAGGAAAATATTTGGACGGGACTTATGGAACCGCACCCGCGCCTGTGGAAAGCAATTTAAGTAAAAAATTCAAAGAAGCGTATCAAAAGAGGTTTGGCGAAATGCCCTCTAAACCATATATCGACACTAGTTTTGATGCGGTGGTATTGACGGCCTTAGCTGTGGCGAAAGGCGGAAAGCTTGACGGAACAACGATTCGTGACAATTTACGCGCTGTTGCTAACCCTCCAGGAGAAAAGGTAAACTTTCTGGATATAAAAAAGGCGCTTCAATTGATTGAAGAAGGCAAAGATATCAACTATGAGGGTGTGTCTGGTTCGGTAAATTTTAACAAAAATGGCGATATTACAGGCGGCTCTTATGGAATCTGGAAAATCGAGAATGGTAAAATTGTGGATGTAAGAGTGGAAGTGGTGGAGTAGGGGCAGCCCTGTGTGGCTGCCCTCTTTTATTAGGGCGACCACATAGGGTCGCCCCTACACAGGATTTTATTCTTCGAATATTTTTTTCTTTTCCCCTAAAATTCCTTCCGGATGAAAAATAAGAACTAATTCTAAAATAACACTTATGATGATTATCCGAAGAGGCCCTTGAACATTGGATATTGATCCCGCCCAAATGGTCCATACCAAAAAAGCCCCTAATATCGCGCCTAAATTATTCCCACTACCGCCGATGATAAGCATAACCCAAACAAGAAAAGTCCATTGCATCGGATGGAACACATCAGGGCTTATGTAAGAAATGTAATGACTATACAATCCTCCCGCTAATCCCATGAACATTGATCCAATTACTAAAGATTCCAGTTTGTAACGGAATACATTTTTACCCATTGACGCGGTTACTAATTCATCTTCACGAATCGCCTTAATCACTCTGCCGCAAGGCGAATGAATGTTTTTCTCAATAAAAACATAAATCAGGATAATAATAACAACAATCAGCAATAAAAATAAAACATTATAATATGCGTGTGCTGATAATTCCGCCCATGGTTTGGGAATATTTTTGATGCATCTGTTACCATTGCTTAACCATGCTTCGTTGGTAAAAATTAATCGGATTGCCTCAGCAATCCCCAAAGTAGCCATGGCAAGGTAATCTTCCTTTAATTTTAATGTAGGCAGGCCGACTAAAAACGCGGCTATTCCCGAAATAACTAAAGAACCAAAAAGTCCAAAAATAAACGGCAATCCCAATCCGCCCAGATGTTCCGGCGATGGCGCTTTTGTTAAAAAGGCCGTTGTATAGGCCCCAATGGCAAAAAATCCGGCAATCCCAACATTAAACAGTCCTGTAAACCCCCATTGCAGATTAAGCCCTAAAGTCAAAATGGCAAAAATACCTGCCATAATTCCCAGTGATACAAGATAGCTCAAAATCCCACTCATACTAATCTCTCTTTTTTCCCAAAGATACCGGATGGTTTCACCAAAAGCACCAGAATTAAAATAAGAAAAGAAATCACGGTCTTATACGCCGGATTAAAAAATGCCGTTGAAACTTCCTGGGATATACCAATAATCATTCCGCCAAACATAGCTCCATAAGGGTTTCCAATCCCCCCTAAAATCACTGCCGCGAAAATCGGAAGAAGGATATCCCATCCCATTGTAGGCCTTAATTGAACCTCTAATCCCAAAAAAATACCGCCAATCGCGGCCAAAGCGCATCCCAATCCCCACGTCCAAAAAATAATCTTTTCCGTCTCGATGCCAATTACTCCTGCCAATCGCGAATTATCGGACAATGCCCGCATCGCCTTTCCAATTTTGGTTTTATTAAGAAAAAGGTGAACGGCAATTATCAGAAAAAAAGACACAATAACAATAAATATTTCATCAGGTTTTACTCTAACCCCAAAAGGCAGTTTCTTTGCCATTTGTATTTCCGAATTATAATATATAAAATCAGGCCCCCAAATAAGCTGGATTACATTTCTTAAAAAAAGCGCCGCGCCAATTGAGGCAATTAAAAGCACTACAGAAGTTTTTTCTCTTAATTTTCTATAAAGACAAAAATCCATTAAAATGCCTAATCCCGCGGCAATACACACAGCAAGAATTATTGAAACAATAAACGGAAGTTCTAATCCAAGGAAAAAAAGACATAAATACGCTCCAACAGCCATAATGTCGCCATGGGCAAAATTGGCAAATTTCAGGATCCCATAAGTTAGCGTCAACCCTATAGAACCAAGAACAATAATATTTCCCATGATTATTCCGTTAACGATTAATTGAAGCATATAACTATTCCCCCAAATACAATTTTCCGATATCCGGATTATTCAAAAGCGCGGCCCCTGTATCCTCAAACTCATTCTTACCCATAGAAAGAACATATCCGCGGTCTGAAATTGAAAGAGCCCTTTTCGCGTTCTGTTCCACCATTAAAATGGCAGCCTGCTCTTCACGATTAATCAATTCAATTTTTTTCATCATCTCTTCAACCATATTCGGGGCTAAACCCGCTGACGGCTCATCAAGAAGCAAAAGTTTCGGGGTTAACATCAACGCCATACCTATGGCCAGCATTTTCTGCTGGCCGCCCGACAGATTCCCCGCTTTTTTACTTTTAAAATCGCTTAACAGCGGAAAAATATTATACACCTCTTCCAGACTTTTCTTATAATCGTCATGCCTGACAAACGCACCCATATCCAGATTTTCCCCTACAGTTAAAGACGAGAAGACATTATTATCCTGAGGAACATAACACATACCCTTCCGAACAATCTGATACGGTTTAAGGCCGGTAATATCTTTGTTATCAAAAAAAACACTGCCGCTGAATTTTTTAACCAATCCAAAAATACTTTTCAATAAAGTTGACTTGCCTGTTCCATTCGGGCCGATTATAGAAACAATCTCATTCTTTGAAATCCGCAAGGACACTTCCTTTACAATTTCAACATGCCCGTAACCGGAAACTATATTATCTACTTTTAATATTGGTTCCATATAAAACCTATTTATTTATGGGTTGAATTATAACATATAATCTACCAAGTGTAATCACAAACCACTTTATATATCTCTTCAGGATTTGGAAAAACATCTTCGCTTGAATGAATAGTTTTAAAACTGAAACTTAACGCAGTTTGTCTCATTTTTTTCAATTTTGCATAAAAATAATATTCTTTTTTTTTATCCCCCGCGTCGTTAATATCGTTATCGTTAAATTTCGCCTTTGCGAGAAAAATACTTTTATCCGTGTTTAATTTTATCTCTGTTCCCCAAAAAATATCAATTGTTTTTTCATTGTCTGAATTTTTATCTCCGTTTTTTCCATAAAACCCGCGAATCTCAAATTTCTCACATGGTGAAAATTTCCCGCTTAAATAATCTTTTATTTTTTTATCTCCTTCTTTGAATAAATCTTCATCTCTGATCCGGCGTCTTGCCGATAGCTTCAAAAACGGCGCTGGATTATAATTCACCTGTCCTTTTAACTCCCTATCTGTTATTTTTCTTTCAGGATGGCTCCATTGGTTAAAAGATGTTTTAAACTTAAATTTTTTGCTGAATTTAAAATTAGACTCAAGATAAAAACCTCTTTCATCCCTGTCATTCGGTTCGTCATCCACTTGCGCGAAAGACTGGCTGTGGAGATTGTAAAAATTCGGATCATAATCGCGGAAAGAAACCAATGAAAAAACCTCTTTTAAGTCATAAGATAATTCTAAATATCTGCCGCCGCCCTTCCCTTGAACCCTGGCCGTTTCCCCTGAAAATCTCAGGAATCCATATCTGTAAAAAAAATCTATCCCGGAAACTTCCACCTTATTTGTATCTATCTCCGACTGATAATATGTTCCCCCCAGATTAAAATATTTTGTTATATTAAACCTTGTATTTAAACCTCTTATCTCTTCCTGACAAACATCTGAATAAAAAGGCGTTAAAATGACACGGTTTATCTTTAATTTTCCTGTTATTCCAAAAAACTTATCATAAAGGGAAAGATCTGTTAATTCTCCAATTTTATTTTTCCTGTAGGAATTCCCAATCACCAAACCGTGCCCAAATCTGAGCGTGTAATTACCCGCTATAATATTTTCTATGCCATAAAAGTTTTTAAAAAAAATATATCTTTTTTTTAAACGAAATTCGGTTTCATTTGTTTCCTGATCCCTTTCTACAAGATATCCAAAACCAAACCGCGGCAACTGATACTGAAGCCTATGGTAAATATAAAGCCCTTCATCATCGAGCGGATCTTCTTCAAATTTAACTCTCAGCGACCCGCCCTTTTTTAAAGGGGCCGCATCAACTTCGTCTTCTTCGTTTTCCCATATATCCAATAAACGCAAATAATCAAAATATTCGATTAATCCTTCCTGATAAAGCTGGTAAATATCCTCTTCCGAATTTATTTCCTGTCCGTTCCAATTTGTTAAGGTAAAGGCATAAACCGGAGGGCAAAATAACAAAATAAATATTAAAATTTTTATGAATTGCCATTTCGACCGTGTAAGGGCGACCGGCCGGTCGCCCCTACAATAGATTCCTCTCTCCCGCTCGGAATGACAAACCACTTCGTTCGGCATGACAACTACCCCTGTAGCTTCGTAGGTTGGGTTTTACTAAACCCAACATTATTTTCTTCCTCATTTCCCTCAATGCCTTTGCCCGATGACTGATACGATTTTTTACCGTTTTACTAAGTTCCGCGAATGTTTTTTTATAGCCTTTTGGAACAAAAATCGGATCATAACCGAAACCGTTCTCTCCCAGCGGTTTAAAAATAATATTCCCTTCGCATATTCCTTCTGTAAAAAATTTAAATGACGCAGGAATAAAAAAACAGGCTGACGTTATAAAACGAGCCTGCCTTTTTTCTTCAGGGACATCCCTCATTAAATCCAGCACTTTTTTTGTATTTTTTGCGTCATTCGCGTTTTCCCCCGCGAAACGGGCGGAATAAATTCCAGGCCTCCCCCCTAACGCTCTTATCTCAAGCCCTGAATCCTCCGCCAAAACCGGAAGTCCCGTTATTTCGGCAATAACCTTTGCCTTTTTTAAGGCATTATCCTGAAAAGTCAATTGATCTTCTATTACTTCCGGCAGGCGGGAAAAATCATCCAATGAAAGCAGATTAACAGATAAAGCACCAAGTATTTCCCTAATCTCTTTTAATTTCCCTTTGTTTCTCGTTGCTACAACAATACTCTCCACACTCCACTCTCCACTAGCCACGCAGGCTGAAGCCTGCGGCTACCATTAACCGGTTAACCGGCCAACTGGCAACCGGCAACATATTTATATCAATTCCTCAGTCTTCAAAACCTCTTTCTCAATTTTTATAAGTTCCTTAATACCCTTATTTGCCAGTTCTAAAAGTTCTTCCAATTCCTGTTTTTCGAACGGCTTTTTTTCTCCTGTGCCTTGAAGCTCAACAAATTGGCCTCCCGAGGTCATTACAACATTCAAATCCAAATCGGCCGCGGAATCTTCTTTAAAACAGAGATCTAACAACTTTTGTTCTTTTTCTTTTCCAACACTGACACCCGCGACAAAATCTCTTATTATTTTTCCTTTCATTTTCCCTTCTTTTTTTATATGTCTTATCGCGTCATATAGCGCGATGAACGATCCCGTAATGGCGGCTACACGCGTCCCGCCGTCGGCCTGAATAACGTCACAATCCAGCCAGATCGTCCGCTCGCCTAAATTCTCCAGATGAACTATGCTTCGTAGACTCCTTCCAATAATCCGCTGAATTTCCTGCGTCCGTCCTCTTGGTTTTATCGACAGCCCTTCACGGGGGATTCTTGTTTTTGAGGAACGTGGAAGCATGTTATATTCCGCGGAAATCCATCCATGTCCTGAATCCCTTAAAAAAGGCGGCACTTTCTCTTCAATTGAGGCGGTACAAACTATTTTTGTTTCTCCCAATTCAAAAAGCGCCGATCCTTCCGCAAATTTAATAAAATTACGTGTTACCTTTACCTCTCTTAATTCATTGTATTTCCTGCCGTCAAAACGTAAAATTTCACTCATAATCGCAAATCCGCCTTTCTATTTTTGTACTCTGTTTTAAAAATTGTTTTTACTATTTCACCAAAATTCTCATCCGGCCCGCTGCAACAAAATTTATATACCGGACTTCTTTCTCCATTTAAACGGCTGTTGTTTGTCAAAACCCGTTTCACCTGGCAGGCAACCGCCTCGCCCGAATCGAGAATATGAATATCCTCGCCGGTTATTTTTTGAATTAAATCCCGGACAATGGCATAATGAGTGCATCCCAAGGCCAGAACATCAATTTTTGATTCAAGAGGCGGGGCTTCGAAAAGCGGCGTTAAATATTTTCGCAATAATTTCTCTATTTGAACCGCATTTTTTTCTATACTATTTTTTTCTATTAATTCTACAATTCCCGGACAAGGCTGGCTTATCACCTTTTTATCCGCCGCGAATTTCCGGATTAACTTTTTGTGATAATCGCTTTCAATCGTAAACTTCGTCGCGATTACGCCGAAAACACCGGTTTTTGTCAAATTAGCGGCGGTTTTAACAACAGGAACAACTCCCACCAGAGGAATATCAAATTTAGAACGAAGATAATCGATTCCCGCCACCGTCACCGTGTTGCAGGCCACTACAATCAACTTACAATTTTGTTCAATAAAATATTTAATAATTCTTGAGGATAACGCACGTATATCCTCAACGGATTTATCGCCGTAAGGACAATTAAACGTGTCTCCGAAATAGATTATATCTTCGAAAGGAAGGAGTTTGACAATTTCTTTAGCAACCGTTAACCCGCCCGCCCCTGAATCCAAAATGCCGATTGGTTGTATCATAACCGATGGATTATATCATTTATTAAACAGGAATTTCTAAATATGTAGAAAAACTATGTGTTTGAGGGATTCTTATACTTTCTTCATGCATGCCTTCAACATGGAAAGTAACAGCTTCTCTCATATTTTTTTGAACTTCTTCTTTTGTTGAACCTGTAGCTACACAACCTGGTAAATCTGGTGAGAATGCAGAG
>JBDROR010000112.1:0-2775 GCA_043809805.1 bacterium
TGGTGATATTGTTGAAAGCTCGTTGGTTCCTTTAGAGTCGAAAAATATTGATATTTTTTTATATGATAAAACGGCGCAGGAAGATAACAGATTGCTTTATTATCATAGGTCACGTTCCAGAAAAAATGTTTTGGACTTGGAAAATACAAAACAAAATGACTATTTAAAAGGATTTAAAAATATAAAGTCTTTTGATGTCGGTGGACGTCAATGGGAAATTGTCTGTGTGCCGGCACCGGGATTTATTTCTATGTTTAACATATGGTATTCGTGGGCTGTGTTGGTATTATGTTTGGTTATTACCGGAATTTTATCTTTATATTTTTTTGTTGTTATTGGCCGGACAGAACACATAAAAATGCTTGTTGAAGAGCGAACCAGGGCGCTGCATGAAAGTGAAATACGCATGCGTACAATAATTAATACTGCTGCGGATGCTATTATTACTATTAATGATAAATTCATTGTTCTGGTTTTCAATCCTGCAGCTGAACGTCTTTTTGGTTACTCGGCTTCTGAGGTTGTTGGCAATAATGTTAAAATGTTGGTGCCAGAACCTTATAAAAGCCAGCACGATACCTTTGTTTCCAATTATCTGCGCACAGGTATAAAAAAGATTATTGGTATAGGGCGTGAAGTAATAGCCCAGCGCAAAGAAGGGAAAATATTCCCCATATATTTATCTGTGGGAGAAGTAAACCTGAGTGATCAACGAATGTTTACAGGAATTATTCATGACATTACTGAGCGCAAAAAGGCAGAGGAAGAGCTGAAAGAAACAAGCAGGATAAAAAGCGAGTTTACCTCTATGGTATCCCATGAATTGCGGACGCCTTTAACGTCTATTCAAGAAGGTATTGCTATCGTTCTGGATGGATCTGCCGGGGCAGTGAATGATGAACAGAAGGATTTTTTGGATACTGCCAAAAGAAATGTTGACAGGCTTGCGCGCCTTATTAATGATGTGTTGGATTATCAGAGACTTGATTCGGATAGAGTGCGGTATGATATGAAAAAAGATTATATAAATTCACTTGTGGAAGAAATTGAAAAGATGATGCGGCCTTCATTGAAAGATAAAAGTATAGAAATTTCAACTAAACTTGAAGATAATCTGCCGGAGGTAATTTTTGATAGGGATAAAATTTCGCAGGTTTTGACTAATTTGATTAATAATGCGATAAAATTTACAGATAAAGGTATCATTACAGTTGCAACTGAAAAGGGCGAAAATGTCGTACAGGTATCAGTTAAGGATACAGGGATTGGGATAAAAGAAGATGATATAAATAAGCTTTTTCAAAATTTTAGCCAGATTTCGACAGGAAAAGGCAGAAAAACAGGAAGTACCGGATTGGGCCTTGCCATATCGAAGAAAATTATCGAACAGCATGGAGGTAAAATTTGGGTAGAATCGGAATTCGGCAAAGGATCGACATTTATTTTTACTTTGCCTATATCGGTATAAGAAAAAAAATATTACGGAAGGAGAGAAAAATTGAAAGGGTTAATAGAAACGCTTGTTGAGAAGGGATTGATAAACGAAAAACAGCTGAAAGAGGCAAAGGACAAACAAATTGGGGCAAAAAAACCCATACAGGAGTTGTTGGTTGAGATGGGATTCGTGAGAGAAGAGGATTTAACAAATATTTTGTCCGAGATTTTCAAAATGCCGATATCAGATTTGCCGGAAAATTCTATAGATTCTTCTGTAATGAAATTAATACCGTTCGAGATGGCAAAACGTTATGGAGTATTTCCTGTGCGGAAACTGGATAATAATCTTATCCTGGCAATGAGCAATCCTGCGGATGTGATGGTGTTAGATGATATTGAGAAACTCATTAATTTGAAGATATCGCCTATTCTAAGCACAAACAATAAAATTTCCGCAAATATTGAAAAGTATTATCATTCCGATGAACTGCTTTATAATTTATTGAAGAATGTTGTTGATGAAAATAAAGGCGGGATACTTAAAAAGGGTAGAAGTTGGGAAGATCGTTTTGAGGTAGAAACTACCCAGATTGAAATGGGGCCTTTGGTAAAATTGATCAACTTTATTATGAGTGATGCTGTTAAATCCCGGGCTAGTGACATTCATATTGAACCCCAGGAAAATTCGGTAAAGGTAAGATTTAGGATAGATGGTGATTTAAGAAATATTATAGATCTTCCCAGCAAATTTCTCGCTCCTCTTGTAGCAAGAATAAAGATTATGGGTAGTATGGATTTAGCCGAAAGAAGAAAGCCCCAGGATGGCAGAACGGGTATATCTGTTGGTGATAGAAACATAGATTTGAGAATTTCCGTAATACCTACACATTTTGGAGAAAAAATAGTATTAAGATTATTAGATCCCAACCAGGCTAAAATTCGATTGGATAGTTTAGGTTTTTCAGAGACTGAAATGAACTTGTTTAAAGAGTTATGCAAAAAACCGCAGGGGATGATTCTGATTACCGGGCCTACAGGTTCAGGTAAAACTTCAACTCTTTATGCAGCATTGAATTTTATCAAAAGCGAAACAAAAAATATTGTAACTCTTGAAGATCCTATAGAATATTTAATGGAGGGGATTAACCAAATTCAGATTAATCCTATAAAAGATCTTACTTTCGCCAGTGGATTAAGAAGTATTTTAAGACAGGATCCTAATGTGATTTTAGTGGGAGAAATAAGAGATAAGGAAACCGCGGATATTGCCTTTAGGTCTTCTTTAACCGGGCATTTGGTTTTTTCTACATTACATACAAATAATACGGTCTCTTCTAT
>JBDROR010000113.1:0-2105 GCA_043809805.1 bacterium
TTTTTTATATTCACCAAATATATTTTTTCTATTAACTGAACATATATTAATAAAATAATAACCATTTAACGAATAATCGTAATTCTTTAACCGAATTTGTTTTCCGGCTAACAATTTTTGCATTTTTTGTTTTCCTATAACGCTTGAAATAACCGGCTTTTGGAGCGGCTTTAGCCGCGGAAAAAGTCCGGTTGATTGAATTGTTATAATCGAATTTATTTTATGCCAATTATCCTGTAGGGTTCAGGCATGCCTGAACCGTTACTTTATAATTTTTAATATTATGTTCGTCCATATCCCAATTTACAGGGTTATAAATAATATATTCCTGGATTTTATTTAATGATTGATCGATACGAATAATATGATCGTGAAATGATTTTTGCCATTTAAATGGTGTTGTATTATTTAATTGATTTATTCGTTTGGTGACGGCTGATTTAAATGACCCAACAATAACCGATAAATTATTGTTTTTTGTATGATTGTTAACGGAACGGGCATGCCCGTTCCCTACAGGATTGTTGATAATTATTATTCCGTGTATATGGTTGGGCATTATGATGTATTGGCCTAAAACGATATTATTAAAATGTGCGGGGATTTCTAACCACGTATTTTTAACGATTACACCCAATGTATTTAACGTCATTTTATTTTCGGTTATTAATCCGAATTGTTCAATTTTATCATTTGCGCAGATTGTAACAAAATAATATCCCGGTGTAGAATAATCGTATTCTTTCAATCTGTTTTGTTTCCGTTTTGGAAATTTATCCATTTTTATTATAACGCCCGAAATCACCCGCCTTTGGAGCCGCTTTGGCGGCGGAAAAGGTCGGGTGCATTGAGTTGTTATAGGTTTTTATCTATTAAAAGCATTCCCTTTTCCCAAATTGCATTTTTTGCATTTTGTTTGTAGATTGTCTGGGGTAGTTTCGCCGCCTTTGGACCAAGGAATTATGTGGTCAACATGTAGTTCGGTTCCAGGAGAAGTCAACGGACTGGAACCACAAGATTGACAACGAAATCCATCTCTTAAAAGCACAGAAAACCGCAATCTATCAGAAATGTCTCTTTTGGTTTTTCTTTGATTACTGGATTTTTTTGCATAATTCTCTTTATCGTTTTTCACTTTATTTTTTTTCTCAGTATTTTCTGTATCTGATGAATTAATGTATTTGATGAATGCTTCTAGCGCTTTTTGCCACGAACCAAACCTTCGATAATATGGACCATTAGAATATTTCGAAAGAGGTTTTTTTAAATCTTTACAGCTTGGTTGTCGTTCAAGATGAATCCAAACTTCTCGAATATTGTTAAATAGCTTTTCATCAGAAACATTTGCTTTCGTGGCACTTGGAGCAAGCCCTGCCTTTTCTAACACAGTAAACCATGAACCAAAACGATTAGTAATAGTGGAAGGATGATATTTGCCATGCTTGCTATATTCACTAATTGTTACAGTATTTTTATGTATCTTTTGTGTTACATTTTTTATGTCTTGAATAAAATCTTTGTCCGACGTGTTTCTGTGATATTTTTTTAATTCAAATTTCATTATTTTTTCCTCTAACGCTTGAAATAACCGGCTTTTGGAGCGGCGAAGCCGCGGAAAAAGTCCGGTTGATTGAATTGTTATGTGTTCTTATTTCCAATATTAATTTTTTCTAGCCATTCTTCCTTTATTTTTGTCTTTTTACCCCAGAGTTCTTGTCGCATTGCAACTACTGTTTTTATATAAGTGCTTTTACGTGGGTTATGACTAAATTGAGCTAAATTTTTAATAACTTCATCGTTGGCGAATAAAACAGAGTTTAATAGTTCTGTTTCAATTTCTTTTTCAACGTCTTTGATGCTTTTCAGATCATCCCTAAATTCTGCAATGTGTTGCATGCCATTTTCGGGATCTAATTTTGTAAGCATGAGGATTAAAATGGTTTTATATCTACGATTTTTTAATTCGTGTTCTTTTTCTTTTATTTGGCTTTGACGCTGAAATATCGCTTGAAAGTATGCACCGATTATGCCGCCAAATCCTAACGCTGTTATTATTGAAATTAATAATTCTTTCATTTTTCTTATTTTATTTTTTCAGATAACAT
>JBDROR010000114.1:0-9502 GCA_043809805.1 bacterium
CTGTCTGAATATTTTTAAATAATGCGGCGTTGTTTTCAATAACAAAGACGCCTTTTTTATCCTCTTTTTCAATAAGGCTTTCCCTTGGAAGAATATTGGCGTTAAAATTTTCCTTTGTTACGATTTCAATCTGTGCGAACATTCCCGGCCTTATGAGACTGTCTTCATTTGAAACCAGGATTTCAATTTTAGCCGTCCTATTTTTACGGTCTATCCCGGGAGCAATCAGATTAACTTTCCCGTGGAATGTTTTCCCTCGGTAGGAATCCAGTTTTATGTTTACCGTCTGCCCGATTTTTATTTCACTTATATTCGCCTCCGCGATGTTTGCCTCGACTTTGATTTGTGAGAAATCCATTATTGAAAAAACCACCTGCCCGGTGCCTATATTTTCACCTATATTCGCGTTCTTTTGCATTATAGTGCCTGAGAAAGGGGCCTTTATTTCCGTGTCTTCAACTGCTCTTGAAGCTAAATCGAAAGAGGCCTGGGCCTCTTTTAAAAATGCGGACGCGGATTTTAAATCCTTATACCATGATTTTGAATCATACATCTGTTTGGCAAATTCAAACGCCGCCTCGGCTTTTTCAACCTGCGCCTCGGCTTTTTCAATATCTTCGCCGCGTGCGCCGCTTATTAGAATATTGTATTGTTCTGATGCCGTGTTGGATTTTGACTGGCTGGTTTTAAATTCAGTCTGTATTTTTTCCCATTCCTGCTGTGATACCAGCTTATTCTCCCAGAGATTTTTAACGCGTTCGTAATTACTCCTGACATTATTTAAAACCGCTTCAGCCGCCTCTTTTTCCGATTTGACCTGTTTAATTTCCTCATTGCGCGCACCCTTGCGAAGAAGTTCCATTGTAGCTTTTGCGATTTTTAGGTTCGCTTCGGCATCTTTTAACTGGACCACAACCGTTTTCTCGGCGGTTTCCTGCGCGTATTGATACCTCGCGGACGCGCCAATTAATGCGGCTTCGGCGCGTTCCTTTTCTTTTGTGGAGTGGAAATCATCAATTTTTAGAAGTGTGCCGCCTTTCTCTATTTTGTTTCCCTCTTCCACAAATACTTCTTTTATTTCTCCCCCGGTTTTGGCGGTAATGTTTGCCTCTGCAATCGGTTTTATATCGCCGGAGGTAGAAAGGATTTTCTTAATAGGTCCGCGGGTAAGTGATGACACCTTTACCGGAATAAGTTTTATTTTTTTCTGCTGGGAAGTATCCGCTTTTGTCTTGTCTGTACTGCATCCGGCAGATGTAAGTATCAATGTTAAGATAAATAGCACTTTTAATTTCATATAATCTCCTCTAATTTTTTATCTCCCAGGGGGATTTTTTAATAAAATGCTTCAAATCCCTCCTAACCTCCCTTTTCTAAAGGGAGGTATCAACAGATACCCCCACCGTTTTTTCCAGCCTTGCTATCGCGATTCTGTAATCATATCCCGCTGAAATTTCATTTGTCTGCGCCTCTAAAAGTGATGTATAAGCCTCGAGAACAGTTGTATTTGGAACCAACCCTTCGGCATACCTTTTCTGCGTCAGTTTATAATTTTTGTCCGCGATGTCATAAATTTTTTCGTTTATGTCAATAAGTTCCTTAATTTCTTTGAGTTTCAAATACGCCGACTCTGTTTCCAAAACAACCGATTGTTCAATCTGCCACAAGCCGCGTTTTGCCTGTTCATATTTATATTTTGCCTCTTTTATTTCTATTTTATTTAATCCGCCGTTAAAAAGGTTTATTGCTACGTTTATGCCCGCGGTCCATGAATCATCTTTTGGGATAAACGTTGAACCTGTCCAGTTATAGTTCGCGTATGCGGAAAATACAGGCCAAAAACTTGCCTTATTCAGAGTGATTGATTCCATGGATAATTTCACATTTTCTTTTGCCTTTTTTAACAAAGGCCTGTTTTTCAATGTTTTTTCTTTATAGAAATCAGATGATTCTAATGAAAAGTTTACCGCGTCCAAATTTTCATCCAATTGTAGGGGCACGTTGCAACGTGCCCCTACCAAGTCAATTCCCATAACAATACATAGATTTTTTTGCGAAAGATTTTCGGCGTGACGCGCGATTAAGACATTTTTTTGGGCTTTGGCCAATTCCATTTCCGCGCGCATCACATCGGTTTCGACAACCATTCCGTTATTAAAAAGGGCATTCGCGTTTTTGAGATGTTCTTCCATTAATTCTACAGCTTTTTGGTTCAATTCAATCATGCTCTTTGCCTTAAGCAAGTTATAAAAACTTTCTTTTACATTTAAGGTAAGAGTGTTTCTTTCTTCTTCAAGGTTATTTCCCTCCGCCTTTAAATTAATCTTTGCCTGTTTAAAAAGCACAAATGTGCGGCGGTTGAAAATAGGCTGTGCAAGCGAGATCTGATTCTGGTAATTGTTTTCTATTAGCTTGGAATCCGCCGGCAAAAGCCCGTACTTGTAATATGTGGATTGCGCGTCAATACCAGGCAGGCAGACCGCTATCGCTTTACTTATGTTCAGTTTTGCGAGGTCTTTTTCTGTTTCTGCGTTTAATAAAGCCTTGTTTTGTTTGCAGGCGATATTTAAACAGTCCTCCAGTGTTAATATTTTTTCTTCAGCGGACGAAATGTTTGAAAAGCAGATTAAAACAAATAATAATAAAGTAATTTTTTTCATTTCGCCCCTACTTTGCGCATCCCGTTAAAATAAAATTATAAATAAAACCAATATCTTCTTTTTTATCAGGTTTACATATTCCTAAAACACCGGCCATCAGCAGGCCGTGACTTGCGCCTATAATTGTAATTGCCATTTTGTAAGGGTTTATTTTTTTGATTTTGTTTTGTTTTATCCCCTGTTTAACGATTTCTGTAATAACTTTTAACTGATATTCATGCTTTTGCAGTATTTTTGAGCGAAATTTCGGCAGTATATTTTCAATATCAGGGCCTTGATTATTAAGAAAGAGGCGGCATACATCGGTATTTTTTTGGTGAAAATCGACCTCGAGTTTAATTATCTCAAGTATTTTTTCAAGAGGGTCTATGGATTTTTCTTTTATCGCGTTAAGATATTCCAGAAATTTGCCGTATCCTTCTTCAAAAAGAGAAAAGAACAGGTCTTCTTTATGTTTAAAATAAAGATAGATAGTTCCTTTGGCTAATCCCGCGTCTTTGGCGATCATATCAACGGTTGTCAGAAAGTAACCGTGTTTGGCAAACACCTTGCGCGCCGTTTTTAGAATTAATCCTCTTCGTTTTTCTTTTTTTGCTTCTGCCTGTTTCATTATATTAATATCTTTTTACGGTTTGCGATAAATGACTGACCGGTCATTCATTTTATCAGCAGATTTTTAGCTTGTCAAGGTTATTTTTGTTAAAAAACGCAAAAAAAATTAAGTTTAGAGGTTAATTACGCCGAAAATCTACTTGATGTATAATATTTTAATTGCAGATGATGATTCCGCGATGCATTTTGTATATCAGGAACTCTTTGGAAAAACCGGAGATTATAATTTATTTATGGCCAAAGATGGAGTAGAAGCCCTGGAAAAAATGGCGTCTAATAAGATAGATCTTATAATTACCGATATAAAAATGTCCGGGATGCACGGGATTGAACTTATTCAGCAGGTAAGAAAGGTTGATAAAAATATGCCTATTGTCGTATGTACTGCTTTTCAGTATATGAAAGATGATTACGAACTTGTAAATGCCAATTTAGCCGCATATGTTACCAAACCGTTCGAAAACGACCAATTCCAAGCACTTGTGAAAAATATATTAGCCGGAGCAAAATAATTAGTTCCTTTTTAATACCGCCATAAACGCCTCTTGCGGGATCTCCACGCGGCCAAGCATTTTCATTCGCTTTTTGCCTTTTTTTTGTTTTTCTAAAAGTTTTCTTTTGCGGGTTATATCTCCTCCATAAAGATACCCTGTAACATCCTTGCGATACGGTTTTATAGTCTCTCTGGCGATCACGCGAGAACCAATAACCGCCTGAATAGCAACTTCAAACTGTTGGCGCGGTATAATTTCCCTGAGCCTGCCGGCCAAATCCCGTCCGCTATAAAAAGCTTCATCTTTATGGACTATAAAAGAAAGCGCCTCTATCTTTTCATGATTAATTAAAACATCCACTTTGACAAGCTCGTCCGGCCGGTAACCTATCAACTCATAGTCAAATGAACCATATCCCCTGGTCATAGATTTCAATTTATCATAAAAATCAATAACTATGGAAGATAAAGGCAGTTCATATCTGAGGATAGCCTGAGTTTTGTCCAGATACTGGACTTCCAAATATTTGCCGCGGCGTTCCTGGCAAAGCGTCATTACCTGCCCCGTATATTCGGTTGGAACCATTATCATTGCCCTGATGTAAGGTTCTTCAACTATTTCGATCTCGTTCGATAGCGGGAATTCTGACGGATTTTGAATCAGTTGTATCTCACAATTTTTTCTCATAATCTGGTATACAACATTAGGAGTACTGATTATTAAACTAAGATTATATTCCCTTTCTAACCGTTCCTGGACTATTTCCATATGAAGCATACCAAGAAACCCGCACCGGAATCCTATTCCCAGAGCCTGCGAAACCTCCGGTTCATAGACAAAAGATGAATCATTCAAACTTAACTTTCCCAGCGCTTCGCGCAACAAATTATGTTCACTAGCCTCTATGGAATATAAGCCGCAAAAAACCATAGGCTGCATTTTTTTATATCCCGGCAACGGAACGTTAACAGGGTTTTGCGCGTTTGTTACTGTATCTCCAAGGGAAACATCCTTAACTTGTTTTATTCCCGCAACGATATATCCCACTTCGCCGCAGGATAATTCATTTTCTTTTGACATCTCAGGATGAAATACACCAACCTCCAATACCTCAAAAACTTTGCTATTGGACAGGAACTTTATTTTCATGCCGGGGTAAACTTTCCCCTGAAAAATCCGCACATAAATAACCACGCCCCGATATGTATCAAAAAAGGAATCAAATATAAGAGCTGATAAGGAAGAATCGTTCTCTCCATTCGGCGCTGGGATATTTTTGATAATGGCCTGCAAAAGCTCTTCAATCCCAATACCTTTCTTGGCGCTGATTTCTATAATATCTTTTTCATCGCATTCCACTAATTGAATTATCTGATTTTTTGTTTTCTGGATATCCGCGTTAGGAAGATCAATTTTATTAATTATTGGAATTATCCGCAATTTGTTTTCTTTGGCAAGATAAAAATTGGCTATAGTTTGAGCCTCAACTCCTTGCGCGGCGTCAACCACAAGAACAATGCCTTCACAGGCGGCAAGGCTGCGGGATACCTCATAGCTAAAATCCACATGGCCCGGCGTATCAATCAAATTTAAACGATAAATAGCTCCAGACGCATCTTTATACATAAGCCTGCAGGTATGAGCTTTTATCGTAATGCCGCGCTCCCGTTCAAGATCCATTTTATCCAGCACCTGATTCATCATCTTTCGTTTCTGAATAGTTCCGGTATGTTCCAATAACCGGTCAGCCAACGTGGATTTACCATGATCAATATGCGCGACAATCGAAAAATTACGGATTTTTTTTGACATAAAACTGAGTGCTAATAGAACAATCCTACGGAGATTGAATGAAGCTTTTCTATCTTTTTGTCTAATCCTTCCCGAAGTTCCTCTGAGTAGGCATAGCCGATGTAGTCATTTCTGTCTTTTTGCGCGACCTGCAGTTTTAACCCGCCCGTAACAGTCTCTGAATTATTTAGTTTGTCAGTAAAATACCCAAGCTGTAAACTAACATTTTGTTGAGGCAAAAAATCAACCCCCGCGTGGTAATCTAACTGGCGCGCGTCTTTCTGCGCAAAATGATCAACATCAAAACCTACATTAGCCGCGGTACCCAATTTTAACCCCATGCCCATTGTCACTTTTCTGGAATTAGTAGAAATATCCGGTTTTCCCAAATCATATCCCATAATCCCAAATGAAACAGACTCATGCAATTTAAAAAACATGCCTAGATCAAAACTGAAGGCGGATTCTTTTGTCGATGGAACATCTATTTCATTAAATTTATTTGTGTTTTTGATATATTTCGCGCTGCCGCCAAAATAAAAATTTTTGCCGTACGGCTGGGCCACTGAAATTAAGACAATATATTGGCGATCCTTTCCTTGAGAGACATTATTCCCTTTAGTGTAAAAACCCATCCCGCCCGCTTCGTTATCCAGCGGCGAAGAATTAGCAAAACTCATATGACCGCTGTAAAAATTCTTGTCACTGCTCATATTGTAACCCATATCCACAAAACTACCCCTTAACTGAAGAAGTCCGGCGGGATTTATAAATACGGCATTAGCGTCATTTGCCACGCCTGTAAATGCCCCGCCTAATCCCATCACACGAGAACCTATCGTTTTAAATAGCTCGGACGCAAATACATTTCCGCAAAATACAAACATAATAAGCGCTAAACCTAAAAAATATTTTTTCATTTTATCTATTGACAATATACCTAAATTTCTGTTTAATAGCAAGCGATTTCTAAAATTTGTTTATTTCCCCCTTTGAAAAAGGGGGATCAAAGGGGGATTGATAGGTGGACAAAATATGACTCCTAACAATTATAAATATGACCTTGTTCTTTTACACGCGCCGGCAGTATACGACTTCCGCGAAACTTCTATAATGTTTGGGCCTATAAGCGATGTAGTGCCGTCAAGCTCGATTTTTGAGATGTATCCGATTGGCTTTGGGTCGATTGCCCGTCATTTAAAAGATAAAGGTATGCGGGTAAGAATTCTCAATCTTGCCGTAAAAATGCTTCTTGACCCAAAATTCGATGTGGAGAAATTCTTAAGTAAAATCAAAAGCCGTGTCTTTGGGATTGATCTTCACTGGTTGTGTCACGCGCATGGAAGCATTGAAGTGGCTAAACTCGTAAAAAGAATTCATCCTGACTCAAAAGTAGTTTTTGGAGGGATATCCGCAACTTACTACCATAAAGAATTAATGGTGTCATATCCTTTTATCGATTATTGTTTCCGCGGCGACTCCACAGAGCCTCTTATTGAGCAGCTTATTACTACACTGAAGAATGGCGGTAACCTTGACCAAATTCCAAATCTTTGCTGGAGAGATAAACAAGGCAAAATAATCTATAACACATTTAACTATATACCGGACACATTAAAAAACATACAAATTGACTATAAAAACATTTTTTTTTCCGCACTGAGAGATTTAGATCTGTCAGGATACCTGCCATTCGCGTCATGGGTTGATTATCCTGTCACGGCTATTGTCCTGAGCAGGGGATGCAATTATAACTGCAATGTTTGCGGCGGCTCCAATGATTTTTATAAGGAACATTGCGGCAGGCAAAAGGCGGCCTACCGAACACCCGAAAATATCGGAGAGGAGATAAAAAATCTGACACGTTTTATTAAAGGGCCGCTGCTGCTGATAGGCGACCCGTTCCTGAACGACAAAGAATACAGCTACGCGCTTCTGGAAGAATTTAAAAGGCTGAAAATTTCCAATCAGATTATTTTTGAGGTGTCTTTGCCCCCCACAAAAGAAGAGCTGATTCATATTAGCGAGGCTGTCCCGCGTTTTAATATACTGCTTTCCCCAGAATCGCATGATGAACATGTCCGTAAATTGTTTGGACGGCGTTTTACCAATAAAGAAATGGAAGATATGATTGAAGCCGCGATAGAACTGGGTGTCGGCAGAGTTGATCTCTTCTTTATGATAGGCCTTCCCGAGCAAACCAAAGAATCAGTAATGGGGACTGTGGAATATTGCGATTACTTGCTTCAAAAATTCGCGGAGTCTAAAAAACTTTCCGTTTACATATCGCCGCTTTCGCCATTTCTCGATCCGGGGTCCAGGGTATTTGAAAATCCTGAAGAGCACGGTTATAAACTTTTTTACCGCACATTGGAGGAACACAGGCAAGCTCTGCTCCAGCCAAGCTGGAAATATATATTAAATTACGAAACCAAATGGCTCTCGCGAGATGATATAGTTGAAAGTTCTTACCGCGCGGCGCTTGGATTGAACAAAATTAAATTAAAGCACGGGCTATTGACACCAAAACAGGCTAAAAAACAGGAAGAAAAAATACTGGAGGCACGCGCATTTTCCACAGAGATCGACAAAGTCATGGCCATCAAAGATGAAACTGAAAAAAACAACAGACTTCAAGGCATGAAACGGCATATGGACAAATACAGCCGCTCGACAACCTGCAACATGAAAGACCTCGAATGGTCCATAATGGTATTCAATATCCGCGCCCCCAAATTCCTCCGCACCATTTTCTTCTATATATGGTCGGGGTTGTCTAAGGTGTTTGGATAGAAACATGATAATAAAAAAGTATTAACACCGCTGCAGTTCCTGAAATATTACGCAGACAAAAGCTATAATTAAAAAAATATTTTTTTATCTTTCTTTAATTTTTAAATATTTATCAATAAATAATCTCGGTTTTATAATTTCTATATCTTTGTGTCCAGACAACTTAAGTAAATGTTTATCGCCGCTTATAATTATTTTAGTTTGACTTGCAATTGCACATGTGATAAATTTTTCATCATCGGGATCTTCACAGACAGAATTTACCAGAAAAGGCGCATTTATTAAATGTCCTTCAACCATTAATAATTTTATAAAAGGTTCAATATTAATTTCTGGAAACTGTTCTTCAAGTTCTTTTCCAACCCGTTGATATTCATCTACTATTGCCGGAGAAATGACTATCTGCAATCTTTTATTGCGCCAGGCATTAAGTATTTCATATGGAGGGCCAGAAAAGAAAATACCTGAAATAATAACATTTGTATCTACAATAACTTTCATCATCTGTTGCGGACTTTTTTAATTGCAGTTTCGATGTCAGAACGTCTTAAACCGAAAAATTTTGCTTGTTTCCTAATATTACCTATAAGATTATCAAATTTATTCATTGAGGGTGGGGTAATGGTTTTAAGAATAACAACGTCTTTTTCTCCCATTACCACAAACAGAGAGCCCAATTTTAATCCGAGCTTTTCACGAATTTCTTCGGGGATAACGATTTGTCCTTTGGATGACATTTTTGCTGTTGCTAACGTTTTCATAATATAACCTCCATTCTTACTGGTAAGATTATATAGCAATATGAGCTGCTTTGCAAGAGAAAAATAAAAACCGCGGCTGTGCTTTGTGAAATTGCAACTTCAGCCCATACTTTTAATTTCTAACATATAATTGTTCAAAACAATATGTCCGTTTATTTCTTTGAGAGTCTTCATCAATTCATCTGATTGTTTTATTAATTTTTTTATGTATTTCAATTTTATTTATATCAGGACATTAATAGTGAATTGAGAAACCCCGAAGGGGCGTAATAAAATAGGTGGAAAATATGTTTGGGATTATAATTTATATCGCCCTTTCAGGGCTTTTATATTTCACGGGCTCTATTCCACAGGGCTTCACCCTGTGCTGTTATATCGTGCCCTTTCAGGG
>JBDROR010000115.1:0-2345 GCA_043809805.1 bacterium
AACCTTCTTGTCCCGCCCAAAAAGCCGAAATAGTATAAAGAAGAGAAAGCGACCTGCTGGAATGCTCATAAACATATTCCAGGCTAAAATCTCTACTAAGCAGGGAATACAGCAGCGCGAGAGAAGTTAAAGTGACAAATATAAAACTAATTAACAAGCCGTTTTTTGAGCTTTTTATTAACGGATAAGATCGGAATTTTATCCCAAATATGACTGTTATAAAAGCATAAAGGGAGAAAACAGCGCCGATAATTAATGAGTAATAACCTAATGTTGGTATCATAAATCTGTTCCTTAAGAGCAGAGGCTCTTTTGCCCTGCTTCTGCGTTTAGTACTTTAGTAGCTGCAGGCTTCAGCCTGCGTTAAAGTTTACGGCTAATTGTCAGCCGCGTAGGTTGGGTTTTACTAAACCCAACATTGTCTTTTATAAACAGTTGGTTTTCGCAAGCTCAACCCAACCGACAAATCTAATTTTCCGCCTTCTTAGCCTCATATTTCGACGGACACTTAGCCATCAGGGTTTTGGCATAAAAAATTTTATCTTCGGACATTCTACCTTCAACAATAACTGTGGCGCCATCTTTAAACGTATCAGGAATCGTCCCATGATATTCTACCGCAAGCTTTTCCTGGGTCTTTTCATCTTCCATTTCAAATTTTAAATTTAGAGTATCCTGATCCCAACTAACTGAATCCGGGGACACCTTCCCACCGGCACGAATACCCTTATCGCTTAACGACTGTCCCTTCTCCAAAACCTCACTTACTGTGAGAAAATAAACCATCGTGTCTCTCATACCGGCATATATTAAGTAACCAACTGCCGCGACAATTACAAGAGAACCTATTATGAGCTTTTTTTGTTTAAATGCTAACGCCATGAAATCCTTTATATCAAAATTTGTTCAAAAAAACAAGTTATTTTTACAATTCCATTTATTTTTAAATCATGATACAATATCACAAAGATGACAAATAATAAGATTATGGGGAACAGATGAGAAAAGTATATTTTTTCCAAACGATAACATTTTTATCCTTTTTTTTCTTTATAACCATTCCGTCCTTTAAGACCAGCCAGCCCATTGAAAACATTGTTGTAAAATGCGCGAGGAACAGTGATGATATGAACAAGTGCCTTTCATGCCACGGAAAAAACGGATGGATGAACATGAAATATATCCATGGGCCAATAGCTATGAATGAATGCCGTCCCTGCCATATTAAACCGGACAAACCAAAAGTTCAAAAAGTTAAAATTGACATCATGAAAAATTCTTGCGATTTTTGCCATCAGGATGACGAAATAAGAAACGCCCATCCTGAGATAAGCAAGGATGGTTCGCAAACCGATGCTACTTGCCTCGCTTGTCATAATCCGCACGCTTCCAACAAAGAATATTTTTTAAGATGAACAACTATGCACCCTACAGATACCTCATTATTTTTACGCATAGACACTATTATACATTTTTATGAT
This sequence comes from bacterium, assembly GCA_043809805.1. GTDB lineage: Bacteria > JACRDZ01 > JAQUKH01 > JAQUKH01 > JAQUKH01 > JAQUKH01. The sequence continues at coordinate 1,482 of JBDROR010000115.1, forward strand.
TTATGAAGGGTAAGATTTTTACTTCCTGTGGGTGTCCTTTTTTTGTCATTTGTCATTCCCGCGAACGCGGGAATCCAGCTTCAATTCCCGACGTAGGGGACTAAATCAACTCCGTCCCTCGTCTTCCTCTTTTTGATTTTTAAGCAGCCATCTTGCCTTCAACAAATAAAGTATCAGCGCTTAAATCTTGTTCGTTAGGCCATTCTATATAGTAACTTTTGTTTTGTACGCGGTAAAAATAATTTATATCTTTTAATTGAGAAAAGACATCGTATTTTAAATAAGGCTCCATATCGAATATTTTTAACAATCCATTTTCAAATTCAATTTTTAATTTGAAATTATCCTCTGGTATTACATTTTTAATTTTTATCATATTATTCAAGTCCCTTAATTTTAAAAACACTTTTACCTTCCAAAGCTAATTTCCAATCAGCCATTAATTCATCTTTGTGTATTTCAATCCATGCTTGGACCAATTTTAATTTATTGTTTGGGAAATCCCCCTCTAAAATTTTCCCGTCAGGAATTTCAACAACTGCAATAAATTCCCCATATTCAGCATGGATATGAGGAGATTTATGTTGTTTATTATCCATAAAGAACATACGTATTATAATTCCATAAAACATGCTTATTGCTGGCATATATTTTTTCTCCTAATAAAAATTATAACACACTTTTTTAATAATCTTAATAAATATTTGTCGATATACGACGTAAGGTCGAGTAAACCTGAAGAACTTCCCTTCAAGCTTCTCACGGAACCGTACGTGAACCTCTCGATTCATACGGCTCTTACTGTTCAGTTGTCCTCAATCTCCATTTCCTCTGAGATTTCAAACGACTTTGCTTTAATCTTGC
>JBDROR010000116.1:0-2179 GCA_043809805.1 bacterium
TTCCAATATCATTCAAAGGCGAAATAAAAAGAAACTATCCGTCATTTTTGGCCCCTAAAACGGACGAGCTGAGAATTCAGTCATTTCCAACGGTGATTGCAGAGTTCAATAATTTACAATGTTATATATCAATCAAAATTGACGGCACAAGCACTTCCTTTATTCATTGCGATGGTGAATTTGACATATGTTCCCGAAATTTATCTTTCATTGAAAACGAAGAAAATCTATATTGGAAAATCTTTAAAAAATATGATCTTGAAAACAAATTAAAATCTTTGGGAAATTTCTGCCTTCAAGGGGAACTTGCAGGCCCAGGTATTCAAAAAAATCCTATGCATTTAAAAGAAGTTGATGTTTTTCTCTTCAATATTTATGACATCAATAACAAAAAATATCTGGCGTACAATGATTTTATAAACACAAGTAAACAATTAGGTTTAAAAACAGTTTCTATAATAGATGACAATTTTACATTTTCTCACACCATCGAGCAACTGCTTGAATTAGCAAAAGGGAATTACCCATGCACCAATATCCCGCGTGAAGGTATTGTGATCCGGCCTGTTATTGAAAAATATAGTAACATTTTAGAGGGAAGATTAAGTATAAAAGTTATAAATAACGACTACTTATTGGATCATGATTAAATAATTACACCCAATTCTCGATTCTTAATCCCTTTACATTTTTAAATTCACGGATATTATTTGTTACAAGTATCAAGTTTAGCGCTTTGGCGTGTGCCGCAATAAGCATATCCATTGCCCCAATAACTTTACCTCTTCGTTCTAAATCTGCTCTTACAACACCATACTCCTTAGCACAATTGCTATCGTATCCATATACTGATATTGGAGCCAAAAATTCGATTAAAGCTAATTTATTTTTTCCAGGATATTGGCTTTTTTCAACTCCATATTCTAATTCGCTTAAAGTGATTGATGATATACCTACATTTGATATATTTTCTTTAAATAAACGATTTAAAAGAGCGGCTGGCTTTTTCTTGATTATGTAAATACATGTATCCGTATCGAGCAAGTATTTCATTAGGAAATATCTCTTTTTTGATTTTGCAGCTGGTTTCTGTCTCTTAAAAAATCATCAGTAAATTTATTCAGTGATTTTAATAAATTTACCCATGGATTTTTCTTTGGCATAATTATTACCACATCATCAATTTTATTGATATATACCTCATCACCGTCAAACCGGTATTCTTTTGGCAAACGGATAGCCTGGCTTCTGCCGTTAACAAATATTTTAGCTGTTGATAGCATAATTACCCCTCCTTTTGATATATACCATAATATATATCTTTATATTTGTCAAGCTAATTTCCACTCCCCTTTCCCTTTCTATTCAGATTCATGATTCTTTCTATTATTATATTCTTCAGTTTACTCGAGACATCAGCATTAATACTGATAATATTTTTCAGCAAGATTTCTGTGTTTAGATATTTTTTAAATACTTCCTCCGTATATTTTTTATTAATACCCAGATATTCACTGAAAGAATAAAAATCGTCTTTTTTGATATTATTTCTTTTCCCGCCAATAGTCAGCGCGGAATCTTCTTCTTCTCTAATAACAATTTTTGATGATACAATATCATACGCGGGCGCAAGCCTAATCTGGCCTTCATTTTCATAGCGTATAGAAAAATTTTTCAAGTGGGCATCTCCATTCCCTATTATGTAATAAAACAGTATCCTCTCAAATAACAACTGGACATCCAACCCGGGTATTTCTGATATTGTCTTTAGTGTCTTCCCTATTTCTTCGTAAGAACCTTTATATTTATCTTTTTTACCTAACACCTGTCCGAAATCTTCAACATGTACTTTATCTCCATTGTTTCTATCAAAACGCTTAACGATATACGCGAAACTTTCGTCTTTCAATTTTATTAATGTGAATTCCGGAACGTCAATTCCCATTTTTTCCGCAAGAACAGTACAAGTAAACTCATTTTCAGGCAAATGATTAAATGTTTGAGACTGCGGCTTCAAAATATATTCCCCGCCTTCGGAAACCGCTTCTATTTTATTATTTTTTTTATTTAACTTGACTGATATTTTCGGTTGTACGCCAGATATGGAAAGCTTTCCTGCCATTTTCTGCGCTTCAATGTTAACATCGGAAAGATTTAAGTCTATTTCCGGTATCTCAAT
>JBDROR010000117.1:0-7429 GCA_043809805.1 bacterium
TCTGCCGGGTGTCGCGCTTGCGGCAAATGAAAAAATAGTTTTAGAGCGGCTTAGTGGTTATATTGATGCTTATATTCAGCGGGATATATATGACCTGCTTAAAATAAGGCATCCTCAGCATTTTCGCAGGTTGATGGAGGCGCTCGCGCAAGCGACCGGCTGGGAATCCGTACAGGAAGAACTTTCAAAGGCATGCGGTGAGACCAGAACAAATGTAAGCAGATATATGAGTTTATTAAATGATACCAATCTTTTATATGATATAAAAGGTTATGCTGTTAAGGGTGAGAGGGCGTATAAGCAATCAAAGTATTATTGGTTTGATTCAGGAACAGCGTGTTTTCTTGCCGGTATTTATCAATCCGCAGGCCTCGCGGAATCTCGTGTCAAAGGACGGTATTTGGAGAATTTTATCTTACAGCAAATTTTATCATGGATTTCCCTGCAAGTTACAACTCCCGAAATATTTTACTGGAAGCCAAAGACACATGACGTAGAGGTTGACTTTGTCATTTGCTTAGCCAATAATATTTTAGGTGTAGAAGTGAAGTCATCCAGGGAAATTACGTTTGGTGATACCAGGCAGATGCGGGAGTTTATGAAAGATCATCCGCAGGTTTCGAAAGGTATTATTGTTTATACCGGAAATAGAATTTATCCGGTTGCATCAAATATCTATGCTGTTCCATGGACAGAGATTTAATGTTATAAAACTTTTTTTGACTCATTCCAAATTTTATCCAGGCCTTCAAGCGTGTAATGCGAAAAATTTTTTCCGTCCCGGGCTATTTTTTCTTCAATGTAAGTAAAACGGCTGATAAATTTACCGATGGTTTTTTAAAACTGTCTCAGGAATTTATATGGAATATTGCTGGGGAAAAGGGTAAAATACTGGCTTAGTTTAATGTGAATTAGTTTAAGCAAAAAACTTAAACGCAAATTATTATGTCAAAAGAAGCAAAAGCTCGTATAAAAATAAATAAATTATTAGAAGAAGCAGGCTGGAGATTTTTTGACAGCTCAAAGGGCAGGGCGAATATAAGCCTTGAAGTTAATACAAAATTGACTGAAAAGTCTTTAAACGAATTTGGAGAGGATTTTGAAAAAGTAAAAAAAGGTTTTATTGATTTTTTGCTTCTTGATGAAAATATGTTTCCTTTGGCTGTTCTTGAAGCTAAACGGGAAGGAAAAGACCCCCTGACCGGTAAAGAGCAGGCTCGTAAATATGCACAATCGCAAAATATCCGTTTTGTTATTTTTTCAAACGGCAATCTCCACTATTTTTGGGATATTGAAACCGGCAATCCTTACATAATTACATCTTTCCCGAATAGTGGCTCAATTATCCATAAACAAGCGTTTAAACCAAATCCCGATAATCTTGTAAAAGAAATAATCGAAACTGATTATATAGCTGTCACGCAAAAACCGGATTATAAAAACGACCCGCGCTGGTTAGATGAAACAATCCGTCCTGAATTTATTAAAGAAGCAGGTGTGAGCTTTTTAAGGAAATATCAATTTAGAGCAGTTAAGGCTTTACAGGATGCAGTTAAAAATGGCAAAGACAGGTTTTTGTTCGAAATGGCGACTGGTACAGGCAAGACATTGGTATCAGCCGCGGTAATTAAATTATTCCTTCGCACTGGAAACGCCAAGCGGGTACTTTTTCTTGTTGACAGGCTTGAGCTTGAAGATCAGGCAAAGAAAAACATGACGCGGTACCTGAAAAACGATTATAAATGTGTCATTTACAAAGAAAACCGTGATGATTGGACAAGGGCGGAAATTGTTATATCGACTGTTCAATCTTTGCTTTTTAAAAATAAATATAAAGATATTTTTTCTCCGGCTGATTTTGACCTTGTGATTTCAGACGAAGCGCACCGTTCAATCGGCGGGAACAGCAGGGCGGTATTTGAATATTTTACCGGTTTTAAATTAGGGCTTACCGCGACACCAAAGGATTATCTTAAAAATGTTGATGAGAATAATCTTGCCGAGCATGATATGCGAAAACTCGAGCGCCGCCAGCTTCTTGATACATATAAAACATTTGGATGTGAAAGAGGTAATCCGACTTTTAGTTACTCTTTGATTGATGGTGTAAAAGATGGTTATCTTGTAAATCCTGTAGTTGTTGACGCGAGAACCAATATTACAACAAAACTTTTATCTGAAAAAGGTTATTCAGTGCTTGTGGAAGATGAAAACGGCGAGCTTCAGGAGAAAATATATTTCCAGAAGGATTTTGAAAAAAAACTTTTTTCTGAAAAAACCAATTTGACAATCTGTAAAACATTCATTGAAAAAACTTTGAGGGATCCGCTTACGGGCGAAATCGGAAAAAGTATTATTTTCTGTGTCAGCCAAAAACATGCTTCTAAAATCACCCAGATTTTAAACGAAATGGCGCACAAAGCTTTTCCCGGGAAATACAAATCGGATTTTGCCGTTCAAATTACTTCTAATATAGAGAATACCCAGCAGATGACAATTAACTTTGCCAATAATAATCTTAACGGGCATACATTATTTAAAGAAGGATATATTTCCAGTAAAACCCGGGTATGTGTGACAGTCGGTATGATGACCACAGGGTATGATTGCGAGGATATTTTAAATTTATGCCTTATGCGCCCGATTTTTTCACCGACCGATTTTATTCAGATAAAAGGGCGCGGCACAAGAAAATACACCTTTTCTTTTAAAGAAAAAGAGCAGGGAGTAATCGAAGAATATAAAAAGAATAAAGAACGCTTTAAATTGTTTGATTTTTTTGCGAACTGCGAATACTTTGAGGAAAAATTTAAATATGATGAAATTATCGAACTTCCTCCTGAAGGAACCGGTGGCGGCGGTGGAGGAGGGAAAACAGTTATTAAAGAATACGAAAATGTGTCTCCTGATCCAATCTCTGAAATTTCTGAGATTCATGTTGGCTTTGAAGGAATGAAAATTGACCGCAAGTTTTTTGAAAAATTCGAGGAAAAAGTTAAAGCCGATGAATATGTGAAAGATAAAATATTCGAGGGTAAATACGAAGAAGCTGAAGAATATATAAAGACGGAAGTTTTTAATAAACCCGAAGAATATTTCAATCTTGAAAAACTCAGAAAGTCTGTTAAACTCGACCGCAGATTATCTTTAAAAGAAATACTTGAAAAAATATTTGGCAGGATAAAACGTTTTAAAACAAAAGATGAACTACTGGAAGAGGAAATTCAAAAATTCATATCTATTTATCATCCTGAATCAAAATTTGTAAATATTATCAGGCAATTTATAAAAGCGTATATTTTAGACGAGAAAATACGCGCTGTTATGGAAACTCAGGAATACTCCGATCTCGCGACAAACCCGCGTTTTAATATGCGGGATTTGAAAGACTTAGACGGCTGGCGGACACCGGTAATTGAGTATGTTAAGGATTATGTTTCAATAAACGCGTTTTTATAAAAGATAAATAACCATGAGAAAAACAGAAAACCAAAATATTGAATTTAAAGAGCAATGGCATGATGAAATTCTTAAAACAGTTTGTGCGTTTGCGAACAACGATGGCGGCACAATTTATATTGGGATTAATGATAAAGGCGATTATGTTGAATTAAAAAACAGTAAAAAGCTTCTTGAAGACATTCCCAATAAAATCAAGGATATGCTTGGTGTTGTTGCTGATGTTAAAGAAGAAAAAAAGCAAAATAAATCGATAATTAAAATATCAGTTGCTAAATACACGGCTCCGATTTCTTTTCACGGCAAATTTTATATTCGAAGCGGCAGTACTACAACAGAATTTAGAGGAATGGAATTAACAAGGTTTTTAATTTCGCGTTCAGGAACATCATGGGATGACATAGTTGAGCCGGGAAGCAGTATTAAAGATATTAACATAAAAACAGTCAGGCATTTTCAAAAACTGGCGGAAAAGAGGTTTCCCTTCATTGCAAAAGAAAAAGAGGCTAAACTGGTTTTGCAAAAACTCAATCTGACAAAAGGCAACAAATTAAAACGAGCGGCTATTCTTCTTTTTGGGAATAATCCAAGAAAATATTTCATATCCGCGTTTATTCAGATTGGCAGGTTTATATCTGAAAGCGAGGTAATCAGCACAGATGTTATAGAGGGGAATCTGTTTGAACAGGTTGAAAAGACTATAGAGATATTTCGGATGAAATATCTGGAAAACAGGTTTTATTATGAAGGTATATACCGCAAAGAAGACTTGGTATATCCTGAAGACGCTTTGCGCGAGGCAATTATCAATGCCGTTATACATAGAGATTATATAGGGCCTCATACTCAAATCAAGGTCTATAATAATAAATTATCGATATGGAATATTGGCCGGCTGTCGGAAGAGATTACTTTCGATGATCTGAATAAGCCTCATTCTTCATATCCGCGCAATGAACTTTTAGCGGATGTTTTCTTCAAGGCTGGTTTTATAGAATCCTGGGGCAGGGGCACAATTAAAATTTTTGATAAATGCAGAGAAAAGGGGCTTCCTCTACCCGTATTTAAAGAATCAGGCGGTGGATTTTGTGTAGAATTCAGCAGAGAGATTGAGGAAAAGGTCACAGAAAAGGTCACTGAAAAAGGTCTGAAAGATACGGAGAAAACTACGGAGAAAACTAGGGAGAAAACTAGGGAGAAAACTAGGGAGAAAATATTGCGCCTGTTCAGAGAAAATCCGTTAATAACAACCTCTGAGATTGCTGAAAAGATTGGCGTTACTCTTAAAGGCATTGAATGGAATATCGGTAAATTAAAAAAAGAAGGGCTTATTAAACGTATCGGCCCCGATAAAGGCGGGTACTGGGGAGTGATAAATAAAGGTGAATAAATATGCTTGATACAGAAACCAAAAGACGAATAGACACAGCCCGCGATATTCTTGTCGGTAAAGTGCCGGACCCGAAATCGCAGGTGGAACAAATAACCATAGCGCTTATTTATAAGTTTATGGATGATATGGATAAAGAATCCGTGGAGCTTGGAGGAAAACCAAAATTTTTCACCCGGGAATATAATAAATTCGCGTGGAGCAAAATCTTCGACCCGAAGATAGGCGGTTTTGAACTTGTTAATATTTACGGCGAAGCTATCCAGCGGATGAACCAGAATCCTAATATCCCGCAATTATTCAGGGATATGTTTAAAAATGCGTATCTTCCTTACCGGGACCCGGAAACATTAAAAAGTTTTCTTAAAATAATCAATGATTTTAAATACGACAATTCAGAACGGTTAGGTGACGCTTTTGAATACCTTTTGTCAGTGCTTGGAAGCCAGGGCGAGGCCGGGCAATTTCGCACCCCGCGGCATATTATCGACCTCATGATTGAAATTATTAATCCTCAAAAAAGTGAAAGTATATTAGACCCGGCATGTGGAACCGCGGGATTTCTTATTTCTTCATATAAGCATATTTTAAAATATAATTCTGAAAATTATGATCCTGAAAAAGACCTGAAAGCGTTTGAACTGCATGGAGTTAAACTCGATGAGATAACAATAAATAACAAAAAATACAAAGGCGATAAATTGTCATCCGATGACAGGAAACGCCTTGCTGAAAATATAACCGGTTACGATATTTCACCTGATATGGTAAGGTTATCCCTTGTAAATATGTATCTGCATGGATTCAGCAATCCGAAAATATCCGAATATGACACTTTAACGAGTGAAGCAAAATGGAATGAATTCGCTGATGTTATAATGGCCAATCCGCCGTTTATGTCTCCAAAGGGCGGGATTCGTCCGCATAAACGGTTTTCAATCGAAGCAAGCCGTTCAGAAGTGCTTTTTGTCGATTACATCGCAGAACACCTTACACCGCAAGGAAGAGCCGCTGTAATTGTGCCGGAAGGAATAATATTCCAGAGCCAGACATCTCATAAAGACTTGCGTAAAATGCTGATAGAGAAAAACTATCTTGTAGGTGTGATTTCACTTCCGGCAGGCGTATTTAATCCATATTCAGGAGTTAAGACATCAATACTCTGGATGGACAGGATCCTTGCAAAAAAGACAGATAAAATAATTTTTATAAAAATAGAAAATGACGGCTTTAACCTTGGCGCGCAAAGACGGCCGATAAAAGAAAATGACCTGCCGGAGGCCTATCGCGCGATTCTTGCATATAAAGAAGCATTGATAAGCGGTAAAAAATTTAATGCTGATAAATGGGAAAATGTGCTGGTGGTGGAGAAGGGAAAAATTGAGAAGAATGGGGGTTATAATTTAAGCGGTGAACGCTATGCGGTAACCAAGGTTTATAGCAATGTCAAATGGCCGATGGTGGAATTGGGAAAGGTTTGTGATTTATATCAGCCACAAACTATAACCTCAAAAGAAATTCTTGAAACTGGTCCATATAAAGTTTTTGGCGCGAATGGTGTTATTGGATATTTTGATAAATATAATCATGAGGATTCTGAAGTTTTAATAACTTGTAGAGGAGCAACCTGCGGAACCGTAAATTTATCAGAACCAAAATCATGGATTACCGGAAATGCAATGGTTGCTAAGCCAAAAGATAAATCAAAAATAAACAAAGCATTCTTATTTTATTTTCTAAAAAATTCTGATTTTTACTCAGTGATTTCAGGAGCCGCTCAACCACAAATTACAAGGCAATCATTATCGCCATTTAGAATTCCTCTCCCCCCATTATCCGTTCAGCAAGAAATTGTTGCCGAAATTAACAGCTATCAAAAAATCACTGATGGCGCGCGTCAGGTTGTTGAAAATTATAAACCGCGTATTGATATTGATCCAGATTGGCCGGTAGTGGAGTTGGTAGAAGCTCCGCTTGAAATTATTGATGGCGATCGTGGTGTCAATTATCCTAAGCAAAATGAATTCCAAGGGGAAGGTTATTGTTTATTTTTAAATACTAAAAATGTACGCGAGAATGGGTTTCGTTTTGATGAAACCATGTTTATTTCTCAGGACAAGGATAAGCGTTTAGGGAAGGGGAAGCTTAAAAAAAGAGACGTTGTTTTAACAAGTCGAGGTACCGTTGGTAATACAGGAATATTTGATGATAATGTTCCATTCAGAAATATTAGGATTAATTCTGGCATGCTTATTTTTAGGCCAGATGAATCAAAAATTTTGTCAGAATATCTATTTTATTTCTTTCAGTCGATAAACGCAAAAGATCAGATTAAAAAAATTCTATCAGGAAGTGCCCAACCACAATTGCCGATTAAAGATCTGAATCATTTGGTAATTCCATTACCAAACTTGAAGGTTCAGAAACAAATAGTGGAGCAAATTCGGAAAGAACAGGAAATTGTTAAGGCAAACAAACAACTTATCCGAATCTTCGAGCAAAAAATCAAAGGCCGAATTGCGAAGGTGTGGGGAGAAAAATAAATATGCGTATAAGTCGGGCACAACAACTTGCGGGATT
>JBDROR010000118.1:0-6174 GCA_043809805.1 bacterium
CGCCCTCCCATTTCGGGCGACCCACCGGGTCGCCCCGACAACAGATTCCTCGCTCCCGCTCGGAATGACAAAAAAGCGTTCGGAATGACAACGCTTCGCTCGGAATAACAACCGCAGGCTAAAGCCTGCGCCTACCGCCCGCCGCCCATTCCAAGATATACGACAGCAACATGCTTAACCATTTCAAAAACAAAATAAGCTAACAGTGACCCAAAACTCACAAATTCAATCCATATCAACGCTTTTCTGCTTGTACTCATTCCTCCATGGTGCGCATTTTCTGACATATTTTTGTCCTCCTCTTTAAATAAAAATATCTTATCACAAAAGAACTCATTGTCAAGAATTTTTTCTCTTATAATCTTCTATTGCCTTATGCAAAGCATCCGCTCCCAGATTAGAACAATGAAGTTTACTCGGAGGCAATCCGCCTAACTCTTGTGCAACCATTTGATTGCCTAATTTCATAGCCTCATCCAGCGTTTTGCCTTTCACCATTTCACTGACAATACTGGAAACCGCTATCGCCGCGCCGCAGCCAAATGTCTTATACTTTACGTCCTGCAAAATATTATCCTTCACCTTGACATAAAAAGTCATCAAATCCCCGCAAACAGGATTCCCTACCGTTCCTATGCCGTCAGCATCAGGTATCTCGCCCACATTCCTTGGATTTTTAAAATGATCTAAAACTTTTTCGGTGTATTCAAACATAAAAACTCCGTCGTCCGTCGATTCCCACGCGCTTTTCCCCCTTTGTAAAAGGGGGGTAGGGGGGATTTTTCCGAATTGTTTAAATCCCCCTTGATCCCCCTTTTCCAAAGGGGGAATTAAGACACTCTCCACTCGCCACTAACCACTCGCCACTTCTCAACATATTAGATTCGGCTCCGGACTCTCAAGCACTCTTCCCGGCACACCTACCACAGTGGTATTATCGGGAACCGATTTCACCACCACTGAATTAGACCCGATTTTAACGTTATCTCCTATTGTAATAGCCCCCAAAACACATGCATTCGAACCGACTACCACATTCTTGCCAAGAGTGGGATGTCTTTTTTTCTTTTCTAAATTAATCCCTCCAAGCACAACCCCTTTATAGATTAAACAATTATCCCCTATTTCAGCCGTTTCCCCAATAATCACACCCATACCGTGGTCGATAAATACCTTCCTCCCGACTTTCGCTCCGGGATGAATCTCAATTCCCGTTAAAAATCTCGCTAAATGCGATATCAAACGAGCAGTGGTATAGAACCTATAAGCATAGAAAAAATGGGCTATTCTATAGAACCAAACGGCATGCAATCCGGGATAACAAAAAATAACCTCAACAATATTTTTAGCCGCCGGATCCTTTTCAAAAACTGATTTAATATCTTCTTTAATTATCTGAAACATCATCAACATCCGAATGGGCTGTTACTTTTTTCGTCCTTTTTTTCTTCAACGATTTTTTAACCGCCTCCGCGAGTGTGATTTCTATTGCCCCTTGATTTTTATTATATTCCTCAATTATTCCGGCTTCTTCTTCTTTGGCAAAAGCCTTCTGGCTTAAAATAACCTGCCTCGCGATTAAATCCACTTTGACGATTTTCGCGTCAAGGGTTTTCCCTAAAAGTTCAGATTTATCTTTTTTAATCAATTCATCCAAAACTTCGTTAAACGACAAAAATCCTGAAAATCCATTTTCCAACTCAACAACATAACCGCTGGGAATTACCTCATTAACTTTAATGTTAAACACTTGTTTTTCTTTATAAGTTTTTTCAAATTTAGCAAGAGGATCTTCTGAAAGCTGTTTGACACCTAAGGATATTTTTTCTTTTCCTTTATCAATACTTAGAACCAAGGCCTCTATCTGCTGTCCAATTTTATAAATTTCACTTGGATGGTTGATTTTTTTGATCCAGGAAATATCGGTTATATAAATCAATCCTTCCACCCCATCTTCCATTTCCACAAAAACACCAAAATCCGTAACATTAGACACCGTGCAGACGGCCTTTGACCCTATTGGATATTTTCTGTCTATTTGTCCCCATGGATTCGGCTGAACCTGTTTTAAACCAAGTGACAACCGTTTATTTCCTTTATCGATAGCTAAAATAACAACCGGCGAAACCTGCCCAACCTTTAGAATCTGGGACGGATTTGTAACCTTTTTCACCCATGACATATCCGAATTATGGATAAGTCCTTCAATACCTTCTTCTATTTCCACAAAAGCGCCATAATCCATAAGGTTAGTTACCTTGCCGTTTATTACCTGCTCCACCTGATACCTTTGCTCAATTATTCCCCATGGATCAGAAGTTTTTTGTTTCAACCCTAAAGATATTTTATTTTTTTCGCGGTCAAAACTAATTATCTTAACTTCTATTTTCTGTCCAAGAGAAACTTTTTCAGACGGATGTTTAATCTTCCCCCATGACATATCCGTAATATGCAGCAACCCATCCATACCCCCTAAATCCACAAACGCTCCAAAGACAGTAATATTTTTAACTACGCCTTCTCTCAATTGCCCTTCTTCCAAAGTAGAAATAATTTTTTCCCGTTTAGAGTCTCTATCCTCCTCTAAAACTATTCTTCTGGAAAGAACTATATTATTCAACGCCCTGTTTACCTTTATGATTTTCATGGGAAAAACCTTCCCAATAACTTCATTTATGTACGAAACCGGCCTGACATCAAGCTGAGAAGCGGGGAGAAACGATTTGACCCCGATATCAACCTCAAATCCGCCCTTTATCTGCTTAATAATCTTTCCATCCACCACCTTCTGGTTTTCATAAGAATCAACTATTTTATCCCATGTAACCATATACGCGGCTTTTTCCCGGGAAAGAACAACTAACCCGTTTTTATTCTCTATCTTTTCCAAAAACACATTAACTTCGTCCCCCTCTTTCACTGTAAACTTACCCTCATTATTAATAAATTCAGATTTAGGGACGACCCCTTCTGATTTATAATTAATGTCTATAATCACTTCCTCGCCCTTAACCTTTAGAACCCTCCCTTTGATTATATTCCCTTCTTTCAAAGATGCCATGGACGAATAATACGCCTGCTCCAAATCTAAACTGTCACCACCTGTTAAAACCTCCTGCAAGTCTTCTTTTTTCTCTTCCATTATCGTATTTGTACCTCCTTCTTTTTTAATTTAAGACCATCAATTGAATTTTGTAGGTTGGGTTTTACTGAACCCAACATTAAATAGTTGGGTTTCGCAATCTCAACCCAACCTACAAATCTTCCGTAGGGGCGAGGCGGTGCCTCGCCCTCCCATTTCGGGCGACCCGCCGGGTCGCCCCTACAGCCGCTCGGAATGACAATAACTTTTTTATTACCCCCCTGATAATCCAATCCGGGGTTGAAGCACCCGCCGTAATTCCTATTTTATCATTATTCTTAACCCAATCTCCTTTTATTTCATCATCTGTCTCTATATGATACACCTTAGCGCCCGTATCCCCGCAAATACCCGCGAGATGCGTCGTATTAGCGCTGTTTCTGCCGCCAATCACCAACATAATTCCTACTTTTTCAGCTACGGCCTTTGCCTCTTTTTGCCGTTCTGTCGTCGCCTGACATATTGTATTATATATCTTTAATTCACGATACCTTAACAAAAGCTCGTTGATTACTTCAATAAACGTCTCTAAAGTTTGGGTGGTCTGAGATATCACGCCAATTCTTCGTTCACCGGAAGGAATATTTTTTAAATCTTTCACCCCTCCTATCGCGACAGCTCTTCCATTAGTATACCCAATTATATTTTTTATCTCAGGATGATTTTTCTCGCCGACAACAATAACGAAATATCCCTCTTTCTGTAATTTCTGAGCCAACTTTTGCGCCTTTAAAACGAATGGGCATGTTGTATCGATAAATTTTAGTTTTTTCTTTTTTATCTCTTCCCAACCCTCAGGCGATATGCCATGAGAACGGATTATAACAAGATTATTCCCAACTTTTTTTAAATCGCTGACTGGAATAATACCTTTTTTTTCTAACCTTCGCACCTCCTGCGGGTTATGTATCAACGGGCCTAATGTATAAACTTTAGCCCTATTTTTTTTTGCCGCCTGATTCGCTAATTTTATAGCCCTTTCCACTCCAAAACAAAACCCCGCGCTTTTGGCGCATATAATTGTCGCTCGTCGCTCGTCGCTCGTTTTTCGTATTTCATATTTCGACCGCACACTTGTCATTTCGACCGAAGGGAGAAATCTTTCTTCAATAAATCCCCCTATTTCCCCCTTTGCAAAAGGGGGATTAAGGGGGATTTGCCCCTACAATAGATTCCTCGCTCCCGCTCGGAATGACAACAAGCTACATCAAATCCCCCTATTTCCCCCTTTGAAAAAGGGGGATTAAGGGGGATTATTTTAACGCCCTTATCGCCGACATTATATCTTCCCCAATCCGAGCGTAAACATCCTTCAAATCTTTTCGCGAAAAATATCTGTCAAAATATAGCGGTCTTCCAAAAATAACCCTAATCTTTTTCGGCCTGATCATCCACGCTCCCATTGGAAGCGCTTTATCCGTCCCTGTTACCAAAACGGGAACCACAGGCGACCTGCTATGATAAACAAAAAAACCTATCCCCGGTTTTGCTTCCTGAATATCTCCCGTCGGGCTTCTTTTCCCTTCGGGAAACAATAACAGCACATCCTCATTTTTTAAAACATTTAGAGAATTCTTGACAGCTGTTCTATCCAACATGCCCCTTTTAACGGGAAAGGCATTAAATTTTTTTATTAACCAGCCAAAAACCGGAACTTTAAACAATTCCGCTTTAGCCATAAAGTGCATACGACGCCTGCTGGCAGTGGGAACAATTATAGGGTCAAGAAAACTAAGATGATTGGACGCTAAAATCACCGGCCCCTTTTCAGGAAAATTCTCAATCCCCTTTCGATCTAATCTAAACAAAAGACAAGATAATATGTTTGAAACTATGTGAACTGATTTATATAACATGTAATATCGTCGCTCGTATACCGTATTCCTAAACCCAACATCTCCAAATAATTTGTTGGGTTTCGCAAGCTCAACCTACAAACTGGCAAATTTTTTATTTCCCCCTTTGGAAAAGGGGGATTAAGGGGGATTTTTTTAACTGTTTTCAAATCTCCCCTAACCCCCTCTTTTCTAAAGAGGGGAACCAATTATCTCCACCGCCCGCTCAACCATCTCAGGAATATCCAAACTAGTCGTATCAAGATACACCGCGTCAACAGCCATTTTCAGCGGGCCATATTCTCTGGTTTTATCTTTTTTATCTCTTTCAGCCAGTTCTTTTTCAATCTCCGAAATTGTGGATTCAAAGCCTCTCAATTTAAATTCCTTGAATCTGCGGCTAGCCCGCTCGCTCAACTCCGCGTCCAAATATATCTTTTTAGGCGCGGAAGGAAATACCACAGTCCCTATATCCCGGCCCTCCATTACAACCCCGTTTTCTCGCGCGAAATTTCTTTGAATCCTCACCATTTCTTCCCTAACCTCTTTTATTTGAGCCACATAAAAAACGTTTTCCGTCACTTTGGGAGTTCTTATTTCCAAATTTTCGCCATCCGGCTTTACCCCAATATCAATCTTTTTGGCCGCATCTATTACCAAATCCCTATTATTAAAATCTATATTCAACTTCATTATTTCCCATGTCAAAGAACGATACATTGCCCCGGTATCAATGTATAACAACCCTAATCTTTTCGCCAATAATTTGGCTAATGTAGTTTTCCCCGCGCCTGCCGGGCCGTCGATAGCGATTAAATTCGTATTTCGTCGCTCGTCGCTCGTCGCCCGTCGCTCGTTTTTTGTAACCTCTTTACTCTTCACTCTCCACCATCCACTATCTACTCATCTTTTGGTGGGATTATATCACTTAAGAAATAAAAGTCAAGATTTAATAGACAAATTTGAATAAATGATATAGCATAAGGGGGATTTAGGGGGATTTTTTTGATGACTTCAAATCTATCACAAATATTTAATAATTCACTGTCAGGGAAAATTCCAAAGGAAGAAGAAATAAAACTTCTTTTGGATATTGAAGATGAAGAATCACTAAAAAGGCTTTGTCAAACTTCCGGCAAAATAAAAGAATCAATTTATGGAAAAAGAATTGTTCTCTTCGCCCCTCTTTATCTAAGC
>JBDROR010000119.1:0-8407 GCA_043809805.1 bacterium
CAAGCAAAATCTTCTATTTTTATATCATCTCTAATGCTTTCTGAATTTTTTAACGCATGGATTAGATTGGAATTTAATATTTTGAAAAAGAATCAGCCCTCTAAATATGTTAATTTTAAAAAGGATTTCAGGAATAAAGAAGTTTATAAAAAGTCAGTGAACATTGCAAAGACAGTGGTTATGGAACAGATTATGAAGCTCGCCAAAAGAATTGATGATAAATTTGAGGGCATTTCACTGGATAATCTTTTCGAAGAAATAGAGGTGTCTGATTTTAATGATAGCTATTACCATTCAATGGCGAAATTAGAAAATTTCAAGATAGTAACCAATGATTATGATTTTATATTTTTAAAAGAAAATTCAGTATCTATTTTAACCGCAAATTATAAAATGCTAAAAAAAAGTTAATTTTTTATGATAAAACTGGCAGATAAATTAATTATGAATTAGATTGTATGAGGCTTTATGAAACTTCATTTTGATCCGAACCAGCAATATCAACTCGATGCCATAAACTCCATTGTAAACATATTTGAAGGTCAACCGTTAACTCAAAGTGATTTCGGATTTTCATTCCAACCTGAAAGTTGTCTCCTGAATGAGGTTGGAGTTGGTAACAGGCTTTCTATAAGTGAAGAACAGATTTTAAAAAATATACAGGCTGTGCAAAAAACCAATGGAATTGCTGAATCCGAAAAGTTGGACGGATTGAATTTTTCCGTTGAGATGGAGACTGGAACAGGCAAAACTTATGTGTATCTGCGAACGATTTACGAACTTAATAAAAAATATGGTTTTAAAAAGTTTGTTATAGTTGTCCCGTCTGTTGCCATTCGCGAAGGTGTCTTAAAAAATCTTGAAATCACATTTGACCATTTCCAAAGCCTTTACGATAAAACACCTGTCCATTTTCAAATATATGATTCAAGAAGGGTCTCAAATTTAAGAAATTTTGCTGTCAGCAATAATATTCAGATATTGATTATTAATATTGATTCTTTTGCCAAAGACGAAAATGTAATCAATAAACCAAACGATAAACTTACAGGGAAAAAGCCAGTTGAATTCATTCAGGCAACGGCCCCGATTGTTATTGTTGATGAACCGCAAAACATGGAGACGGACATAAGGAAAAAAGCAGTTGCCAATTTGAAGCCTCTGTGCACACTGCGTTATTCCGCCACGCATACAAATCGTTACAATATGGTTTACAGCCTTGATCCGGTTAAAGCTTATGATCTGGGATTGGTGAAGCAAATTGAGGTTGATTCTGTTGTTACTGAAAATGATTTTAACGGGGGTTTTATTTCTCTTGAAAAGGTTAATACTGCCAAAACCAGCACATCAGCGAAAATAAAGATAGATGTTAATACGAAGGAAGGGGTTAAAAGAAAATCAATTACGGCAAAGGTTGGCGATGATTTACATGAACTATCCAACAAGAGAGAAATATATAAAAACGGATACATAATTAATGGTATAGATGCAAGTGAGGGATTTATTGAGCTTTCAAATGGAGAAAACTTATTTATTGGTACTACTTTTGGCGGTTTTTCCGATGAAATAATGAAAATACAAATAAAGAAAGCAGTGGAAGAACATTTTTTAAAGGAGAGAAAACTAAACGATAAGGGGATAAAAGTTTTGTCGTTATTTTTTGTCGACAGGGTCGCAAATTATCGAAGCTATGACGCGGACGGGAATGCGGTTAAAGGTAAATTCGCATTGTGGTTTGAAGAAATATTTAAGGAGATTTCAGGAAAATCGGCATACAAAGGATTGATCCCGTTTAAAGTGGAAGAAGTTCATAATGGTTATTTTTCGCAGGATAAAAAAGGGAAATGGAAAGATACGAAAGGTAATACTCTGGATGATGACGATACATTTAAACTGATAATGAAAAACAAGGAACAGCTTCTTGATATCAATGAACCGCTCCGCTTTATTTTCAGCCATTCGGCATTGCGAGAGGGATGGGACAATCCAAATGTATTTCAGATATGTACGCTAAACGAGACAAAGTCGGAACTCAAAAAAAGGCAGGAAATTGGACGGGGTTTAAGACTTTCCGTTAATCAGGAAGGTAATCGCATACAGGACAATAGTATAAATCGGCTGACTGTTATTGCCAATGAATCGTATGAGGATTTTGCTAAGCAGCTCCAGAGTGAAATTGAAGAGGATTGTAGTGTATCCTTTGCGGGCAGGATTAAGAATAAGCAAAAAAGAAAAACGGTCAAGTATCGAAAAGGTTTTGAACTGGATGAAAAATTCAAGGATATTTGGAATAGAATAAAATATCAGACAAATTACAAAGTGGGATACGATACATTTGAGTTGATACAGAAAGCCGCTGAAGTTGTGAAGCAAATGCCGGTAATCAAAAAAGCCATAATCAAAACCACAAAAACAGCTTTGGAATTCGATGAATCAGGTATTATTTCTGAAACAAAAGCTTCATATGAAATCTTACTTGATAGTATATTCCAAATTCCCGATATGCTTTTTTATATACAGGAGCGGACAGAACTCACACGGGCAACAATTCTGGAAATATTAAAAGAATCAGGCAGAATAAATGATGTATTCATCAATCCTCAGCTTTTTCTTGATAATGCCGTTACAGCAATAAAAGATGCCCTTTCCGAATTAATGATTGATGGTATTAAGTATAAAAAAATCGGTGACAGAGAATATGAAATGCACCTTTTTGAAGAATATGATATTCATGTGAACAACCTGACCTTTACTATATCCAAAAAAGATAAAACGATTTACAGCACGCTTGTTCCGCTTGATTCCAATGTGGAATATGCTTTCGCGAAAGAATGTGAAAACAGGGATGATATTGAGTTTTATTTCAAACTTCCATTCTGGTTTAAGATTAAAACGCCTATTGGCGATTACAATCCCGATTGGGCTTTGATTAAAAAAAACGAAAAAACAATTTACTTTGTAGCAGAAACAAAGTCAGAAGGTCAGGAATTAAAGATAAGCGAGGAAAGAAAAATAAAATGCGGGATTGCGCATTTTAATGAATTTGAAGACGTAATATATGGACGAGTTGCAAAAGTTGCGGATTTGGATCACTTTGTGAAATGACGAAACAACCCTGCCTTAAAGTTCTGATAATTTTTATTTTTGGTATTATTCTCGGCCGTTATTTTTTTATTCCATTCTTTTTTGTTTTTCCATTTTTAATTTTTTTATTTCTTTTTTCTATTCTTTTTTTTGTCAGGCAAAACGAGATAGTTTGTAATATCTTTTTGCTTCTGGCTATTTTTACCTCAGGTTTTATTCTAACTTTAAATTCTATCCATAGCCCGGAGGCCAAAACTCTTGAAAAATTTATCGGACGCAAAGTGGAAATTATCGGGAGAATTGCGGATGAGCCCAGAATGTATTCCCGCGTGACGAATTACGCTTTATCATTGGAGTCAATTGATGACGTTGGCATAAAAGGGAAAATTAAACTTGCGATTTATGGCGGACGCGTATTTTCTTACAATGACGTTGTAAAATTTAAGGCAAAATTAAAACATCCGAATTTTTATCTTTTAAGCAATGCCGCCAACGCGGTTTCATCTGTAAGCGGTTCAAAGGTTGAAAAGATCGGAAGATATAAGAAAAATATTTTAAAAAACGCGAGCATATCTTTTAAAAAATATGTACAAAACCTATATTCTTATTATCTTCCCAAAATGGAATCTGTTTTGCTCAGCGGGATTGTTTTGGGTTTGGATCAGAATATCCCTGAAGGTGTTCAGCAAATATTCCGTGATACCGGCACGGTTCATATCCTTGCGGCTTCCGGCTTAAACGTAGGATTGGTAGGTATAATATGTTTTGTGGTTATTGTAAATATTTTAAGATTACCTAAAAAAACAGCGGTTATTCCAAGTATTCTTCTTGTGTGGTTTTATGCCTTAACTACGGGACTTAACCCGCCTGTTGTTCGTTCAGCTATTACATTGACAGTGCTTTTTCTTGGGTATATTATTGAGCGGGATGGTGATGTTTTAAACAGTCTGACATTGGCGGCTTTAATTATTTTATTGCTTAACCCGTTAGCTCTTTTTTCTATAAGTTTCCAGCTTTCATTTGTTTGTGTTTTGTCTATGATTTTAATATATCCGGAGCTGGAAAATTTTCAAATAAAAAGGGTAAATAAAGAAGAGAAGAAAAAGAAGGAAGATTTGGAAAAAATAAACAAGGATTTTCCAAATAATTATATGAATAGATTTTCTAATAATATTAAAACGCTTTTCTTACTCTCTCTGGCAATCCAAATCGGCGTATGGCCCATAAGCGCTTTTTATTTTCAGCAGGTTAGTTTGATATCGGTTATAGCGAATATTTTTGTGGTCCCGCTGGTCAGCGTTATTTTGTATCTGGGAATTACGATGATTATTTTTTCTAAGGTTTTTTTTCTCGCGAAGATTTTGGCAAACACCAGTTGGTTTTTATTGATAATATTAGAAAAAATAGTCCTCTTTTTTTCAAGGCTTCCATATTCAAATTTTCATATAAAAAGTCCTAGTTTATTTTTTATTTTGTGCTATTATGTTATCGTGGTTTTGTGTTTGAATAAGGAGAAGTTTTATGCCGGACAAAAAAGATGATATGTTTGGAGAGACTAAGAGAAATCTGGAGCAATTAGGGGAGACAGTGGCTGGGTTTGCCAAGAAGAGGAAAGAAGAAGGAATAAATTTTTATCGCGCGGGAAAGTTAAAATTAGATATAGTTCATTTAAAACATAAAATTGATGAAAGTTTTAAAAAAATTGGAATAAAAGTTCACGAGCTTTATAAAAATAATAATATTAAAGATGATGAACCCAGCCCTTTCTACATCGAAGGTAAACCACGGGACAAGAAAGGGCTGGGTGAAATTATTAAGTTATGCGAAGAAACAGGTAGATTAGAGTCTATGATCAAAAATAAAGAAGCAGAAATTGAGAAAATTGCATGATTAACGGCAGGACTAAAATAACAGGTGTTTTCGGATATCCGGTTGAACATACGTTATCGCCTATAATTCATAATACCGCGTTTGAATATCTGGGGTTAAATTATGTTTATCTCCCATTTCTTGTTAAACCGGAGGATATCAAATCTGCCTTGGCCGGTATAAAGGCGCTTGATATCTGCGGTGTCAATTTGACAATACCCCATAAAGAAGCTTGTATCCCTTATTTGGATTCTATCGATTCCGATGCCGGTGTTATCGGAGCTGTGAATACAATTAAGCTGGAAAAAGGTAAATTAAAAGGATACAATACCGACGCGGAAGGTTTTATCCTTTCTTTAAAAAATGAGACAAGTTTTACGAAGCCAAAGGGGAAGACGGTTTTTATTTTGGGGGCGGGAGGTTCAAGCAGGGCGGTTGTTTACGCCTTAGCGAAGGAAAAAGCGGCGCGTATTATTGTGGCGAACAGGAATATTGGCAGGGCGAAAAAGCTTATTCATGAGATAAACAAAAAGTTCCCGCTTTGCAAAATGGAGGCAATCGCGCTTGGCGAAAAATTCGTTGAGGAATATTTACGGGAAAGCAATCTCTTGGTAAATACTACTTCTGTGGGATTGAAATATGGTGACGGGATATTGATTAATACAAATTTTTTACATAAGGATTTATTGTTTTATGACCTTGTTTATTCTCCATTCGGAACAAAGCTGCTTATTGAGGCTAAGAAGAGAAAACTAGAGGCAATAGACGGTTTAGGGATGCTTATTTATCAGGCGATATTGGCTTTTGGGATATGGACGGGGAAAAAACCGCCTGTAAAGATAATTCAGCAGGCTGTGAGGAATTTTATAAGGCAGACGTCGTCCCCGCGAAGGCGGGGAACCAGAAATAAAAATACTGGATTCCCGCCTTCGCGGGAATGACGGGTACCCAACGAACGACGGACGACGGACGACGATATACGAGGAGGTCTAAAATGATTGGAAAATCGAGTGAACTGCTTGGCCAGATGCTTGTTAAAGCCGGAGTTATTACCGAAGATCAGGTGCAAAAGGCATTAGAACGCCAGCAGCAGCAAGGCGGGACTATCGGAAATAATTTAATAAGACTGAAATTTACAGATGAAGAAACTATTACCGCCTTTCTTGGGAAACAATATGGAGTTGAAGCTATTGACCTTAACCATTATGAGTTTAATAAAAATATTTTAAAAGTTATCTCCGCGGAAGCCGCGCAGAAATATCTTGTGATTCCGCTTAAAAAAACCGGCAACGTTTTATCTGTTGCTATTGCCAACCCCAGAAATATGTTTGCCATCGACGATTTGAAGTTTATGACGGGCTGTGAAATTCTTCCACTTGTATCTTCAGAAACCGCCATCAGAAAAATAATAGAAAATTTTTATACCTCCTCCGGAGCGATGGAAGAGGTCTTAAAGGATATGGGGGAGGGTAAAACAGATGATGGGGAGTTAGAGGTTATTGAACAGGAAGAAGCTGTTGATCTCACAAAGCTTAAAGAGGCGGTTGAAGAGGCTCCTGTAGTTAAACTGGTAAATTCCATACTTTCCGACGCGGTTGCAAAAGGGGCAAGCGATATTCATGTTGAACCGTATGAACAGATTTTTCGTGTCAGATTCCGAATAGATGGTATTCTTTACGAGGTGATGCAGCCGCCATTAAGGCTTAAAAACGCGATTACTTCGCGTATAAAAATTATGGCTGAGTTGGATATTGCTGAAAGGCGTTTACCTCAGGACGGCAGGATAAAGCTTAAGTTAAGAAATAAATCAATAGATTTACGTGTTTCCACTTTGCCCACGCTTTTTGGTGAAAAGATTGTTATGCGAATTTTGGATAAGAGTTCGCTGATGTTAGATTTGGCTCAACTTGGTTTTGAAGAGCAAGAATTAGCAAAGTTCGAAAAAGGTATTCGCAGTCCTTATGGGATGGTATTGGTAACCGGCCCTACAGGGAGCGGAAAAACCACTACTTTGTATTCCGCGCTTGATACGATTAATTCGGTAAGTACAAATATAATGACGGCAGAGAATCCGGTTGAATACAATCTTAAAGGGATTAATCAGGTTCATATGAGAGAAGGTATCGGCCTCACATTTTCCGCCGCGTTACGCGCGTTTTTAAGGCAGGACCCGAATATTGTAATGGTTGGTGAAATCCGTGATTTTGAAACGGCTGATATCGCGATTAAAGCCGCGTTGACGGGCCATTTGGTTTTGAGCACATTGCATACGAATGATGCGCCAAGCACTATTAATCGTTTGATTAATATGGGAATTGAGCCGTTTCTGGTTGCTTCGGCCACAGTTTTGATCCTTGCCCAGCGGCTTATCAGAAAGATTTGTCTGGAATGCAAGGAAGAGGTGAAATATCCTGAGAAGGCATTGCTCAATCTTGGCATAACATCGGAAGAAATTAAAAACCATGTATTTTATAAGGGACGGGGAAAAGACTGTCAGAGTTGTGATGGCAGAGGATATCGCGGGCGAATTGCTATTTATGAGATAATGCCGATAACAGAAGAAATCAAAGAATTGGTTCTTAGTAAAGCTAGCGCGCTAGAAATCAGGGATTTGGCGCGCAAGCAGGGTATGAATACGTTGCGCGATAGCGCGTTAATCAAATTCAAAAATGGACAAACCTCGATCGAGGAAGTTGTACGTGTGACATTTGGGGGACAGGACTAAGAATAGTCGTTAGTTGTCAGTTGATAGTCGTCAGGGGTAGCCGCAGGCTTTAGCCTGCGTTGGTGAGGGTGTGTTGTAAGGTTGTCATTCCGAACGGAGTGAGGAATCTTATCCTGGGTTCGATTTAGGAAAGATTTCTCCCTTCGGTCGAAATGACAAAATTGTACGTTCGAAATAACAATTAATGACTGACAACTGACGACTGACGACTAACGACTAACGACTAACGACTAAAACAAAGGAGAACTATGGTTTCTTTATTAGAAATGTTAGGGGCTATGGTTAAAGCGTGTGCGTCTGATCTGCATTTGGTGGTTGGAGTGCCTCCTCAGTTTAGGATTGATGGGAAGTTGATATCTTTTGGAGAAGAAAAACTTACTTCGGAAACCTGTCGTGAGTTAGTTTATAGTATTTTAGGCGATGGGCAGAAGAAGAAGTTAGAGCAGGAAAGGGAATTGGATGCCGCGTTTAGCATAAAAGATTTATCCCGTTTCAGAGTAAATGTTTACTATGATAGAAATTGCGTCGCTTGCGCGATAAGAACCATCCCTTATCATATACTTTCCTTTGAGGAATTAGGTCTTCCGAATGTTGTAAAGGCTATTGCAAGAAAACCAAGAGGGCTTGTTTTAGTTACAGGCCCGACTGGAAGCGGGAAATCAACAACATTAGCCTCAATTATAGATCTAATTAATAATGAGCGTTCTTGCCATATTATTACAGTAGAAG
>JBDROR010000120.1:0-11056 GCA_043809805.1 bacterium
GGAAACAAAAGGGGAAGAGATAGGATATAAGAGCTATTTAGAAGAAATTGTTAAAGAATTAAATATAACAAATAATGTGATTTTTACGGGTTTCAGGCCTGATGTCCCCGCAGTTATGAATTCACTGGATATACTGGTTATTCCTTCAAAAAGGGAGGCGTTCGGTTTGGTTATAATTGAAGCAATGGCGATGGGAAAAATTGTAATTGCCGCTAAAAGTCCAGGGACACAGGAGATTATTGATGACGGGATTGACGGTTTTTTGGTGCCTTATGGAAACAGTGAAATCCTGGCGGAAAAAATTTCAGAAGTATTATCCAATTCAAGTCAAGTGGATATGAATGGGATAAAAGAAATGGCCCGTAAAAAAGTAGAAGGAAAATTTGAGTTTAGTGAAAATATAAAAAAGCTTGAGGAGTTATTTCTGAAATAAAACATCCGCGCCAACGATAATTACCCTGTTGGTTGTAGCAAGGGGCTTTAGCCCCGTTTGTCATTCTGAGCTGTAGGGGCGACCCGGTGGGTCGCCCGAAATGGGAGGGCGAGGCACCGCCTCGCCCCTACGTCGTTCGAAATGACAAATTGTGAGGTCGAAATGATGGAAAAATTAATTCACGAGATTATACTTTTAACAAATGAGCTCTGGAAAGAGATTTTATATATATTTCCGTTTCTTATGATAGGTGTCGCAATAGATTCTGTTATAAGAACGTTTAAACTGCATGTAAAATTAAGGAAAGCAATTGAGAAGTTTGGATATCTTGCTATTCCTGGCGCTGTGTTGGTGGGGGTAGTCAGTCCTCTTTGCGCGTGCGGGATTCTTCCAATTGCGATTTCTCTTCTTATTAACGGGGTTCCATTGGCGCCGGTTATGGCTTTGCTTGTTGCTTCTCCTTTAATGAGCCCAAGCGGATGGACGTTGACGGCATGGGAATTAGGGAAAAATTGGGCCAACGCGAAACTTATTTCCAGTATTTTTATGGGGCTTTTCGCGGGTTATGGGACCTTGCTTTTTCAGAGAAAATATTTTAGATCCCAACAATTATTTAAGGGTGAGCCGCCTAAACATGACCCTCATGACCATGACGCTGAACCGAATATCAAATGTTTGTGTAATGAAAAATTTAGCAACCGTTTAGCCAGAGAAGGGAAAAATATAATCATTGTTTTTGCGGCCAAATTTTGGGAAGGATTTTTAACTATTGGCAAATTTACTTTGATAGGTTTAATAGCTGAAATTATCGGGTTGAGATATCTTCCTTCCGAGCTGATAGAAAAAGTTATTTATTCCCGCAGTCTGTGGATGGTTCCTGTCGTAGTTTTTACCAGTGTGCCCCTTTATGTTAACCAGATTACCGCTGCCGCGGTTCTTTATGGTTTTATTGAAAAGGGGATGCAGATTCCGTGGGGCGCGGGCATGGCATTTCTGATTGGCGGGCCGGTAACGGCTTTGCCCGTTATGGCCGTATTTTTATCTCTTTTTAAGAAGCGCGTTTTTTATTTATATTTGGGGATATGTGTTATTGGTTCAATAATTGTGGGATACACATTTTATTTTATAACATGAAATATCCATGTTGTCATTCCGAACGGGACAATTTGTCATTCCGAGCGGGAGCGAGGAATCTATCTGGGAAAGATTTCTCCCTTCGGTCGAAATGACAGATGGTCGGTCGAAATGACAATTGTTAAGGAGATTTTTAGATGAAAGAACAAATAAAGTCTGCCAGGTCAAAAAAATTTGTCTCTCTCTCTTTATTTAGAGAGATTCGCGGATTAATTATGGCGGCTCAAAGCGCTGTGGCCAGAAATATTAATACTATTCAGGTTATTACCAGCTTTGAGATTGGCCGCAGAATTGTGGAGCATGAGCAAAAAGGCGTTGTTCGTGCAGAGTACGGAAAACAGCTTCTTGTTGATCTTTCAACTCGCTTGACTGCTGAATTTGGCCGTGGTTTTTCACGCTCGAATCTGGAATATATGCGCAAGTTTTATTTGATGTATCGGAATCGGATTCCTGTAATTTCCCAGATGCCATCTGGGAAATCCGTTTTATTGTCGAAATCCCAGATTAAGTCTGGGATTTCGAGTGATTTTGTATTCAGCTTAAGTTGGTCACAATACATTTTCCTTATAGGTATTAAAGACGAAGACGCGCGTAGTTTTTACGAGATCGAAGCGACTAATAATAACTGGACTTTGCCTGAGCTCACACGGCAGTTTAACTCCGGGCTCTATGAACGGTTGGCGTTGAGCCGTGATAAAGAAGGCGTTAGAAAACTTGCAAAAGAAGGCCAAGTTGTTTCTAAACATAAGGACTTGCTTAAGGAGCCGTATGTTTTAGAATTTCTTGGCCTTGATGAAAAAACAAAGTATTCAGAGTCCGATTTAGAATCCGCCATTATTGACAAGATCGAACAGTTTCTTCTGGAACTCGGCAAGGGATTTCTATTTGAGGCGCGCCAGAAGAGATTTACCTTTGATGAAAATCACTTTTTTGTCGATCTGGTTTTTTATAACCGTCTACTTAATTGCTATGTCTTGATAGACCTTAAAATTGGGACACTGACGCATCAGGATTTAGGGCAAATGCAGATGTATGTTAATTATTTCGACCGTTATGTGAAAACTGAAAAAGAAAGCTCGACTATCGGAATTATTCTTTGCCGCAAAAATCGCGAGGCCCTTGTTGAAATTACGCTTCCAAAAGACGCTAACATTCATGCAAAAGAATACAAACTCTATTTGCCGTCGAAGGAAGAACTAAAGCGAAAGCTTCTTGATTGGACAAACGGCGATGGAATAGATGATTAAAATGAATGTGGGGCTATGAATAAATAAGAGGAATACATATTTGTCTAAAAGAATATTTATTTTAGGAGCAGGTGTTTCAAGTGAAGCGGGACTTCCTTTGACAAGGGAATTATTTGGTTCTATTCTAGAATATCTAAAAAAATCTAAAGAACCTAACGAAAAAGAATTTTATCCCATATTGTTGAAATTTTTGGAAGATAATAAAACAAATAATTTTTTGTTTGAGAATATTGAATTGCTTCTCACATATATAGATTTTGCATTATTAAACAATTCTAACGGTATATTCAATTGCTCCAATGATTTGGGAGATATAAGAAGGGGATTGTCTGACAGTTTGGTGAAAATGCTTCACTGCGAGTATCATTTTTCTCAAAAAGTGATTAATCAACAAGTAGACACAGATGATATCTTTTATAAGTTCTGCAATGAACTAAGTAATGGCGATATTGTTATTACTTTTAATTACGATGTTATTATCGAAAACCGTTTATGGCTGCAAAATAAATGGACATTTTTAGACGGATACGGTTTTAACAAAAACAAAGAAAGTTTTTTTAAAACTTGGAATAAACCTGATGGAGAATATCCTCCTGAAAAAACTAAAAAATCCATTGTGAAAGTTTATAAACTTCATGGCTCTTTAGGTTGGTGCTATTATGGTTGGGATAAAAGTGAAATTGTTTTCACGGGTATGAAAGACTACTTCCCAGGATACTTTGGCGAGTATATAGAAAGAATGGGTCAAAAAATTTATAATTTCCCTGTTGTGGAGGGAAGCGATAGCAAATTAATTGAACCAAGTTATATCAAACAGTTTAATAATTTACATATTATTAATTTATGGAAAAAGGCTTTTATTGAGTTCCAAAATTGTGAAGAGCTATTTATTATTGGATACAGTCTTCCTGACGCAGATTCTGCTGCGAGGATATTCCTTTTAACAGGTATCCAAAATTCGCAAATATCTTCAATAAAAGTTATAAATAAAAAAAATTATAGAGATAAAGATTCTAAAGATGTGGCAGAAATTTTGAAGGCTAGTGAAGTTTTCTCTAAATTTAAAACAATATCTGACAAAAAAGTTACCTGTATAAAAAAAACTTTCAAAGATTGGGTTGAAGAAGAGTTTGTTAAGCATAAATAGTTTGGCATGTTGGCCAAGATTACAAATATAAAAATAAAAAATATGTCGAAAGCAAAAAAAATTATTGTTTCCGAAGATAAAACAGGACAGCGGTTAGATTTATTTCTAAGCCGGCAAGATTTAGGATTGTCCCGGAGCCGTATCCAAAATCTGATAGAGAATTCAAAAATAAAAATAGATGGGCATATAGATGCTAAAAGTCATTATAAAATAAAACATGGGAATATTATTTCAATAGAGATACCCGAACCGGAAAAAGTAAATGTTTTACCGGAAAAGATAGCTCTGGAAATACTTTATGAAGATGATCATCTTATCGTGATTGATAAACCGGCAGGTATGGTTACTCATCCCGCTAAAGGTAATTATTCGGGGACGCTGGTAAACGCGCTTTTGCATCATTGCAAAAATCTTTCAGGCATTAATGGTTATCTGCGCCCGGGAATTGTTCATCGATTAGACAAAGATACATCCGGCGTTATGGTGGCTGCGAAGGATGATATCGCTCATTCGGGGCTGGTTAAACAATGGCAGGAAAGGACGATTATAAAAAAGTATATCGCGTTAGCGAAGGGTAAAGTTGAAAAGAATGAATTAACCGTTGAGGCGTCTATTGGCCGCCATAGAGCGCGGCGGAAAAAAATGGCGGTCAGTCTTACCTGCGGCAAAAATGCCATATCCAAAATAAAAGTTTTAGAAAAGTTTAATAAAGCTACATTGCTAGAGGTTAAGATTAAGACAGGCAGAACGCATCAAATCAGGGTTCATCTTTCTTATTTAAAGCATCCGGTTATTGGAGATGTTCAATATGGAAAAAAATCAGAAACAATTAACCGTCAGGCTTTACATGCCGCCGTGTTGGGTTTTGTGCATCCTGTTACAAATAAATATATGGAATTTTCAAGCCCGCTGCCTGATGATATTAAATATGCCATAGAATTTTTCAGGTCTAAGATTCTTTCAAAGTAATGCTTGACATTACATTTACCTGGACTATAATATATTGAGTGCTAAATGAAAGAAATATTTTTTGATTGGGATCAATGGAATATACAGAAAAATGAGGTTAAGCATGGAATTTCCCGTCAGGAAGCGGAATCTGCTTTTTATGATCCATGTTTTAGGATATTTAAGGACGAAAAACATTCAGTCTCAGAAGATAGATGGATTGCCTTTGGGGAAAGCGCGTATAACAGTATATTAATGATAGCGTTTACGGTTAGAAATGACAAAATAAGGATTATTTCTGCGCGAAAAGCCTCAAAAAGGGAAAGGGACATTTATGAAACAAAAAAGAAATGAAATCACAATTTATGATGATAATGATACTGCCAATTTTATTGATAAAAACAAGCCGTTATCTTTGGAAAATTTAGATTTCAAATTACCTAAAGAAGGGCCCAGCAAAATAATAAGTATTAGATTGACAAAGGAACTTTATAACAAGATAAGAGCTTTTTCAACGAATTTAGATATGCCGTATCAGGCATATATTAAATATCTATTAAACCGGGGATTAGAAAAGGACGTTAGCAGATTGCAAAAAATATCCAGATTGGCTTGGCATAAATCAAAAAAATAGTGATTTTTTTTGGAAAGGAGAAAGTTTATGTACGAAATAGCAGTTTTACCAGGTGATGGAGTTGGCCCTGAAGTAGCCAATGAAGGATTAAAAGTCCTCAAGGCTGCATCGGAGATAGCAGGTTTTAAGTATAAACTTGTTCATTATGATTTTGGAGGGGAACGGTATTTGAAGACAAAAGAAACTTTGCCCGAAGGAGCTATTTCTGAATTGAAAAATTTTAACGCGATTTATTTGGGCGCGATCGGCCATCCGGAAGTGAAACAGGGAATTTTGGAAAAAGAAATATTGCTTGGGATCCGTTTTGGGCTTGATCAATATATAAACCTTCGTCCGGTGAAATTATATCCGAATGTCTGGACGCCGTTAAAGGATAAAGGGCCTGAGCATATTGATTTTGTTGTTATCCGTGAAAATACGGAGGATCTTTATGTCGGTATTGGAGGATTTTTTAAAAAAGGAACTCCCGATGAGGTGGCAATGCAGGAAATGATTGCTACACGAAAAGGTGTGGAACGCTGCGTTCGTTATGCCTTTGAATTTTGTAAAAAACGCGCGAGAAAAAATAAACTGGTCTTATGCGATAAAGCAAATGTTTTGACCTACTCGCATGATCTTTGGACGCGGGTTTTTGCGGAGGTGGGAAAAGAATATCCGAATATCGGGCAAGATCACGCTTATGTTGATGCGATTACAATGTGGTTTGTAAAAAATCCGGAATGGTTTGATACTATTGTCGTACCGAATATGTTTGGAGATATTATTACAGATTTAGGCGCGATGATCCAGGGCGGGATGGGGATTGCGGCTTCAGGTAATATAAATCCCGAGGGGGTATCGATGTTTGAGCCTATTCATGGATCCGCCCCAAAATATGCGGGAAAAAATGTAATTAATCCATTGGCGGCAATATCTGCCGTAGGGATGATGCTGGATTATTTAGGAGAAAAAAAAAGGCGGAGCCTTGATTGAAAACGCGATTGTTAAAGCGTTAACGGAAAAACATATTAAAACTTTGTCTGCCGGCGGCGAGTTATCTACTTCTCAAATCGGGGATTTAATTGTAAAATTTGTTAAAGAAGGCAAGTAATTTTTCTTTCTTTAAGTTTTTGAACAAGTGTTTTTGACATTTCTTCCGGCGTGCCGGAAAGCATTTCACGCTCAGTGCGGACAGGCGGAGTGAATATTTTCATTACTTGTGTTGGGGAGCCGTTTAAACCGATTTTATCATCCTTACAGGATATATCCTCTTTTTTCCATACAGGAATGACAGCCTTTTTTGCCCTTAAAACTCCTTTGAGAGAAGGGTGCCTGGGTTCGTTTATTTCTTTTGTTACAGTTATAAGAACAGGCAACGGACATTCGACTGTTTCAGTGCAGTCTTCCAGCAGTCGTTCCGCAGTGACATTTTCCGGTTTTTCATTTGGCAATCCGTCATTCCCGCGTAGGCGGGAATCCAGTTCCACTTTTTTTACATATGTGATTTGAGGAATATTTAAACGTTCAGCTAGTTCAGGCCCAACCTGTGCGGTATCCCCGTCAATAGCCTGTTTTCCCAACAGAATCAAATCAAAATTTCCGATTTTTTCTATTGCCTTGGCAAGTGTATATGAGGTTGCAAGTGTGTCAGCGCCGGAAAAATTACGGTCTGATAAAAGATAGGCTTGATCAGCGCCCATTGCCAACGCCTCTTTTAACGCTTCTTGCGCCTGAGGCGGGCCCATGGTTATTACTGAAACTTCAGAAGGGATCTTTTCTTTAATCCTAATTGCTTCTTCAATCGCGTTTTTATCAAATGGATTAATTATGCTTGGGACACCGTCCCTTATAAGGGTATTGGTTTGTGGATTAATCTTTATTTCGCCTGTATCAGGCACCTGTTTAATACAGACAATTATTTTAAGCACGAATTAAAATTCCTTTAAAATATGGTTCGCGATTACACCGCGCTGGATTTCAGATGTTCCCTCAACTATATCGAAAAGTTTTGCCTCGCGGAAATATCTTTCAACCGCGTATTCTTTTGTATAACCGTATCCTCCATGAATTTGCACTGCCTGATTTACCACCCGCATACACATTTCGGAGGCATAAACTTTGGCCATGGCGGCATATTTTTCAAATTTACCGTTGCTGTCTTTTAGACTTGCAGCTTTAAAAACAAGAAGTTTTGCCGCTTCAATTTCAGTTGCCATATTTGCGAGCATAAATTGAATTGCCTGAAAAGCTGAGATGGGCTGCCCAAATTGTTTTCTGACCTTGGAGTATTTTACGGCCTCTTCGAATGCTGCCCGCGCTAAACCGCAAGAGCCGATACCGATGCCTATTCTTCCTACATCGAGGGTTTGCATAGCGACACGAAAACCCTTGCCTTCAGAGAGAAGCATATTTTCTTTAGGAATACGGCAGTCTTCAAATACCAATTCACAATTTGGAAGGCCGGGAAATGCCATTTTCTTTTCATTTTTTCCTATTTTAAATCCAGGCGTGTCTTTTTCTACAATAAAGGCGGTCATTCCACGGGCGCCTTTCTCGCGGGCTGTTTTTGTAATAATTACATAAATGCCGGCAGCGCCTGCATTAGTAATAAATAATTTTGTGCCGTTTAAAATATAATGATCGCCATCTTTTACCGCGGATGTTTGAACCGCGCTCGCGTCAGAACCCGCGTTTGGTTCGGTGAGGCCGAATGCTCCTAAAGTTTCGCCTTTTGCCAAAGGCGTAAGGAACTTTTTCTTTTGTTCTTCTGTTCCAAAAAGAAAAATAGGATAACATGCCAACATGTGGGCGCCGTATATTGTTCCGGTAGTGGCGCAGGCGTGGGATATCTCCTCGCCTATAATAGTCCATGTCAGAAAATCAGACCCCAGTCCGCCGTAAGCTTCAGGGAACGGAATCCCAGCCATTTCCATTTCTGCCATAATTTTTACATTTTCTTCAGGGAATAGATTATTCTCACCTGTTTCTTTCGCCCTTTTTGAAAATTCATTAATACATATTTCTTTGGCTGCATTTATGATCGACTCTTGATCGGGTGTCAAACTGAAATCCATGAACGGCCTCCTTTAAAAAAATACGTAATGTCAAAACTTAACCACAGAGAACACAGAGAAACCTATAAATATTAATAAGTTAACAGTGAAATTCTTAATTTTTCTCTGTGATCTCTGTGGTTCACTCAGGATAATACTTAAAAATAGATTAATTGTCAATAAGTTATTTGGATTCTCTTGACATAATATGAAGAGAATGATAGAATTTCAACGTTATGCAAAAAATACAACAAGTAAGTGAAATATTTAAGATTATTAATTCCTCAGACATTGTTGAATTTGAATGGGAGCGTGATGGTAAAAAAATATTTATCAAACGCCAGGGAAAGGCAAGTTGTCATAAAAAGGAAATCTCGCCTGCTGAAATAAAATCTCCGGTTATGGCTGTCGAGGAAGAAAAAATTCATTTAATAAAATCTCCGTTAGTCGGGACTTGTTACCTTGTTTCTCCTCAGAACAAAAAGATTATGGTTAAAGTGGGGGATAAAATTAAAATTGGAGATAAACTTTGTTTTGTGGAAGCTATGAAGGTTTTTAAAGAAATAGTTTCGGATAAAGAGGGTGAAATAAAGGAAGTTTTGATTAAAAATGGGCAGTCTGTTATGTATGGACAGCCGCTTTTTAAGTTAAATTTGACAACTTGATGCAGGGAAAATATGTTCAATAAAATATTAATCGCCAATCGAGGAGAAATAGCATTAAGGATAATTCGGGCGTGTAAAGAATTAGGCGTGAAAACAGTAGCGGTTTATTCTGAAGCGGATTATGACTCCTTACATGTGAAAAGGGCTGATGAGGCAATTTGCATAGGTCCGGCTGAAACTGATAAAAGTTATTTAAATATTCCAAATATTATCAGCGCGGCTGAAATTGCTGATGCGGAAGCCATTCATCCGGGTTATGGGTTTTTAGCTGAGAATTACGGGTTCGCGGAAATTTGTGAATCGTGCAGAATAAAATTTATCGGGCCGTCACCTGAAGCTATTAAAAAAATGGGCAATAAGATAGAGGCCCGTAAAATAATGGAAAATGCGGGTCTGCCGGTTGTTAAAGGAAGCGGAAATATAGAAAATGAAATTGAAGCCGTTAAAGTCGCTAAAGAGATAGGTTATCCAATTATTATTAAAGCCGCGGCTGGAGGCGGTGGAAGAGGGATGCGCATTGTTCATACTGAATTAAGTCTTACAAAATCGTTTCTTGCCGCGCAAGCGGAGGCAAAAGCATCTTTTGGGAATGATAGTGTTTATATAGAAAAATATATAGATAGTCCGAGGCATATTGAGATTCAACTTTTAGGCGATGAACATGGCCAGATGGTTCATCTGGGAGAGAGGGAATGTTCAATTCAGCGGAGGCACCAGAAATTACTAGAAGAAGCCTTTTCTCCATTAATGAATGAGGATATTAGAAAAGAGCTGGGTGAAACGGCGGTTAAAGGCGCCAAAGCTGTTGGATATTCCGGTGTAGGAACAATAGAATTTTTGGCGGATAAAGATAAAAAATTTTATTTTATGGAGATGAATACGAGAATACAGGTAGAACATCCTGTGACTGAGATGATTACTAATATTGATGTGGTAAAGGAGCAGATAAGGGTGGCTTCAGGTGAAAAACTTGGATATAATCAAAGCCAGATTAACTTTAACGGCCACGCGATTGAATGCCGTATTAACGCCGAGGATCCGGGAAATAATTTCGCGCCGTCTCCAGGAGAGATTACTAAATTTATTCCTCCAGGCGGGCCCGGGGTAAGGGTTGACACCCATGTTTATAGTGGATATATAATTCCGCCTTTTTATGATTCTATGATTGGGAAATTAATTGTTTTTGCCAGAAACAGAAAAGAAGCTATAGCCAGAATGGACAGGGCCTTATCTGAATTTGTCATTGAAGGAGTTAAAACAACTGTTCCTTTTCATTTGGAAATTTTAAGAGATGATTTGTTTAAAAGGGGAGAAATCGATACTCATTTTATAGAAAACATATGGGGCAAAAAATAGCAGGAGGTATTTATGAATCCCGTCCCCTCCTAAATAAATAATTTATATAATTAATAAAATAGAGGGGCGGTATAAAGAGTGGTTATCTAAAGCATAAGTAAAAATAAGGAGGGGCGGGATGAATAAGGTTGACTTTGTGCAGGTAATTATAGAGAGGGTTAATCTTAACAAACAGGAAGCAGGGCAGGTCTTTGAGAGTATTCTCAGTGCTATGCGTCAAGCATTAAAAGAAGGTAAACGAATAGAGCTGAGAGGATTAGGTACATTTGGAGTCCGTACCCGCAGGCCAAGAATGGGGCGTAACCCAAGAACCGGAGAAAAGGTTTCTGTTGCATCAAAAAAGGTTCCTTTTTTTAAACCAGGGAAGGAATTTAAAATAATAGAAGTAATTGATGAATAGTCCAATGAATTCGAAATTAAGAATATTATTTATTCCCGTTTTATTTTTTATCACAAGCTG
>JBDROR010000121.1:0-24447 GCA_043809805.1 bacterium
TAGATACCCATCTATTATCAATTCCTACCTGAACAGGCGCATTCCTATTAACATTTGTCCCATCTCCTAATTCGCCATAATTATTCCATCCCCAGGCCCATAATGTCCCATCAGATTTTAGGGCTATTGTGTGGCCCCCACCTGCTGCAATTGATGCCCATTTATTATCACTTCCTATCTGAACAGGCGCATTCCTACTAACATTTGTCCCATCTCCTAATTGACCACCCTCATTACATCCCCAGGCCCATAATGTTCCATTAGATTTTATGGCTATTGTGTGATGCCCGTCTGTTGCAATCGATACCCATTTATTATCAGTTCCTATCTGAACAGGCACGTTTCTATTAGTATTTGTTCCATCTCCTAATTGACCATACCAATTCCATCCCCAGGCCCATAATGTCCCATCGGATTTTAGGGATATTGTATGATGCCCGCCTGCTGCAATCTGCGGAGTTTTTGATCCACTATGTTCCATAGCCCATACATTTCTAATTATCACCAGGCTTAAAAAGAATATTAAAGAAATATAAAAAAAATTTTTGTTCATAACAATCTCCTTTATTAAAGATTTTTTCTTATTTATTGATAACTCAAACTCCCGCCAAACCAATTAACTCCGGAAATTTTTCCACCTCCAGCAGGTAATTTGAGTTCGCTGCTAGTTATATTAAAGCCAATCGAAGTATTTGTCTGAACGGTTAAAGCCTTTAAAACAACTGTGGCTATTGTCCCATTGCCGTTTACACCAGCCGCGCCAGCCTGACGTGAGACTCCTATCAAAAGTACTCCTGTCGAACCTTCTTCAAGCTTTACAGAATATGAAGTGATCGTTCCACCCTGATTAAGATATGTGCCTTCTAAAGCAGAAATGTATTGAATCTTACTGCTATCAAAATTTATCTCTAACGCCGCCGCGTAAACATTTGTTCCACCTTGAATTTTTACTGCCAAAGTAATTTCATCATTATTAGTCGAAACTTTTTCGAGATAAACTGAATTAGCGATCGGACTCCCTGAAGGAGTGAAAGAAATAGTTTTAACAGTTGGCGGCGGTGTAGGTTCAGTAGTCCCACCGCCGCCAAAACACCCGATTAAACTAACCAATAAAAAAGCTGATATCCCTAATAAAATAAATTTTCTATTCTCCATAATGCCTCCATTTTAAATTCATATATAATTTATTATATCATAATTTCTATAAACCACTCTCAATACGTTTTCTATTTCAATCTTTTTCAGTTTAGGATAATTTATAGGGCTTTCGAAGCTGGCACACAAATTGGTATACTTTTTTATCATTTACGCTAATATGGTATATATTATTTTATCGCTCATGTCGTCAATAAAGACCATACTCTTTCCACCGGCTGTTTACCAATTGCCTGACCTCCTCCGTCATCTTAATTTCATCCGGCCATGGACGTGAATGTCCTTCTTCCTTCATTTTTTTAGTCGCGTCAATACCCATTTTTGAACCATAACTCTGAATACTGGAAGAATGGTCTAAAACATCCAGCGGCCCCATCTGAATAAATGTGTCACGCGCGGGGTCAACATTATTAAAAACTTTCCAAACAACCTCGGAATAATCCTGCACATTAACATCCTCATCCACCACTACAATCATCTTGCTAAACATCATCTGGCCCATACCCCATAGAGCGTTAATTACTTTTCTCGCGTGTCCTGGAAATTCTTTTTTGATCGAAACTATAGCGCAATTATGAAATACCCCCTCAAAAGGAAGACTAAAATCTCTGATCTCCGGCAGGCTTAACCTCAAAAGAGGCAAAAAAATCCGCTCGGTTGCCCATCCCATAAAACAATCTTCCATCGGAGGGCGGCCAACAATCGTCGCGGGATAAATCGGATCTTTACGGCGAGTGATACAATTCAAATGGAACACAGGGAAATCATTCGCCAGAGAATAATATCCGGTATGGTCGCCAAAAGGCCCTTCCCGTCTTAATTCATCCGGATCGACATAACCCTCTAAAATAAACTCAGCATTAGCCGGCACCAAAAGATCAACAGTTTTTGCCTTTATTACAGGCACAGCCTTGCCGCGAAGAAACCCGGCAAACATCAATTCATCCACACCCGGAGGAAGCGGAGCTGTCGCGGAATATATAATCGAGGGGTCAGCCCCTAAAGCCACCGCCACCGGCATTTTTTCTTTATTTTTTTTATATTTACGGTAGATTCGCGCGCCATCATGATGCTCATGCCAATGCATTCCTGTTGTTTTCCCATCATAAACCTGCATCCGGTACATCCCGATATTTTGATGGCCTGTCTCCGGATCTTTCGTAAATACTAACGGAAATGTAATAAATTTCCCCGCGTCGTCAGGCCAACATTTTAAAATAGGCAAGGCTTCAAGCGAACCGTTTTCTTCAACTACTTCCTGTGACACGGCATCTTTAACTATATGAGGTTGAATATCAGCCATTTTTTTTAATTGGACAAAAAAACTTATTTTTTCCCAAAGGCTTTTAGGCATATCTTTAGGAAACAGCTTCTCAATTTTATCACTGATTTCGTCAATTTTTTCCACTCCCAAGGACATACACATTCTTTTTTTGGTCCCGAACATATTTGTAAGAAGAGGATATTTTGAACCTTTAATATTTTCAAAAAGAATTGCCGGCCCGCCTTTTTTGACTATCCGGTCGGCAATTTCCGTAATTTCCAAATCCGAATCAACTTCCGTCTTAATTCTTTTAAGCTCGCCTTTTTTTTCCAAAAAATTCAAAAAGTCCTGCATATCGGAATAAAACATATCTAACTCCTCGTCTTTCGTATTTCGTATTTCGTATTTCCTGCCTGCCGGCAGGCATGGCGTCGGTCGTAACAATTGTCATTTCGACCGTACAATTTGTCATTTCGACCGAAGGGAGAAATCTTTCTTCCGTAGGGGCATGATTTATCACGCCCTGATTTCTGGGCGCAATAAATTGCGCCCCTACAACAGATTCCTCGCTCCGCTCGGAATGACAGCCCCCTCCGTTCGGAATGACAATGCTCTTCACTCTTTACTCTTTACTCTTTACTCTCCACTTCCTAACCACATCCTCATCTCCCCAACAGATTTTTTCTTCAGCAACCGGCAAGAAACCAACGTCCCCCAGCTTCTCATCATCTTTTTTGTCATAAATAAATTTATCATAATCTATTTCTTTTCCCCAAAAATTTTTTGGGGCATTAACATCTTCTCTATGGAAGTCTCCTAATTGTAAATTATATTTTTTGTTATTAAAAATATTATTGAAAACAATCTTTGCCTGATCTCCCTTTTCCGGAATAAAAATTCCCACATGATTCGCGGTAATACTATTATTTTTAATATCATTCTTTCCTGCCTTGAAATTTATCCCGCGGCTTTTATTTAAACGAAAAATGTTGTTCTTAATCAAGCCTTCAGAAAACCCTAAACGACATCCTTCATTATTATTTTCAAATAAAGAATGAGAAATGGTTAAGGAAGAAAAATGCGAGTGGATCGCGAAATTCGCGTATTCAAAAATACAATAGGTGAAAATATTATCCTGACTGTAACTTAAATAAATATTGCCCCACCCGCCTGGACTTTTTTCCATACCTGTAAACACAATCGGATTGTCAGCTGTTCCTACAGCAACAATCTTTCCCTCAACTTTTATACCGCCCCCCTGAATAATATGGACATCATCGGTAACGCCCGGCCGGTCGCCCCTGCTAAAAATCAATTCCGTTCCGGGTTTAATCGTAAGGCGCGCGCCTTTTTTAATTAAAACTACCTGCTCAATCTTGAGTTTTCCCGACCACGTTGTATCATGAGAAATTATTATATCTTCCCGAGCCTGTTTTTTAAATGGCCAAAAAGAATGTCCGCTTGAAATAAAAAAAACAAAAACATAGAATATTATCCACTTTTTAGCTCTCATTTGTCATTTCACCGCACACTTTGTCATCTGGACAGAATTCTTTCCCCAATTATCTCTAAATCAACAGTATGCTGTCCATCTACAATTTCAATTGAATGTCCGCTGAATCGGCAAGGTATCCTATGAAATTTCCAGGTTTAGGAATATTCCCAAAATTCTCTTTTGCAATTAGAAAAAATTTCCCGCCGGAAGATAGATTAATCCGAAACATTCCATCTTCTTTTGTTTTGTTAGAGATATACTCAGGCTTACCCACCATGTCTTCTTCTTTATAAATACAGACGTAAACGGCCCCGACAGGTTTTTTATCTAAGTCATAGACTATGCCGGAAATAGCAGTCCTCGCATTGACTACGGTGTTATTTGTATCTTTTTTTAAAACAAAAATCGCGATTCTTTTGTTTTCATTTCCGGATAACACAACCGGATTATCTTCATAATATCCCAAAAAATCTCCCGGCTGAATTGACCCAAAATTTTCAAGACCGAGTCGTTTCCGGCAAATAACAAAATAGGTCCCTTTCCCCAACGGCGCAAAGAATCTGCCTTCTTTGTCAGTTGTTGTTGAAAAAAACGCGGGCCCGCGCAAATCGGTTCTCATATCGAGATAAAAAAACACTTCGCTGTCTGCTAAAGGAGTATTTTCATAATAAACAACACCGGAGGCCCCTGACTGTTTTTCATTAAAGGGAATTTTAACATCATATTTTTTTACACAGCTAATCACGACGTCGACAATATTCCCAGGAGAGATATTGACCGGATTGCCTCCATAGTACGAAAAATATTGATCATTTTTTACTAAAAGAGAATAAATACCCGCGGGAAGATTTATTGAAAAATTTCCATTATTATCTGTTTTGGAAGCAAAAAGACAGGGGCGGTATAATCCCGCCCCCACCTTTTGATAAACATAAACTTTCACATTTCGTAATCCACGATTTTGATAAACCACTCTTCCTTTAATCGCGCTATCCGAATCTTGTGTCACCTTTTTAAATTTTACAGCACAGCCTAAAAAAATAAAAAGCAAAATTATATTTAAAAAAAACGCTTTTTTCATCCGAAAATCCCAGTAACTTGTTAATATTACTCGTTTTTTCTACACCGCAACTTATTGTACGGTCATTTCGACCGAAGGGAGAAATCCTTGTTTCGTAGGGGCAGCCCTGTGTGGCTGCCCTCTTTCCATTCAGGGCGACCACATAGGGTCACCCCTACAACAGATTCCTCGCTCCCGCTCGGAATGACAACGCTTCGCCTGATTTTCATTCCCCTTACAGCTTTCTCCCAAAATTAACGGCCAGGAGAATAAGATCGTTGCCGTCAATTATCCCATTGCCGTCCAGATCAGCTAATTGATTCCAGTTTTGGTCTTGCGCGTCAATGCCAAACACTGTGGATAAAACGTATAAATCAAAACCATCAACCCTTAAAGCCGAACCGGGAGAGCTTGTATCTATGTTTCCAACAACCGGCCCGGCAGTCACGGTAATCGTAACAGGCTGAGACGTGACTAATCCGCCGCTCCTATGTTCTACCCTGACCTTTGCCGCATATACACCCTCTTTCATATAAACATTCCTGACAGTGTTAGCAGTTGTAATCTTGTCAAAAGAACCGTTGTCGTCAAAATCCCATTCATATTTTATCACATTTGCGGGATCATTAGCGTCCGCGGTAAAATCAACGGTTAAAGGTGTATCCCCCGATACCGGTGTGGCGGTTATCAAAGGCTCATTAGAAGTATCGGTCAAAACTTCTACCGATATTCTTTTATCGGTAAAATTACCTTGTCCATCCTCTACCCTGCATTCAATAAAGAAAAATGCCTGGCGTTTATTATTAACCTGCCAGGCCCTAATCAACGGCGCTTTCCATTTCACGTTGGAACCAGTCGCGGGAGTAAAGGTGCCAAGTTGAACATAGGCCGTATCCGCGAACTCCTGCCGCCAGGTATAAGTCATCGGGTCACCATCTGGATCATACGCAAAACTATACAAATAAATTTCTTCATTTGCCCTGATCCCATAAGTTTTCGTGGATATGATTGTTAATCCTGTCGGCGGTTTGTTATAATTATCTGTTCCATAATTCATATAAACCCACACACTTTTTTG
Source organism: bacterium (assembly GCA_043809805.1). Classification (GTDB taxonomy): domain Bacteria; phylum JACRDZ01; class JAQUKH01; order JAQUKH01; family JAQUKH01; genus JAQUKH01. Next base: position 6,053 of record JBDROR010000121.1, read on the forward strand.
CGCAAAACCGCCTTTCCCATCCGTAACTTCACATATTAACTCATAGTTTGAAGGTCCTGAAAGATTTGACGGCGCGTGCCAATCGCAACTCGCGCTGTTTGGTCCGGGATTGGCAAAATAACCCGCCCCTGATGCCGAACGCCAGTTATAATTTACCGAATCATAATCCGGATCATAAGCGGACGCAAACAATCTTACTTTGCCGCTCGGGATGACAGTATTTAAATCAGAATGCGCGTCCGTAATTATCGGAGATTGATTCTCTTTAGGCGGCGGGGGAAGAGTGGAATATACATTGATAAAAACCTCGGCCCTTGCCTCTCCTCCCCTTGTATCCTTAACCTTGACAAATATATTCACTCCTGTTAGATAATCAGGCGCAGTCCAGTCAACTACAGAAGTAGTGGTGTAGTTAAAAACACCGTTATTCGCGCCCCATTCATAGGTTAAAGGATCTCCATCAGGATCAGACGCGCTTGCTGTCAATGTTATTGTCTCGTCAAGATTGACCTGATATTTGGAAGGAATAATCGTAACCCATGGTGGATTATTATAATTCGTCTGATAATTCATATATATCGAGATACTTCTTTGAGTTAAACCACCATTTCCATCCGTGGCTTCACACCACAATTCATAGCTGGCCGGGCCTGAAGGATTAAGCGGCGCAATCCAGTCACAGCTGGTGCTATCCCCGCTGAAATTATCAAAATACCCCATTGCTGTTGGGGAATACCAGCGATAGCTAATGTCATCAGAATCAGGATCAGACGCGGAAGCAAACACTCTGACCCTGCCGCCCGGAGAAACTGTCGTTATATCCGAATGAATATCCGTAATAACCGGCGGTAAATTCGTTTCAACCTGGTCACTTACCATAACAAATATATTCCCCGTGGCTGTTGCCCCTCCATTATCAGCAACCTTAACATTAACATAATACGTGCCGGCTGAGTCAAAGGTATGATAAATTGAGTTGTATGTCGTAGTCGTTTCATAGCTGCTATTGCCGTCAAAATCCCATTGATAATTCATGATTGTTCCGTCGGTATCATAGGCGGTTGCCGTAAAATGAACCGGCAAAGGAGCCGTTCCATAAGTCGTATCGGCAGTCAATGTCACTGTAGGAGCTATATTTTGACTTAAAACATTAACTGTCGCGCTATCCACCGCAGTTGAATTGTAATCATCCGTAACCCTTACCCTTGCATTATAGACCCCTGCCGTGTTATAAAGATAAGTCATACGGCGCCATGTAGTGGTAGTCTCATAATCGCCGTTACCGTCAAAATCCCATTCGTATTCTGTGATATAACCATCCGCATCTGCCGCATTCGCTTCAAAAGCTATCATTACAGGGGCATTGGCAAAATCAGGAGTAAATGTAAGATCAACGGTGGGTGGAATATTTACTCTGTCATATTGAGTTAATACCTCTACATAAATCTGTCTCCAATCAGTATGCCCCTGCTGATCATCTACCTGACATTCCAAAACAAAATACACAGAGTATCTGCCTCCAACATCCGCCGCGTTAATAACAGGCGCCACCCAATTTACAGCAGTACCAATGCTGCCAGGGCTGAAGGTCCCAAGCGCGTTTGTGCTGTCCGATGCCCTTTGCGTCCAGCTGAAAGATAATGTGTCATAATCCGGATCATAAGCGGAGGCGCTGAGAGCTATCTCTTCGCCGCCTTTTATTCCATATAGTTTTGAGGCATTAGCGTAAAAATCATAGGGCGGCTGATTAGAAACAACATCATAGCCCATATAAATCCAAACACTACCTTCTGTAAAAGCATCCTTTGAATCCGTAACCCTGCAGATTAATTGATGACTTATGGCCCCCGTTGTATCCATCGGCGCAGTCCAGTCACAATTTGGACTACTAGGGCCTGGATTACTAAAGGACCCCACACCTGTTGTAGAATACCAATAGAAAGACACAGAATCATAATCCGGATCAAATGCTGTAACAAATAATCTCACCTTGTCACCCGGAGCAACCATAATATAATCCGAATGAATACTTGTAATTATAGGAGGCTGATTAGCATAATCAGGACTATTACATTCAACAGCCGCAGATGCCGTAGCTTCGCCTCCGGCATTATCTATAACCTTTACCATCGGATAAAAAATCCCGGACGTATTGTAAACATAATTTATACTGCTACTCGTTGTAGTTGTTTCAAAAGCGGCATCTCCATTGAAATCCCATAAATAGCTGACAATATTCCCATCATTATCCTGCGCAGTCGCAATTAAATTTACTGATAACGGAACATTCCCGCTGCTCGGGCTTGCCAATAAACTTACAGAAGGCAGTTTATTTAAACGGGAATACCAGCTCTCGTTCCCATTTGTCTGATTTTCATTTACAATTGTGGCTGTATCGTCGTTAGGCAGAGAATAACCTGTATCATAAGCCGTCACTGCTATATACACCGTAGAATCAACATCTGTTATCATATAAAAGTTATTATTACCTGCATCTGCAACATTGTCAAACGGAAAACCATCACTGTCCCAATAGACCTTGTATCCCGATGCGTCACTCTCGGGATTAGCCACCCAGTTAATGCTGACTTGTCCCGGGATCTGATTAGAAGTGTCTAACATTACACCCGATGGCGGAGAAATCGGGGCATCTGTCCCAGGTTGAGTTAAAAAAGGTGTGTAATCCACAACATCTAAAGAATCGTCATCAAAATAATCATAAATTAGATTTTGAATAGCGCTGTCATATGGTGTATCCCACCAGTTGTCTCCAGCATCAATAGTGGACGAAGAAGAAATTGTATTTTTTAAGGTCCATTCCGCCACATTATTTATAAAATTATTATTGTTAAGAACCGGATTTTCACTCGAACTGTATTTTGACAAATAAAGTGTTTTTGTGCCGGATGAATTTTTTGTCACATTTGACATGATTAAATTTTTATCAAATGTTTTACCATAATAATATTGGAGATAAATCGTATAAACATCAGAAATATTATTAACGATTACATTTCCTATAATATCAGGCGATACCCAATCGGCATATATCGCGGTGGACAAGTTATCCGCAATAACATTGTTCCGTAAATAATCATTAAAAGCGCTAACTCCTCCGCCGCTATTGGAAAGAATAAAATTCTTTTCAATGGTATAATTACCATTACTTGACCACACGCCCCACTCGGCATTTTGCCTTATCAAATTATCAGAAATCGTTACATTCCCGCCGGGACTTCCGTTCATTCCCACTCCTGATCCCAGATTACTCGAAATAGTATTATTGCGCGCTAATCCGCTTGCATTGCTTATGTAAAGGCCTGTAGAAGAATTGTTGCTTATCGTACAGCCTTGAACATCCAGATAATCACCCCACTGAGACACATATATCCCATAAGAACCGTTATTGCTTATTGTGGAATTTCTAATCTTTGCTTTTCCGGATTCAACGTAGATTCCTGTTGAAGCGCTGTATTGAACAGTTACATTATTTATAAAAGGCTGAGCGCTTACTATTTTTAGAAGCGCAGCCGCACTGCTGCTGCCTCCGTACTCAATCACAGCATTCTCTATAATAGAACCGCTTAAGTAATTGCCTGTTGATGTGTCATAAACCGCATCCATCGTAGTATTTGTAAAACTTATCGCTCCCCAATCTCCGTTTGCCGGAGAAGGACTATTTGAGGTAAAGGTAATGGTGCTGTCCGTTGTCCCCCTTGCAACTAATCTTCCATCTATCCGAAGGGATGTTCCGGGGTCAAATTTTACGACTACACCTGGTTGAATTGTCAAAATAACACTTTCGCTTACAACAACGCTGCCTGTCACAATATATGGACTGTTTTCAAATGTCCATGTCTCATCTGATTCAATCGATCCGGAAACCGCGAATACCTGGGACCTGAAACATAAGATAAAGAACAATATAAAAAGAAAACCTATTTTTTTCATTTTCTATGCCCCCTTTTTTATTGATAACTTAAATTCCCGCCTAACCATGTTGTGCCTTGAATAAATCTACTTGGATCATCTTGGCCCGCAGTATAAATTAATAGAGAACTTTCTGTAGTATTGAATCCAATCGTTGTATTTGACTGCGTTGCCAGCGCCTTTAATTTAATAGTTACCAGTGTTCCGTCGCCATCTACACCTGTAGTAACGGGAAGTTGCAGAGAACATCCAATTATTAACACGCCGTTATCGTCGCTCAACTGCACGGGGGAGGTACCTAGATAATCACCGTCTGTTTTTGAAATATACTTTATGTTTGCATCCAAATTTAATACTACACTGGCCGCCCAGACATTTGAACCGCCTTTTATCTTTACTGCCAGAGTTATCTCATCATCATTTGTTGAGACCTGTTCAATATAGACTGAATTAGCGACAGGCGTTCCAACGGCTGTAAAAGCAATTTCCGGTATATAAACATCAACATTGACGTCGGTACTCGCCTCAGCAAGCGCCCCAGCATCATCAGTAACTCTTACATGTGGTTTATATGCGCCTGAAGAAGAATAAGTATGGCTAATAGTGTTTGTCGTGGTCACACTGTCATAAGCACCATTATAATCAAAATCCCACTCATATTTAATCACACTTCCATCACTGTCGGACGCATTCGCGGTAAATTGCACTGCCAAAGGGGCGGCCCCTGAACTCGGCAATGCGCTTAAACTTACACTAGGCGGGTTGTTGGACGGCCCGGAACCTCCACCGAAACATCCCGCTAAAGTTAAAATAATTAGCCATGATAAAACAAATCTCATGATCTTCATTTTACCTCCCCTTTTTTAAAAATCGTATTTCGTCGTTCGTTGTTCATATTGTTATCTCAACCGAAATTGTCATCTTTTTTGCCCTTTTTTAAAATATAAATCTCCGCGTTTTCCTTTTTAACTGTTTTTGGGCGTTTTTTTGCCTCAATTTCATGGATTATCTTTGAGTCTTCTTTCAAATATTGAATAGTATTTACCGCCTGCCACATAATATCAATATCCGGCAAAAGTCCTTCAGGAGTGTCTTGAATACTAACTAAAGAAAGTACGGGTTCCCCATTTTTTTCAGCCTTAGTCCACAAAAAATGGGCATCATGCAGAGTAAAACAAAGATCATCCGAATAATTTGGGGAAAAATCATTTGTAACATACCCAATATATGAACGGCCCGAAAATAAACCGACCTGAATGTATTGTTTTTTTGAACTCATAATTATTTCATCCATAAATCCCCCTTTAATCCCCCTTCCTGCCTACCGCAGGCAGGTTTTAAAGGGGGAAATAGGGGGATTTTTATTATTTATATGATAAGACACCGCCAAACCAGTTATTCGCGGGTAACATTTCTATAAGTGTCCTATCCGTCACCCTTTGATTTTTAAAACCGATACTTAGACTGTCAAACTTATTTTCCGCCTCTAATTCAATAATACAAATAGTTCCATCACCCGATGCTCCTGACACTTGACCAATACGAGTTACCACTATTTGCGAATTAGCACGCATAAATTTGGTTACAATTCCGTCTTTTCTAAAAAAATCACCTTCTGTTACATTTTTTAATGTCAATTTACTGCTATCGTAATCAAAATCAAATGTTACTCCATAAACATTATTCCCGCCACAAATATTTACGTAAAAGATATTTGGATCAGATTCCTTATACACTATCCCAATATTTTCTGCGTCCAAATTTTGTTTCTGCGGTAAAAAAATAAATTCAGGAACAGTTCCGGGAGGACATGGCGGTAACTCTGTAGTATCTGGCAAGGGCAAGGTAACCTCATTCCCGCTTTTTCTACGGCAATTTGTAAAAATCAATAATATTAATAATAAACCGACAAAAATTCTCTTCACCTAAAAATCCCGGTAACTTATTGATGTAAAAGTAACCTCAAGCGTACAATTTGTCATTTCGACCGAAGGGAGAAATCTTTCCTAAATTGAACATAAGTATAAGATTCCTCGCTCCCGCTCGGAATGACAAACTACATCTCTTTTTCTCTTACCCAAATAGATAATCTTTCGCCCGGATAGATATGCCTCTTATTGGAAAAATTAGTATTCCATTTCTTTATTTTATCCAACGATATATTATATTTTCTTCCGATCTCCCAAAGGGTATCACCTGCCTGAACTACATATACGATCTTTTTGTGACTTGTCTCAGTGGAAAAGGTATTCTTTCCATAAGGAGGAATCAACAACCGCCTGCCAACGGATATTCTGTTAATATTGCCAATATTATTGGCCTCGGCAATTGATCTTATTGGGATGCCGTACTTCCACGAAATTGTTGACAATGTTTCGCCATTCCTGACAACATGCTGGGCCCAGCCAATTTTGCCGTTAGAAGCTACTTTTGCCACCTTTGCTAAATTGGTGTTAAAAACTCCTGATTTCCCCTTGGGAACTTTTAAAACAAATTTCGGATAATCAATTGGAGTGCACCATTTAAGTAAAGCTGGATTCAAATCTTTTAATTCTTTAACGGAGCATTCGGCCAACCCCGCCACAAAAGACAATTCCATACAATTTTCCATAACAACTTCATCATATTCCAATGACTGTTCATACGGTATATCCGTAAACCCATACTTTCCCGGATTTTTCGCTATAATCAAATTCGCCATAAAATCCGCCACATACCCCCGAGTCTCTTTCGCTAAAATATTTTTGCTCGCGAGATACCAAAAATCCCTGCTTACAGCAAGCCCCATAGCTCTTAGAATTCTAAACTCGCCCGCATTATACGCAGCTTCCGCCAATAACCAGGAATCAAATATTTTATAAAGATCCTTAAGATATTTTGCCGCGGCCTTAGTTGACGCGACAGGATCATAACGTTCATCTACTGACCAATCTGACTTTAACCCATACCTTTGGCCTGTTTTTCTCATAAACTGCCACGGCCCCGCGGCCCCGGCTCTTGAATACGCCTTTACCTTAAAAGCGCTCTCTATTAAAGGCAGATAAGCTAAATCTTGCGGCAACCCTTCATTTTTAAAAACTTCTTTCATCATATCGATATATTTGGTGGACCTTGCTAAACGCCCCATCATAGATGTATAACCTCTTGTTGTATACAGCTCGATATACCTTTTAACTTCTTCATTAAATTCAACCGGAAAATCATAAACTGTCTCTCCGACCTTATACAAATCTTGAACAATTTTTTTTTCATCCTGAACAATATTGTCCAAAATCCCAACTGAACCTGCTAAAGCGCTTTGTCCAGACACTGCTTCCTGATCATCCGCACTCTCAAAAACATCCTTGTAAACATCACCAAATCTAAACAATGTCTCAATATCTAAATCCAAGTCAGCGATCATTTTTAAACATATTTTCAATTCTTCCTTGGCCTGATCATATTCATCCAAACCATACAGATTTAACGCACTGCTATAATGTTCCTGAATAAGCTCTTTCCCATTCTCTTGTTTTATTTGTTGCTCGCCTTGCGCCATATCTTTTTGCGCTGTATCTTTTTCAAAAACTTCATTATTCGCGACATTGGCTTCATGTGCGCTCTTTTTTAAACAACTAACATGAATAATAAAAACAGAAACAAAAAATATTAACAAAACAGACCTTTTATTAAAAATTCTTATACCCAAAACATCACCTCCTATATTTCCGTCATTCCCGAATGCTTTTGTCGGGAATCCAGTATTTAAAAGTTTTGTGGGTTGGGTTGAGGAACGAAACCCAACGCACAGCTGACAACAACATAACATTGTATAATTTTTATCTTAAAAAGTCAATTTTTAAATGCCGCAATTGACATTTTATTTTTATTGCCATTTTCAAATTCTTCAATCACTTCTTTCGCTATACTTTTTATATGATTATCTTCATCCTTAAGCATAGGTTTGATAAATTTAATAACTTTTTCGTCCCCAATCTTGCCCAAAGCGGATATCGCTTCCCAACGTATCAAGTTATTTTTATTTTTCAGCATAGAAAGAAGCGAATTTATCGCTCGTCTGTCTCCAATTTCACCCAATGCCCATATGGCCTCAACAACACCATAACAATTAGTATTTTTTAACATGCCGATAAGAGGTTTCACCGCGGGATTGCCTATTTGAGATAAAACATATCCCGCGCTTTTTTGAGCATCAACGTTCTCATCCCCAAGCAAAACAATAACAGAACCGATAGACGGTTCACCTATTTTAATCAAGGCAGCCTTAACCTCGTTTACGACATATGAATTCTCATCCTTTAAAGCATTTGCCAAAATACGCGCGGAACTACCGTCATTTATTTCGCCTAAAGCGTAGGCCGCGCTTTTTCGTACACGCCAGTTCACATCTTCGAGAGAAATAGTCAATAATTCAAAAGACGGTTTCCCAATTTGAACTAAGGCGTTTGTCGCATACTTGCGAACATAATAATTCTCATCATTTAAGGCATTAACAAGCGGCTCAACCGCGCGGGAATCTTTTACCTTGCCCAAATTTAATGTAGACTTAACTTTAACGGACCAACTTTCATCATTTAATTCCTCTATCAGCTTATCAATATCAGGCCGTGATTCAGCCAATGTCAAACCTGTTAGTATAAACATGAATAAAACAGCAAATATTTTTTTCATATTTTTTTATTCCTTCGATATCGTATTGAGTATAAGATTCCTCACTTCGTTCGGAATGACAACAATTCCTGCCTGCCGGCAGGCATGGCGTCGTTCGTATTTTGTCATTTCGATCATACAATTTTGTCATTTCGACCGAAGGGAGAAATCTTTCTTCCAATGCTTTTGCGGGAACGCCAGCCACCCAACGAGCGACCAACGACTCCTTTTCTTCAATATCGACAAATTTTAGATTAACATAAATAAAAAAAACAGGCAGGCACAACCTTAGGCTGCATTATTTCTACAGGTATGCACCACGCACAGGCTAAAGCCTGCGGCTGCCGCTCTCCACTATTCACTTTCTACTACTGATTTTCCTCTTGTTTTCGGTAAGAGACCATTTCCTGAGACGAACATTTTTAGGTGTAATTTCAACAAGTTCGTCATCTTCAATAAATTCAAGCGAGAACTCAAGGGTCATTTCGCGAGGCGGGACCAGCCTGATTGCCTCATCCGCGCCGGATGACCGCATATTGGACATTTTTTTCTCACGAATGGCATTAATCACCAAATCATTGCCTTTATTATTAATACCAACTATCATTCCTTCATAAACATCATCTCCTGGATGGATAAATATCTCTCCTCTTTCCTGCAGGCCGCACAAAGCGTAAGCAACAGCCCTTCCTGAACCTTGGGCAACCAGAACACCGCTTTGCCTGGACGGTAATTCACCCTTAAATTTTTGGTATTCAAAAAAGTTCTGATACATAATACCGCTCCCTCGCGTCATCACCAAAAACTCATTACGAAAACCAAGCAACGCCCGGGATGCGATCAGAAATTTCAAACGAACCGTATTTGAAATAACCTGCAGGTCTTTCATTTCCGCGCGCCTGTTTCCAAGATTTTGGATAACAGAACCCTGATATTCCTGCGGTACTTCAATATATAGTTCTTCTACCGGTTCAAAAGTTTCCCCTGCTACTTTCTTTAAAATCACCTTGGGCCGGGATACCTCAAACTCATATCCCTCACGCCGCATCGTCTCAATTAAAATAGCTAAATGCAGTTCCCCTCGTCCTGAGACCTTGAATCTCTCCCCATTATCAATTTCTTCAATCTTTATTCCGACATTCATCATTTTTTCGTATTCCAGTCTTTCCCGAATATGCCGCGAGGTAAGAAACCTTCCCCCATCCTTACCCGCAATCGGGCTTGTATTATGAGAAAAATTCATAGAAATTGTAGGCTCATCAATTTTTATTGTGGGGAGCGCCTGAGGATTTTCCGGAGATGCCAGTGTCTCGCCCACCTTAATATCCTCAATGCCGGGAACTATCGAAATAATATCGCCTGCTTCCGCGTCTTTAGCCTCAATTCTTTTTAATCCCTGGTATTTTAATATTTTGATTACCTTGCCGTGGACAATGCCGCCATTATGTTGGACAAGCGCTATTTGATCTCCCGTTGTTATCTTACCGTGGGAAATACGGCCGATCGCGATACGGCCGATATAAGAATCATAATCCAACATTGTAATAAGCATTTGAAAAGGCTTTTCGGGATCAGCAACCGGCGGCAGAACGCGATGTAGAATCGTGTCCAAAAGCGGTTTCATATCCTTACTCTCGTCATCCAAATCCAATGTGGCAATACCTTCCCTGCCGGACGCGAAAACAATCGGAAAATCAAGCTGTTCATCTGTCGCGTTTAATTCACAAAAAAGATCAAAGGTCATATCGGAAACCTCAAGAGGCCTTGAATTAGGACGGTCAATCTTATTTATAACAACAATCTGTTTAAGATGCATATCAATTTATTTTTTTAAAACAAATTTAGTCTGCGGCATCGTCCCTTCAAAAGCATCAACAAGCAAAAGCACACCATCCACCATCTTTAAAATACGCTCTACCTCGCTTCCAAAATCAGCATGGCCGGGCGTATCAACAATATTAAATTGTATATCTTTATAACGAAAAGATCCATTTTTTGAAAAAATGGTACTCCCGCGTTCCTTTTCAAGCGGATTTGAATCCATAATGGTGGACTCTCCATCTTTAAAATGATAGGCCCCGCTTTGTCTCAACAGCGCGTCCACCAATGTAGTCTTCCCATGATCAACATGGGCGATAATAGCGATATTTCTGATACTTTTTCGTCTCTTTTGATTTGGCATTTTTTATCCTTCTATTCCCCTTCGACATAATCAATCAAAGTTCCTGTTATAACTCCAAACGATGTATTGCATTTTGCAAAAATAGGAATTTTTTTGTCATCATCCGTGAACCAAACCCACAGATTGACCTGAGTTTTTAAATAGCTGCGTTCCTGTTTCCCCACCGAAAAACTAACAACATTTGTATTAAAATCACCTAACGGCGTATTAACAATTTCTTTTTTTATAACCTTTATCCACAAATTTCTGGTTTCCGAGCCTGAAAAATATTCTGTGTTGATTGTATCGCCTACTTTAATATCCAAAGAACGAAAATAAGCTAAAATAGAAAGCGGGTCTTGAACTCCTTTTGGTATCGCGTAACGCCCATCCAACGTATCTACTGTTCCATCATTATGATTAAATTCATAAACAGCTTTTCTCCGATAATTTCCTTCTCTAATATCTTTCTTATAAAGCAACGGACAATAAGTTTCGGTATCTATAAATGTTTCCACGCGATCTTTAACCCTAAAAAAAATATTAACTATCCCTTGAGTATAAGTTTGCGAAACAACATGATATGTGTCATTAGTCTTTATTTTTTCTATTCCTTCTAATTCAACAATGTTAGCCCCTACCCTGATACTATTCCATTTCAAAGCATATATCATCCTTTCCCCGACTTTAAGAATATCTTTTGCATAAACACTGTTAACAATTTTATTATTTCCAGTAAAAAAATAAACTGTCAAAAAAATAATTAAAATTTTCTTAATTGTCATATCCAATCATTTAAATCCCCCTTTTATTCCCCCTTTGGGAAAGGGGGATTTAGGGGGATTTTATATTTAAAAAAACCTTCTCCCGTTTTCACACCCAACTTATTCTCTTTAACCAACTTCCGAATAGTTTCCACCGCATTGTATCGTTCATTTTTATATTCACCATAAACAATATCAGCAACTTTAAGACACAAATCCAGGCCTAAATTATCCATTAAGGCTAAAGGGCCCATTGGAATCCCCATACCTAACCGGGCGGCGCGGTCAATTTCTTCCTTTGTTGCGACTCCCTCATCTAAAAGTATTATAGCCTCGTTTAAAAAAGGAACCAGAAGCCTATTTACTATAAAACCGGCACCGTCTTTTGACGTAATTATTTTCTTCTTCAGGCCTTTAGCAAAAAAATCTGTTACCGTTTTAATTGTCTCGCCGGATGTTTCAGAAATTGGCACCACTTCAATAAGACGGGAAAGAAAAACCGGATTAAAAAAATGAGAACCTAATATTTTGTCCTTTCTTTTAATTGCCGCCCCTATTTTACTAATGGGAATAGCTGAGGTATTAGACGCAAAAATCACATTTTCCCGGCAGATATTATCAAGGACATAAAATACCTCTCTTTTTATATCTAAATCTTCCATTACCGACTCTATAATTAAATCACAGTCTTTAACATCTTTATAGTCAAGAGTGGTTTTTATTCCGGATAAAATAGCTCTGGCTTCATCTTCGGCCATACGGCCTTTAGTTTTTCTATCCATAACAAAATTAGCAATATTTCCCAATCCCTTTTCTAAATTTTCTTTATATACGTCCTTTAGAACAACAGAAAATCCATGATAGGCAATCCAAAGAGCTATTTCCGAACCCATTTTGCCCGCACCAATTACGCCAACTTTTTTAATATCCATGTTCCTCCTATCTCCTTGTTCTCCAACGATTATGCAGCCAAAAATATTGTTCCGGATACATTCTTACATATTTCTCAAGAAGTTGATTGAACTGAGATAAATATTCTTTATCATCCAATGAATCAACTATTATCGGCTTTTCAAAAACTAACTTGTGAGTAATTTTATCTTTTTGGCGGACAACAAAGCAAGGGACAAGCGGAGATCCTAACTTCCTCGCAAAAACCACCGGCCCTCTTGCAGTTAAAGCCTCTTTTCCCATAAAATCAACCCACAAACCATGCAGTCTTGCTTCCTGATCATCCGCGATTCCGACAATACCATTTCGCTTTAAAACGCGTATTATTTCCCTTACCTCCATTTTTAAGCCGATCACATTAATATTTTTGTCTTTCCTATATTTTAAAACAATTCTGTTTAAATAATAATTATGAAGATTTTTAGAAACCTGGCTTAAAGGATAACCGCTAAGGCCGACCGCAGCCGCGGAAAACTCCCAATTCCCAAAATGCCCCGCAATGATTATTACACCCTTGCCTTTTAAAAGCGAAGATTTAAGATATCCCTCGTTTTCTATTTTAACATATTTTAAAAAATTTTCCTTAGTATATTTAGGATATCGAAAAAACTCAATTAAAGACATCCCTAAATTTCTATAACAATTTTTACATATTTTTTTTATCTCATTGAGAGATTTTTCCTTCCCGAAGGCGATTGAGAGATTAGCTAAAACCGTTTTCTTCCTAATCGGCATACAATAATAGACAATATTCCCCAAGGTTTCACCAAAAAATATTGCCGTTTTTACGGGAAGTATTCGCGCTATTATAGCAATAAAACAAACAATTAAATATTCCAAAAAATAACGGATTTTTTTCACCCCGCCCCTCCTAATTATTAACTTTTAATAGCCACCCTACCACTCCAAGCACGTTAAAAACACAAGGAGGAGCGGGGTTCATTCTAATATTTTCCTTATTCTTTCCTTCAGAATTTCTTCTCCAACCACAATCTTTAATTTTATAGAAAGAAACAAAATATCATTTTTCCATTTTCTATCGCCTAAACCACTAAACCTTATTCCATCCTTTTCCGTTGCAAGAATTAGATCGGAATTCACTATTCTCCCTCGTTCAAATATTTCATTCACATCTCTTTCCCGGAATGAATAATGGTCAGGAAAAATTATATAATCTAAAATTGAAATATTAATATTTTTCAGCGTCTTTAAAAAACTATCGGGATTCCCAATGCCGGAGAAGGCTATACATTTTTTCCGCGCGGCATATTCAACCGGATACTCTTTTTTCGTATTTAAGCTTACAAACTTTTCCGCCTGAAAAATTCCCTCAAGGACAACCGCATTAGTCACTATTTTTTTTATAAAATCAACAATTTTATTTTTTCCCGCCGCAGAAATTAAATCTACTTTTGTAATAAGAAAAATATCCGCTCTTTTTAAATTATTTATTTTTTCCCGCAACATACCGGCAGGGAACACTTTAAAATTACCAAAGGGATTTAATCCGTCAATTACAACTATATTTAAATCCCTTTTTAATGAAACATGCTGGAATCCGTCATCCAAAAGAATAACTTCAGTCTGAAATTTTTCTTCTAACAATAAACCCGTTTTTGCTCTGTTTGATCCTATAATTATTGGGATTTCTGCGGCAATATGGCTCTTTATGAGCAGAGGTTCATCTCCAGTTATATTGTAATCCGAGATTCCATTATTTTTTGAAAGAATTACATCTGAATTTTTATTTTTCCTTCCATAACCCTTGGTCAATATTCCAACTTCGCGTTTTTCATTTTTTAAAAATTCAGCCAACCAAATTATAAACGGCGTCTTACCTGTTCCGCCCAATGTTATATTCCCCACACTTATCACAGGAACAGACAGCTTATTTGTTTTTAATAACCCTGTTAAATAAAAAATATTTCTAATCTCAAGGAACAAACTATATAATACGGACAGTCCAAATAAGATAACCCTAATAAAGAAGGAGAGTAAACCTCTCCTTCTTTTAGAAATAACATCAAAATAACAATTCATTATCCTATTCACCCCGCCCCTCCTCATGGTATCTTTAACTTAACTAATTCCCCTAATCCTTCCTTTATCATTAGGAGGGGCGGGGTTCATTAATGCCCGGTAATATAGCTTAATTATTAATTTATGTCAAGGGGCAGAAAAACATATGCTATAATATGCAGCCACAGGCTTTAGCCCCGTGGATTCAGAGCGCCCCTAAAGGGGCGTGCTACAGTACGGGCACGTCATGCCGTGCCCGTACTGTCATTTCGAGCGGAAGCGAGAAATCTTAAATTTGCCGTCCAATTCAAGAAAGATTTCTCCCTTCGGTCGAAATGACAAAATTATTCGGTCGGGTTGTCATTCCGAACGAAGTGAGGAATCTTATACTTGGCTTCAATTTAGGAAAGATTTCTCGCTTTGCTCGAAATGACAGAGAATGTAGTCAAAATGACAAAAGTGTGTAGTCGAAATGACAAATCGTAAGGTTGAAATAACAGTTAAAAAGATAAGGGGATTCCCGGGTGAAACTTAATATTGCCCAAAAATTGACGATCGGATTCCTGGCTGTGGTATTTATTACAAGTATTGTTGGAAGTATTGCTTATTACAGCCTTTCTGTAGTCAGCTCCCGGCTGACTATCTCTCAGTCGGAATCCGCGATTGAATTCGCTAATAACGCTAAAACTATTTTATTCTGGTTTATTATTTTAAGCCTTATGGTGAGTATTATTATTTCCTTTTATCTTGCGAATAAGCTTACAGATCCAATTATTATTTTAACTAAAAAAGCGTTTGAAATTGGCAAGGGAGAATACGGAAAAGAAATATTTATAGAAACTCGGGATGAAATTGGCGAATTAGCAGACAAATTTAACGCTATGTCCAAACTTGTAAAATTAAGAGAAGACGAACTTCAATCAACCAATCAGACACTGCAAAAACAAAATAAAGAACTTGAAATATTAAGCAACGCTAAAAGTGAATTTGTCTCCATAGTTTCGCATGAATTACGCACACCATTGACAGTTATTAAAGCGCATATTTCACTTGTAAAAAACGGCAAAATGGGTAAATTAAACGATACTCAAATTCACGGTTTGGACATCGCGGATAGAAAAATAGATTTCTTGAATAATATTATTGGCGACCTTCTTGATTTAGCCAGGATTGAATCTAAGAAACACGGATTGAAACGACAAAATACTAATTTAAACGAGCTTGTAAATATTGCTCATACTACTCTGGAACCTCTTTTACAAAAGAAAAATATGAAATTCCATATTAACATAAACCAGGATATTCCCCCTTTATTTATCGACCATGACAAAATTATTCAGGTTTTAACCAATCTAATCGGAAATTCTATAAAATACACGCCCGTTGGCGGAGAAATCACCCTTTCCGCAAAAAAAATCAGCCGGCAGTTTGCCGAATTAGCTATTATTGACGATGGAATCGGTATATCCCGCGATGACGCCGTCAAAATATTTGACCAATTCTATAGAGTAAACACAAGTAAAGAATATCAAGGAACAGGCCTTGGATTATCAATTGTTAAAAAAATCGTCGAGCTTCACGGATGTTCAATATGGGTGGAAAGCGAACTTAACAAAGGCAGTAAATTTTGTTTTACCCTGCCCATCTGTCATTTCGAACAAAGTGAGAATTAAACCTAGTATAAGATTCCTCACTTCGTTCGGAATGACAACCCAACCACACAATTTGTCATTTCGACCGACCATCTTGTCATTTCGACCGAAGGGAGAAATCTTTCCTCGTAGGGGCAGGCGGCCCTCCTCTCCAGGGCGACCACATAGGGTCGCCCCTACTTGGAATGACAACTCCCCACGAGCGACTAGCGACTAGCGACCAGCGACATCCTTTTTACAGCCGTTTCAACTTCATCAACTGTTATTAATTTCATGCACTTCATATCCGGACAATCTTCATTTTTCGCGCATCCGGCGCAAGAAACATCTTTAGAAACAGCCAAATGCATATCACTCACGGGATTCCAGCAGGGAACCTCGCTCGGTTCACATAAACATATAGTTGGGGTCCCAACTGCTACCGCTAAATGCTTGCTTCCATTACAATTTGTAACTAAAACCTGGCATTTTTCTAAAATTCCAGCTGTTTCCTTAATCGTAGTTTCAAAAGGAATAATTGGTTTTTGCTTCATTAAATTAATAATTGAATCAATATATTCTTTTTCTCCGGGCCCCCAGATAAAAATTACTTTCTTTCCCGACTTAATCAATCTATCTCCCAGTTCCGCGAATCGTTCAGGCAGCCATCTTCTCGACTGCCTGCGGCTTGTTGGACTGAAAGCAATCAAATTCTCATAATTGTTTATTTCTTCTTTTTTAAGAAAATTTTCAACTTTTGCCTTTACATCATTGGGAATAAAAATGTTCAAATTTTCATCTTTGGGATAAACTCCCACTGCCCGTAAAAGATCGAATTTGACCTGGGCTACATAACGATTATTCGCGTCTAACGGGACACGAACATTATAAAAATATTGCCTTAATGGATAATCAAACCCGACTCGATATTTCCCGCCGCTGACAAAACTAATCAAACTGCTGCGCGGATTTCCATAAAAATCAATTATTAAATCAAATCCCATGCCGCGAATTTTTCGCAGAAATTTAACATATTTCCCAATATCTTTTTTTTCTTCTTCCTGAAGTAAAACAATATTATCCAGATATGGATTTCCGTTTAAAACGTCATAAAAAGGCTCTTCGGTTAAGAAAGTAATTTCTGAACATGGATAATATTCCCTGATTGCCTTTATAGAAGGAGTGCATAATAAAATATCACCGATTCTTCGGAGATGAATAAGAAGTATTTTTCTGACATTATTCATTTTTTAGCCTTACAGACAAAACCTTAAATTCTCAATTCGTCGCTCGTTATAACTGTCATTTCGACCGTACACTTTTTGTCATTTCGACCGACCACTTTTGTCATTTCGACCGAAGGGAGAAATCTTTCTCGCAATTTGGTGTTTGACTTTTGGTTTTCGCCGTCCTCCGAGAACCGATCCCCACCCATGGACAGATTCCTCACTTCGTTCGGAATGACAGCACTTCACTCGGGATAACAACTCCCCACTGGTGACTAGCTTACTGGATTTCCGCATTAACCTTTTCAAAAATATTTTTAGCGGCATCATCATTTATTTCATGATAATTTATTACTTCATCACAAAATTTTTTCATAACGTCGGATTTTTGAAATTTTTCCCCCATTAAAATACCGTAAGACCGTAAATTTTTCTTTTTTTTGATTGAATTAAAATCTCGCAAAAATCCATTGCTTAAACTGCATAAATCGTCTGTAATAAATACTAAATCAGCATCATTAAATGATGGTTTTTCTTTAAAACTTAAAGCGGTTTTTAACGGAGTTTCAAAATCCGTGGCTCCGCCCATAAACGTTGTCGCGAATTCAAAAAGGCCTTCCAAGAAATTTAACCTAATAATACTTCCATTAGTTTTAAATATTTCAACATTTTCCCAGTCAAAAATAAATGTCCGCACCTTGCCCCTTTGCCCAAATAATATTCCAATAAAATTTCTCTTTTCAGATCTGGCAATCTCTAAGAGCCCTAACGCGACAGCTTTCGCGTTTATTTCCTGTTTCCCGCGCATGGATAAACTCGTATCAATACAAACAATAACACTACCTTCCCTTTTCTTCCCACGTCTTGGATCTTTAAATTCGTATTGGAGCATTCTTTTATTAATTAATCTTTGATAAAAATCATATTGGAAAGTTAAATGAGACAAATAATTCATTTCTGTTGGATGCATTCTAACTAAATCATCACCCAAAATTACACTGTAAACTTCCTGAGATAATTCATAAACTTTCGCATAATGAGGAAATAAGGCTAGCTGGCGCAT
>JBDROR010000122.1:0-19563 GCA_043809805.1 bacterium
TGGAATATCTTTTTTGGGAATATTGAATTTCTCAAAATTTTCTTTAATTTCTTCTTTATTCATACTAATTCCTCCTAATGTCATTTATCTTACCGTCTAATTATAGCACTTAATCTTATAATTTTCTATAAAAAAGTAATAAATTGAAGTCTTAATTTTTTTTATTTTATTATTTGCAAATATCTTTTAAATACTAATTTTATTTTCTAAAATTTCTCTGACAACGGCGAGTTGAGCGAATTTGAACTGGACTGGCACGATTTTCGCGCCAAGACCGGAACAAGTTGCGCTCGAACAATTAATATGCGAAGTTCGTAAATATTAAGAACTCGTATCGAATTGGTCAGATTTTAGACTCATATTTATTACAAGTCAAGCGTTTTGCAGACAAAACAATTTAAAACTCGCTTAATTTGTGATACAATTTTCCATATAATAGAAACGGGAGGTGTGAGTGAAAAAATTAGCGGTCTGTTTGATCATGATATTTATTTTGTGTTCGCGATACTACGCAAAAGAAATTATTGGGTCTAAAGATGCGGAAAAAATAAGAATTGAACCGGCTCAGTCGTTAACGATAAATATAAAATTGCCGTATAGAAAATATTTTAAAGTACAAGAAATTAAATTTGAATTGGATAATATAAAGCAGGATCTATCCGAACAGTATGTTTTAAATACCGGCAACGGCGGAGAAGATGATGAGTTATTGGAGGTAATTAAAGATAAAACATGGGTTGTTCAGGAGATAGTAAGCCATGATTTATTTGAACTAAGCCGGATAGGAATAAAGATGGGAGTTCCACTCGAAGATGACCAGGAATTATTGGTATGTGACGACAGCCTGTATGAAAAAACACGGGGTATTATTGAATATGACGAATCCATGAAGGAATGTTTTGTTTTATTAGACCCAACCGTGCAAATCCAAAAAGACGAGCATATTTTTATAGCTGTTAAACTGGCGGGCACTCCAATAAATATAAAGACTGATGCGAAGGAAAAGTTATCTGCATGTTACACTGATTATCCCGATGGTTTTAAAGAGCGGGATCCTTTCCCGGAATTTTTAAGAAAAGGACTTACTAACAATAAAAAATCGTTAGTCTACAAACTTTATTCTGAAAAACCGCTGGACATTCGACCGTCATTTCAAATTAAGGTTGATGACAGTTTTTCTTCTATTTGGACATGGAATGGCGAAGAAAAAATGGTTTTGAAAGATAAAGATGCTATGGAACCAATAAATGCGTATTTTTTAGAGAATCGCGGCATTTTTGACGAGAGAGAGGATTTGATTTTACCGTTTGTTTTTATTCCTGACAATTCCACTTATCCGATTGATTTAGAATTAACTTCATGGGAATTGGAGATAAAAACTCCGGAAGATTATTTTTCGGAATTGAAGTACGCAATTGAAATAGTATTTGAAAACAACGAAGAGACGAAGACTAATCTTATAACGCAGCTTTATGCCGGCTGGGATGATTTTCAAGATGAATCCATGGATGATTTAAAAGAAACAATAACATTATTTATTCAGAGCGTTTATTTAGAAGCGCGTCAGGCTGAAACAAAAGGGCATGTAAATGAAATCAAAGGCATACTGGAATTAACTGAAGAATTGGACAGCATATTATAAATGGATAAAACCCTAAACTCGAAACTCGAAATACTAAACAAACCCAAAACTCAAAACAGTATAGTTTGAATTTTATTTTGAGTTTGTAATTTTGAGTTTGTTTAGAGTTTAGGATTTAGCGTTTAGGGTTTTAACGAGCCTACGGACAGGGTATAAAGTAGTCATTTCTCCATAAACCATTTTTGTCTTTCTCGATCCATGTATAAAGTTTTGTTTTTAATTCAACAGCCTTTTGTGGATTTTTATCAACTATATTTTCAAGTTCATCAGGGTCCTTTTTAGTGTCATATAACTCAAAAAACACACTTTCCCGGGTTGGGATATAAATAAGTTTATATCGTCCGTCATAAACCATCCGATGCTTGGCGATATTGGTTAAATCGCGGTATTCAGGTTTGATTATGACTTCATTATTATATTCAGTATCGATTGTTCCAAGCTCAATAATATCCGGATACATTATCCTTTGTCTTTGGTAAAAATTATCCCCTTTGTTTGTAAACCATAATCCGGTTTCGGCATAAGTTGTTAGATTTAAGTTTTCAGTCTCCTGCCGCATTAATGGCAAAAGGTTTACCCCTTCCATCGTTTTAGGAACTGACAGAGATAAAAGGTTTAGCAAAGTAGGGGCAAAATCAATGTCTCTAACCAATTCGCTGATACGGTTATTTTTAAATTTTTCACGAGGATCATAAATTATGAAAGGAATATTTAGAACTGAACGTCCTCGCAGATGTTCTCCATGCCCCTGTCCCCATTCGTTTTCATAAAGCTGTTCGCCATGGTCGGCTAAAACGACAATTATCGTATTTTTATCCAGGTTCTGCTTTTTCAGAAAAAGGCGGAGCCTTCCGACAGCATCGTCAATACAGGATACCGACTGTTTATAAAGCGCGCGTATCTGTGCCAAATCCTCTTCAGGCAAAATTACAGATTCACCGGGTATATTGGGTTTATAATATTTATACGCGCCCTGATAATTTTTTGGCGTCCAATAATTATAGTAAGGGTAACAACTCGCGTATGGGAAATGGGCGGTTGAGAAAAACACCGTAAGAAAAAATTTATTTTTCTTAATTTTTAAAATTGTGTCCTCTACCTCTTTTTCCAGTAAAAACGGGTCCGCGTTATTGGCAAATTCTTTTAGGACAGGAAATACTTTTCTTCCCCAGTAATTCGTGATATACGGCAAAAGCAAGTAGTGAATTTCCAATCCGCGTTGTTCAATCAGCGTGTTAAAATTAAAGTAGGGTGTTTTCACTATATCAAATCCAATATTTAGACGGGAAAAGACATCGCCCGCGAAATCACTTACAACCGCGTTAGTATAACCATTCCGGCGCAGGATATCCGGGAATGAACCGATTTCATGCTCGCGCAGTGATTTATCAGGGAACATATTTCGGACACCGTGTTCCGCAGGATACCGGCTTTTAAAAAATGTTATCCATTGGGGCAGGGTGCGCGGCAGTGAAACAAAACAGTTTGTAAAATTCATTCCGTCTTTGGCTATCGAAAATATATTTGGTGTAATATCGCTGTTAATATGATCTTGCCGCAATGAATCCGCGCCTATTATAATAATATTCGGACATTCTGTTTCTCCTTTATCAGAGGGGGATATAGGGGGATTCAGTGGGATTTTTGCGGGGGGGGAATTATTGGTAATAAACAATTCGAATGATTTCCTTACGCCTCCGCGCTCATAGAAAAATTCGCTGTAAAGTGCGGGATATTTCAAGATATTTCTTGCGAGAAAAAAGGTTTCTAAAAGTAATAAGGAGACAAACAATACTAAAAATTTATAACGTAATTTTATATCAAAACATCTTTTAGGCAGAATAATTGACCAAAAAATAAATACCAATATTCCAAATATTGCGCCTATTAAAAGATAAACAAATAAAATTTTTAATTGTGAAAGGACAACAGTGGACAAAAAATAGCGGGTAATAATATTGCTTCCCTCATTGCTTTTTACCCCCATATAAGAAAATCCTTTTTGGTCTAAAATGCAGAAAAGGTAGAATAAACCAAATGTCCCAGCGCCAAACAGGCAGCTTAATAATGCTAGTTTACTTTTTTGTCGGTTCACTTAAATATCCCCAGTCGGCAAGCATGTCTTTGAACGCGCCGGTTACGTTTTTTTGCTTTTCCGATTCAAGTTTGTATTTTGCCTCTCTGCCCCAGTATATTTGCAATTTTTCACCGGCTGGCAGCGAAGGCGGGATGCCTTTCATTAAATAGAAATCTTCCTGCGTTAATTTGTTTTGTTCCGGTTTTAAAATCGGCAGCCCGTAATTTCCAATCAGGAGTTTTGATACCTGAAAATCCCCCTTTAATCCCCCTTTTTCAAAGGGGGAAATAGGGGGATTAAAATTTGGGCATGATTGTTTTATACTTATTTTCAATTGGGCATTATACGGATTAGTTACAAAATTAATTGTTGCGTTTTTGCCGGTAATATTGAATTCCAGAATATTTAGTTTTACCGAGATTTCACCCTGTCCATCTAACGAATAGCTTTCAAATTTTCCGTCAGCGATTATTTCTCCTTTGATTTTTTTATTTTCCGGATTAGAAAATTTTATTATGTTTTCTTCAGGATCCGGTTCAAATCCGTCCAATATTTTCCGCATCTCCCGGCGGACTAATATTTCCTGATCAATGATATTATTTTTTTCTTGTGTATCCTTTTCTAAATCGTATAACTCTTCCGGAATAAAAGTCTGCATTTTTTTGCCGCGTTTATCATATACGCCAAAGTTGCGGATGTACTTATATTTGTCTTTGACTCGAATGCCTTTGTTAAACCTGCCTCGCATAAAGATAGTTTCATTAAGGGGCAAGGGGCAAGGGTCAAGTAGCAAGGAATTAATAATACTTTTCCCTGTAAATTGCTCAGATGTTTTTATTTCTAATAGATCAAATATGGTTGGCGTTAAATCCAGCAGCTGAACAGTCTGATTTACCTTAATGTCTTTCGAAATTTTTCCTGGCAGACGCATAATCAGCGGGACATGGACATCATCATCTTTTAGGGAAATCCCATGGTCGTGGAAAACAACTGTTTTATTGCTGCCGGGTAATTTATGCAGCGCCAAATTCTCTCCATGGTCGCTTAAAACTACAATTAAAGTATTCTCTGCCAAATTTAGTTTGTCTACTGCCTCAAGTAATTTGGCAATATATAGATCGGTATAAATCACTTCAGCTTCATATAGTGTCCGGTACCATTTTTCACTGGAAAATTCATTGAATGTTTTGCGCGCCTTCCAGAAATACCTGAACGGAGGCTTGTAGGGGCCGTGTGGCGCGTCATAATAAACAAGCAGGCCGAACGGTTTATCTCCATACCGGCTTATCCAGTTTATGGCCTCGTTTGTGACATACACATTGCTATAACCATAGCGTTCAATGATTCTAACATCGTTAAAACCGAAATCAACCCCAAAGCCGGCGCCATCAGTAAGTAATGAAACAGTTCCAATTGAACCTGTGTAATAGCCATGTTTATTTAAAATTGTTGCCAATGTGGGAATGTTTGACTTATAAAAATTGTTTCGGCTTTCTTCGCTTGACACATATTCCAGAGAAATCTCGCCTAATTCAAAAGGAAGTTTTGATGTCAAAAAAGACGTGACAGATTGTTTAGTCATATTGCCGTTAGCGATTGCCTTTTCAAAACTTACCCCTTCGCCGGCTAATTTATCAAGGTTCGGCGTTAAATTTTTTACACCCACCGCATCCTTGCGAAGAGAATCAATTATAATAAAAATCAAATTTGTTTTTTGCGGCAAATTATTGATTTCTTCCGTAATTATTGGATTTGCCCAAAAAGCAGGGCTCCCAGCAGATCCGCCGTTTCCATTTGTTTCCAATACAAGCTTTATGTTTTGGCCGGCAAACATAGCCAAATCCACTTTGTATTCATGCCATTTGCTGTCGCGGTCTTCCATTTGCACATTGAAATACTGATAAAATTTTTTGTTGAATTTATCTCTGTGTTGATAGGGGAACTTTTTTAAGGGCTTAACTCTTTCCTGCAAAATATTATGTTCCTTGTTTTGAGAATCAATTATTTTTACAATAAATTCAGACGGTTTGTTTATCACGCCGCATGAAAATTCCAGCCGCGGTTTATTTTTCGGAAGAGTCAATGCATAAGCGATGGTTGTTGCGGGCGGCGCGAACAAAGAATTTTGGTGGACTATTTTTAAGGGATACCAGCCTAAAGAAACATGCATATTTTCAGGGATTAAATGATAATCCCGGTTGTCATTAACATGGGAATAATTTTTTATAAATTTTTGGTATTGTTCATTATAATTTTTATGCTTAATTTTTGCCTTTGGGCTTAAATCAATGAGATTATATGTAATAATTCTTTTTTGTCTGATTGGCGATAAATTAAATTTTTGTGATTTTACCCTATGGTCATTGGGGAGTATAAATATGAAAAAAACCATAAAACAAAGCAGGAATATTATGACAAAACTAGAAAAAAATATTTTTATGGATTTTTGTAAAAATTTCATATTCCTTGATATTATAAAGTAACTTTTTGTCTTGACAAGATATATTTTAATTAATACAATTTTTAACCAATAAGGCAATTAAAAAGAATTGCGTCTATTAAATCGTTCGAGTCAATAAAGCCGACGCCAAATAGCGGCGAGGCTTATTTCTGGCGTTATGTGTAAAAAAATGCGTAATATTGAATATATATCAGGAGGGAAAGAACTTTTAGATAAGGTTGCTCCCTTGTGGAATAAATTAAAAAAACACCACGTGGAAGTTTCGCTTCACTTTTTAGAATCTATATCGGAAAGGACATTCGAATGGAGAAAATCAATTTTAATAAAAAAATCGGAAAAAGGAAAACTTCGAGTAGATTTGGCAAAGTTATCAAATTCCAGAACTTATATTGCCTATTGTGTTTCTACAATTGATAGAGAAGGGGTTGGCGAAATAGATTCTATTTTTATATCAAAAAAATATAGAAATCATGGTGTTGGGAATTTCTTAATGAAACGATCGTTGAAATGGATGGATAAGTTTGATGTCAAATCTAAATTTATCATTGTTTTAGCTGGGAATGAAGATGTTTATCCTTTTTACAAAAAATTTGGTTTTGTCCCAGCTTGGTCTCGATTAGAGTATGATAGACGCATATTAGATTGATGGTGTTTAATAACTTTTTAATGTGTTAATCACAAGCCCTGTAAGGATTTTTGGGTAAAAATATGTAGATTTGTGCGGCATCTTTTCACCTAAAGACGCGATTTTTTTAACCTGAGATATTTTGGTAGGATTGAGCAGAATAACCGCTTTAGCCTCTTTTCGGTCGACTTTCCCGCACGCGGTTTCAGTATCGGCGATATAAGATATATCTTCTTCTTTCGTCTTAAAGATGGTGTGGATTAAAATATAATGCAGGATAACCACATCAAGTTCAGCCCATTCCGTTGGTTTCCCGTGCTCCAGTTTTTCCAAAATATGGTTACAATCTTTTAAGTCAAGGAGCAAAAATGTTTTCTCTCCGGAAAGATATAATCCGAAAAGGTGCCTTTTAAAGCCTTTTTTCCCCATTCGATTAATTAATGTTTTTAATTGAGACGCCTTTTGTTTTTCATTTTTAAAAGGAAGCTTTTTGACTGAGAAGTATTGCTCCAATTCGCTCATTTCAAAAGGTGAAAAATCTCTTAGTAAACGGTGCGTGGGCAAAATAGTCAATCCGACATCATCCATATTGGAAAGATACATCATCACATAATTATAGGGGTCTCCGCCCGTGGTTTTTTTATCTTTGATTCTTTTTCCATTGCGGTAATTTAACGCAGTTTCATAACGATGATGGCCGTCAGCGATAAAAAGCGGCTTTTTTTCTATATCCTTTTGGATTTTTTTAATTGTATCTGTATCCGTAATCTTCCAGAGCCGGTGTACCGAACCCTCTTCGTCGATTAATTTAACTGCCGGTTTGTTAAGCTTGGCATTAAAAAGCTTGTTGATTTTATTTGTTTTATCCGGGTAAAGGGCAAAAATCTGGCTTAGATTGGTTTCGCAGCGCCTTAAAATTTCTAAACGGTCTGAAGTAATTTTTTTAAATGTTTTTTCGTGCGGTAAAACCACACCGTTTTCAAAATCTTCTATTTTAACCAATGAGATAAACCCTGAACGTACTTTCTTTAGATTATTTTTCAAGTAATAAGTATGCGTATGAAAGTAAAAAGCAGGAACCTCGTCGCGGGAAAGGACATCTCTTTCCAGCCATTCATTAATAAAACAGTCCGCGCGGGTATATTTATTCTTTTTTGAATTATCACCTTTGATTTCTTTCCCAAGGTCTAGTCGGACGATATTATAAGGAGATTTTTTATAATATTCATCCTGTCTTTTGGGTGAAATGACATCATAGGGAGGTGTTACCACCTTGCTTAAATCTTTAACTTTTTTTTGATTATATAAAATACCTCGAAATGGAATAATATGCGCCATTATTTTCCTCCTACCGGTTCCATATGGACAACCACATCTGTTATTTCTTTTATGTTAAATTTAATCGCGGCTTCAATTGCATTGCTTATCTCATGGGCTTCATCTATCTGTGTATCCGGATTTATTTGAATATGTAAATCCAAATATATATCATCCGGCCTGCCGCGTGTTCTTATCTTATGACATGTCTCTACTCCACTGATATTCAGGACAATGCTTTTTATTTTTTTCTCATCAATCACCGCAGTATCGCATAGTACATCTGAGCTGTTTTTTATTATTGCATACGCCGTGTTCGCGATGAATAATGATATAATAATTGTGGCGATGGGGTCCAGTATTGGATAACCCAGTTTTATCGCGATTAATGTAACAATAACTGATAACGATGTGAATATATCTGATTTTGTGTGCATTGAATCTGACACAAGAGCATCGCTTTTTAACTGTTTGCCTTTTTTATATTCATATTTCATAACTAAAAAATTAACGATCATCGTGCTAATTATTATGATAAAACTTTTTAAGTCGACTTGAGGGATAGTTGGATTAAGAAAACGGTTTATACTTTCTTTTATCAAATTAAAACATACAATTGCTAATAATCCCGCAATGGCCAGAGAAGCAAACGTTTCATATTTTTTATGGCCGTATGGATGGTCTTTGTCTTTAGGCTTTGACGCGATATTTATTCCAACTAATCCGATAATATTTGACACTCCGTCGGTTAAAGAGTGGATACCATCCGCAGTCATGCTCATACAACCGGTGTAAATGCCGTAAACTATTTTTGCTAATGCCACCAGCCAGTTTAAAATTAATGTGACAAATAATATACGTTTAACATCTCTGTTCCGCGTTTGTCCGTTAGGTTCCATATACCGCTATTATACATTAATTTGATTAAATTTTTAAGGATATTTAATTAATGGTAATTAATTTTGATGGTATAATTAATGTTTATGTTTAAAAAATTGTTGAATAAGGAAACAAATTCAATCGGCGTGGGCGGAGCTATTCTGGCGTTTTCCGCGCTTTTAAGCAGAATGCTGGGATTAGTCCGCGACCGCCTTTTAGCCAACCAGTTTGGCGCGGGCGAAGCGCTCGATATCTATTATGCTTCATTCCAGATACCTGACTTTTTCTATAACCTTTTCATTCTCGGGACTCTTTCTGTCGCTTTTATTCCGGTTTTTACGGGCTATATCCAGAATGGAGAAAAGCAAAAAATCGGCGACGATGGTCTAAAATTCGCGAATACCATATTGAATACGGTATTTCTTTGTATGGGAGCGGGATGCCTTGGCCTTATACTTTTTGCGCCTTATGTCTTACGCTTGATTGTGCCTGGTTTTTCGGGAGAAAAATATGCCGGTACGGTGATAATGACGCGCATTATGCTTTTTTCCCCATTTTTTTTCAGTATCAGCAGTGTGTTTGGAAGTATGCTTACAAGTTTTAAGAGGTTTATCGTTATTTCTTTCGCGCCGCTTCTTTATAACCTCGGCATAATCTTTGGGGTAATTGTTTTAGCGCCGAATTTTGGTATTAATGGACTGGCTTTTGGGGTAATCTTAGGCGCGTTTTTTCATATGCTGATTCAGTTTGCCGCGGTAAAAAATTTGGGTTACCGTTATCAAAAAATTATCGATTTTAATGGTAAGGGTATAAAAAAATTTATCAGGCTTTTTCTTCCGCGGATTATCTCGATGGATCTTTCGCAGGTCAGTATCTTGATCGCGAATATTTTTGGATCCATTTTAAAAGGAGGAAGCATTGCTATTTTTAATTTAGCAAATAATATACAATCCCTTCCGCTGGGGCTTTTTGGTGTTTCTTTGGCGGCGGCTGCGTTTCCGCATCTTTCGGCGGCGGCGGCCGAAAAGGATTATAAAAAATTTAGAAGAAATCTTGCTAAAACAAGCTTTAGAATTCTCTGTTTCATTTTGCCTGCCGGTATAATTCTTTTTATTTTCAGCCAGCCGATAGTCACATTGCTTCTTTCTACCGGAAAATTTTTAAGCAAAGAAACGACGATGACTTCTGCTGTTTTGTCTTGTTTTTGCTTAGGCCTTTTGCCCCAGGGGTTGATACCGCTTTTTTTAAAGGCATTTTATTCATTGCAGGATACCATAACTCCGCTTATTATTAATATTGTAAGCATTGTTATTGATGTCCTTGCGAGTTTTTTCTTTGTCCGATTGTTGAGTTCGATGAACTGGACAAGTAAATTTATTTTTGATTTTTTTGGTATTTTGGGAACAGAAGATATTCGGGTGCTGGGATTGGCATTGGGTTTTTCGCTGGCCAGTTGGATAAATCTTTTGCTGGTTTATTCGTTAATATATTTGCGTTTAAAAAAAATAGATGCCTGAAAAATAAAGGGATAATAATTTTTTTAATTTTGTTGGTATCTTTATGTGGATGTAAAAATAATGCTAATAAAAAGGAGGAAATTAATATGTTTAAAAAACTTACACCAAATATTATGGTAAAAGATGTAAACAAAACAACTGACTACTATAAACAAAAATTAGAGTTTGAATTTGTTATGGGGGTTGATGAAAACAAAGAAGTAAAAATGGGAAATTTTGATAATTCAATTTTAACTTGGGCAATGCTGAAAAAAGATGATGTTGAAATTATGCTTCAAAGAGATGACAGCCTGGTTAAAGAATTGCCAGACTTTAAGGGATTAAACATTGGAGGCACATTCACTTTGTATATCAGTATTCAAGATGTAAAAGGTTTTTATGAGAAAATTAAAAATAACGTGGAAATTGTAAAAGACATGCACAAAACCTTTTATGGTGCGGATGAATTTGTAATTAAGGATTTAAACGGATACATTATTTATTTTGCGGAAGCTCAAAATGGATAATGCCCCGAAAAAGTTCCAGCACATACCCGGGGCAGGGGCAATGTAAGAATCTCAAAATTATATTAAAAATATTTTAAAATAGTATATAATTACGCAATGTCTAAAAAAATAATATATTTAATATTGATTCTTTTTATTTTTAAGCTGCCTTTTGTTTCTGCGGAATCTAATGTATTCGAAACATTGAAGCAAAATTTGATTAAAGATGGGTTTGATCCGGAATTTATTGAAAAAGTATACAGCCGGTCTTATAGCGAGTATATCTCTTATATAATTACAATTAACGTAAAACAGAGTGAAAGTGGGTCCAATTATGTTCAATTTAATAAAAATTCGGTTATTAAGAAGGTTAAGCGTTACATATCAAAAAATAATGAATTTTTAATTGAGCTTTACGGTAAATATAATGTGCCTCCTGAAATAATTTGTTCTATCCTTATGGTCGAGACAAAGCTTGGCTCATATACCGGAAAATATAGGGTGATAAATATTTATTCGAGTATGGCGGCTTCTAATACGCAGGAATCCATAGACGATATTTATAAAAAGTACCGAAATGACGCGGTATTAACTGACATGGAGAAGCTTTCCCGTGAAGATGTCGCGCGGAAGGTTAAGAAAAAATCTGACTGGGCATACAGCGAGTTAAAATATTTTTTAAAATATGTGCGGGATGATAATTTAGATCCTTATAGCGTGAAAGGTTCATTCGCGGGAGCGTTCGGACTTGCTCAATTTATTCCCTCAAGTTTTTTTAATTATGCGGTGGACGGCAACGAGGATGGAAAGGTTGACCTTTTTGACCATCGCGACGCGATGGCAAGTATAGCCAATTATTTAAAAGGAAATGGATGGAAAAATGGGTTGACGAAAGAAGAAGAAAAAAAAGTGATAGCCACCTATAACCACAGTAAATATTATGTGGACGCTGTTAGCAATATGGCCGCAAGACTAAAATGATATGTTAACCAGTAAAGTCTGAATATTTTATGCAAATAGCAGAATTTCGCAAGCTTTGTCGAAAAAATGAGATAACATGTTTATTTGAGTTTGGTAAATTTGAGTCATTCAGGGAATCAGGAAAGAAGCAACTGCCACTGGATTCCCGCTTTCGCGGAAATGACAGAACTGGGAGGATCTAAAATGAAAAAAAGAATAGCCGAGGTTGAACGAATTACGAGCGAAACAAATATCAAGCTTTTTTTAAATCTGGAGGGAACAGGAAAATATAAAATTAAAACACAGGTTCCTTTTATCAACCATATGTTGGAATTATTTGCCAAACATGGGTTGTTTGATTTAGAAATTGAGGCGTTGGGAGATATTCAATTGGGGGATCATCATTTGGTGGAAGATATTGGTATTTGTCTTGGAGAGGCGGTAAAAGACGCGTTAGAGGATAAAAAAGGGATAAAACGTTATGGTGAATCATCCGTGCCGATGGACGAAACTTTGGCAAAGGTTGTTCTGGATATAAGCGGCAGGCCTTATCTTGTCTATAATGTTAATCCCAAAAAATTGCCTTTTGAGGGTAAAAAGGAAACTAAAAAAATAGGTACATTTGATTATAGGTTGACAAAAGAATTCTTTCAGGCATTTTGTAATAACGCGGGGATTACACTTCATATTTGTCTGGAGTACGGTGACGATTTGCACCATATTGTTGAAGCCGTTTTTAAAGCTTTTGGCAGGGCGTTAGGGATCGCAATTCAAATAGATCCGCGGGTGAAAACTGTTCCGTCAACAAAAGGGAAACTGTAAATAGTTGATATATGAAACATTCATGCCAAAATTTTGACACAAAGGGGAATAAAAATCCCCCTATTTCCCCCTTTGGAAAAGGGGGATTAAGGGGGATTTACAGGTGAAATACATAGCAATAATAGACTACGGAATGGGCAATTTGCGGAGTATTCAAAAAGCGTTTGAGTTCTTATCCTATCAGGCTGTTGTGACAGATAAAAAACAAAAAATAAAAGATGCTTCGGCTGTGGTTTTGCCGGGTGTGGGTGCTTTCCCGAAAGCAATGGAGGAGCTTAGAAAACGGGATTTGGAAGAAACGGTTAAACAAGGCGTCCAATCAGGCAGGCCGTTTTTAGGGATTTGTCTGGGGATGCAGATACTTTTTGAAGAAAGCGACGAGTTTGGTTCATCTCGTGGATTAGGTATTGTCCAAGGGAAAGTCACTCGTTTCTCGGAAAAATTAAAAATTCCGCATATGGGATGGAATGAAATAGAATTATTTAAAAGGCCGGATTTTTTAAAGGATTTTTCGGAAAAGGCCTTTATGTATTTTGTTCATTCTTATTATTGCGAGCCAAAGGATAAAAAAGTAATTCTTACCAAAACTTTTTATGGGAAAAGTTTTGTTTCGAGTATCGCTCAGGACAATTTGATTGCCTGCCAGTTTCATCCTGAAAAAAGCCAGAAGGCGGGATTGGAGTTGTTGGATAGCTTTGGCCGGTTACTTTAAAAGACATCCTAGATGTCTTAATCTGTGTAATCAAGTATAATGAAGATTATACTTGGGAGAAGGAAATGTTAATTATTCCCGCGATTGATTTAAGGCATGGACACTGCGTGCGTTTAATGCAAGGTGACCCAAGCCGTCAAACCGTTTATAGTAAACAACCGGTTTCTATGGCGCGGTGGTGGCAGACGAAAGGCGCTAAGAGGCTGCATGTGGTGGATTTAGACGGCGCGTTTGACGGCAAAATTGCGAACCTTGAAATTATCAAAAATATTGTAAAATCAGTTAAGATTCCTGTCCAGGCCGGTGGAGGAATTCGCGATGTTGAGACAATCGAGGAACTTTTGCAAGCAGGTGTTGACTCGGTTATTTTAGGGACAACGGTTTGTAAAAATAAAAGATTCTTAAAGAAGGCGATAAAAAATTTCCCCGATAAAATTATCGTTGGAATTGACAGTAAAAACGGATATGTCGCTATTTCCGGCTGGAAGAAGCTGACAAAGATCAAGACGCTCGATTTGATTAATGAAGTGGAATCATTGGGCGTAAAGACAATTATTTACACTGATATCAGCAAAGATGGAATGTTAACAGGCCCTGATTTTGATTCTATTGAAACGTTGTTGAAAGCGTCGAAAATGTCCATGATAGCGTCGGGCGGGATATCAAACCTGAATGATATCAAGAAATTAAAAGAATTTAATAGTAAAAGGCTGATAGGCGCCATTGTCGGTAAAGCGCTTTATTCAGGAAAAATAGATTTGGCTGAGGCGATAAAATGTTAGCAAAAAGAATTATACCGTGTCTCGATGTAAAAGACGGCCGTGTGGTTAAAGGTATTAAATTTTTAAATTTACAGGACGCGGGTGACCCTGTGGAGATTGCTTGTTTTTATGAAAAAGAAGGAGCGGATGAGATTGTTTTTCTTGATATTACCGCTTCTCATGAGAAAAGAAAAATTATTTTGGATGTTGTAAAAAAAACTGCGGAACAGGTATTCGTGCCTTTAACAGTTGGCGGCGGCATAAGGACTATTGAAGACATTCGTAATCTTTTGGCGTCAGGAGCTGACAAGGTTTCTTTGAATACAGCCGCGGTGGATGATCCGGATTTGATAAAGAAATCCGCGGAGCGCTTTGGACAGCAGTGTATTGTTGTGGCGGTGGATGCGAAAAGAAAAATCCCCCTTAATCCCCCTTTTGCAAAGGGGGAAAGAGGGGGATTAATTGAAGTTTGTAGGTTGGGTTGAGGAACGAAACCCAACAAAGAAGGGACATTTTACGATGCAAAATAAGAATGTTGGGTTTCGCAAGCTCAACCCAACCTACAAGACTACAAGCGGCGGTTTTATCTTCTTAGAAGTAATGCTTGCCATCACATTTTTCAGCATAAGCATTATTTATATTTTCGCGGGGTTTAGCCGTTCTGTCATACTGACTCAAAAGTCAATTAATCAATTTACGGCTATGGGGATTTTAGAGGAGAAAATAAACGAATTAACAATTCGTGGGAACGGCTTAAACGATTTAAACGGGTTGAGCGGTTATCGTTGGAAGATGGGTTCTTTGGGGAAAAAACATAATTTGGATGAGATAACATGTGTCGTCGAATGGGAAGAGGGTAAGAATCGCGGGAGTATTGAGGTGGTAACATACAGTCGTCAGTCGTCAGTCGTCAGTCGTTAGTGGGAAAACTAGTAGGGGCGACCGGCCAGTCGCCCGTACATTGTCATTCCGAGCGGGAGCGAGGAATCTGTTGTAGGGGCAAATCCCCCTTAATCCCCCTTTTTCAAAGGGGGAAATAGGGGGATTTATTGAGGAATCTGTTGTAGGGGCGACCGGCCGGTCGCCCGTACGGGGTGTGTGTTATGAATTGTGAGTTCGTCGTCCCTGCGGAAGCGGGGAACCAGACGTCGTCCCTGCGAAGGCGGGGAACCAGATGGATTCCCGCCTTCGCGGGAATGACAGGTCTTCTTACCAGCGACGCCATGCCTGCCGGCAGGCAGGAGCGACCAGCGACTAGCGACGAAAAAGGTTTTACCCTAATCGAACTGCTAATCAGTTTAACAATATTTTCGCTGGTGGCTGTTGTTATTTACAGTTCTTTTTATTTAGGTATAAGGACATGGAGAAAGAACGAGGCGGACCTTAATACCTATCAGATGGTTGATTTTTGTTTTAACAGAATAAGAAAAGATTTTGGGAGGATAGTTAATCCTGTTTATACCGGTTCCGGAGAGCCGAATTTTTCAGGGTCGGCGAAGGGAGTTTCCTTTTTAATACTTTCTCCTATTTCCCCCTTTGAGAATCCCCCTTTTATTCCCCCTTTGTCAAAGGGGGATATAGGGGGATTAAATGGGGATTTACGGATAACGAGAGTAAAATACTTTGTAGGGGCACGGCACGACGTGCCCGTGCTTATCAGAAACGAGCAACGACTGACCCGCCACGGCGGGCAGGCGAGCGACGAGATAGAATTGCTGGATGACGCGGCTGAAATTAAATTTTCTTATAGGTCGTCTGATGGCGGGTGGTCGAGCGGATGGGCGGGGAAAAATTTGCCGCGAAGCGTGAAAATAGATTTTAAGGGTTATTCGAAGGTGTTTTTTATTCAGATTGATTCCTCCCTTTAGAAAAGGGAGGTTAGGAGGGATTTGATGATTTTTATTAAAAAAATCCCCCTTTGTCCCCCTTTTTCAAAGGGGGATTTAAACGACGAACGACGCCATGCCTGCCGGCAGGCAGGAGCGACGACCTCCGGCCAAATTGAAATTGTTGTTTTAGGCGTGATTTTTTTAATGAGCATATTTGTTTTTTCAATGGCGCACAAGGCAAGTATAGAACATAAAATAACGAGATCCCGTTTATTGGAATTACAGATGTATTTTTTCGCGAGGGCGGGGGTGGAATGTGTCCTTTCCGCAATAGAAAATGATACAACTAAGATTGACACTTTTAGCGAAGCTTGGGGAAACCACCCTGAAAATTATCAGAAAAGGCCCATAAAAAACGGTTTTTTTGAGGTGATTAACGGCAGTAATCCGGATATGTTTGGAGCGGGAGATGAGGAATTTAAGATAAATATTAATTATGCCGATAAAAATACCATGGTGGGTTTGTTTTCAACGGTTGTTGATTCCGGCGAGGCAAAAACGCTGGCGGAAACAATATTAAAATACAGAGGGGAAGAAGACGGCCAAATAACGAATCAAAAAGGTAAGGAAGAAGATAGAAAAAAGACATTTGGTTTAGTTGAGGAGCTTCTTTTGATACCGGAAATATCGGAAGATTTATATGCCGCGATAAAGGATTATATTACTGTTTATGGTGTTGGGAAAATTAATATAAACACGGTGAACGACGAGGTTATGAAGGGGCTTGGTTTGACGGATGGCCTTATAGGGAAGATTAATGATTATCGAAAAGGCGTGGATGGGACATTGGGAACGGAGGATGACCGCGTTTTTGATACTGTTGGTACTATAGGAGGCAAATTGGCCGGTTATATAAGTTTGACGCCGAAAGAAAGAGCAAAAATAAACGCGGTAAAAAAACGGTTAGGTGTCCGTTCGGATAATTTTAGTTTTACGTCATATGGCTGGATAGACGGGCATACAAAAAAATCGATTAAAGTTGTGGCTGCAAGGGAAAAAGTGAAGACGGATTCTGAATCCGCTGAAGATGCGGATGGAAAGAAAGAATTGAAAATAAAGTATTGGTATGAAGAGTAGGGGCGACCCTATGTGGTCGCCCGAATAAAAGAGGGCAGCCACGCAGGGCTGCCCCTACAGGGGAAAGTCGCCAGCATTGTAGGTTGGGTTGAGGAACGAAACCCAACATTATGTTATTTTGTTGGGTTTAGTAAAACCCAACCTACAAGACTTAATTCCCCCTTTGAAAAAGGGGGATCAAGGGGGATTTAAATAATTCGGAAAAATCCCCCCTACCCCCCTTTTCCAAAGGGGGAAATAGGGAGAAGAATATAAATGATTTTCGGTAAAAACAAATACGTCATAATCGAACTGGATAGTGAACGTCTAAAGATGATTCATTTTTCTTCCGGAGGGAAGAAAAGAAAAATACTGCATCTGGCGGTTAAAGATATTATCGATTTTAGCGAAAAGCAAATCGCGGGATGCATTGTGGAACTTCTTGCTGAGTGGGAAGCTAAAATGGATAAGGTTTATGTGTCAATTTCAAGACAGCAGATTACCACGCGGAATTTAAAGCTCCCATCTTCAAATAATAAAGAAATTACGGAGATGGTTGATTTGCAATTAAGCAAATTAACTCCTTACAGCAGGGAAGAGATTGTTACCAATATCCAGATTATTAAAGTTGAAAATGGTTATAGTAAAATTCTTTTGTTGATTATCCATCGGGATATTATAAACAGGCTTCTAAAAATTATGGATTTTGGGGCTATTCGGCCTGAAGAATTTTATCTTAGCAGTGAAGGTGTCAGTTTAAATTATGACGGGAAAATAAGCGGGAATGACGGAGGGAAAGTTCCGATAGGGATTATAGATATTGATTACAAATGGAGCGATTTTGTCGTTATTAAAGAAAGTAAGCTTCTTCTTGTCAGGAGCATTAATATTGGAAGAACTAATTTGGATCAGGTTGAAGGGGATTATAAAAATAAGTTTGTAGAAGAAATAAAAAGGCTTTTTGAGGTTTATGGAAGCAGTGATATTGATGGAGAAATAAAAAAGATCGTTCTTTGCGGGGCGTCGGCTGATCTTACGGATATAGCGGATTTGATAAAACAAAATTTTAATCTGGATGTGGAAATAGGGGCGGTTAGTGAACCGTCCCTACAATCCCAAAAATCGGTTTCTTTTTCTTCCCTGATGGGGCTGGGAGCGAGGGTGGGTTTAAAACCCGCTCCTGCTATCAATCTTACGCCTGCCGAGCTTACAATGGAGAGAAGGCTTATCAGCCGCGGGGAAGAGATAATGTTAACGGGAGCGATGTTATTTTTCATTGTGATTTTAGGTATGTCGGTTTTTTTCGAAAAATTGTATTTTCGAAAAGAAAATTTGCAGGTGCTGCTTGAACAATATAAGTCAAGGGAAGTGGAAGTTTCGATTATTGAAAAGAAGTCCGCTAAAATAAATCTTATTAAAGAGAAAATTGATTCCAAATTATCGGTTTTAAATATCATAAGCGAGATTTATAAAAGGACACCGGGTGATCTTTATTTTTCCGCGATAAATTTTGACCGCCGCAGAGGGATAGTCCTGCGCGGTTATAGCGAAGATCCCTCTAATATTTTTGAATTTGTCAATCAAATGGAGGCTTCGCCGTATTTTAATCAGGTAAAAACCACCTATATGACAAAGAGGAAAGTTGCCGATATAAGCCTGACTGATTTTGAATTGGTCAGCTGGTTGGAAGGGTATTAATGTTTATAGAGAAATTGTCTCCCAGAGAGAAAAAATATTTTTTAGTTGTGATTATCGCGGGCTCTTTTGCTTTGGCAGACCATTTCTTTTTTCAAAAGATTTTGGATGCGTTCAGGAATGTGGATAGTGAGACATATTTAGCTGAGGGAAAGATAAGAAAAAATATTTACATATTAAGCCAAAACAACAGAATCGGCAAAGAATATAAAAAATTTGATGTTTATTTTCAGAAGACAATGAAAAGTGACGAGGAAGAGATCGCAAAGATATCAAGCTTGATTGAAGGAAAGGCAAAGGCCTCGAGGATTTCCATTAACAACATGAAACCATATCCGGTGAAGGATCTAAAGACGTACAAAAATTATGCAATAGAAATTGAGGCCGAATCCCGCATAGGGCCGTTAATAAGTTTTATTTACGAATTAGAGTCAGGGCCGGAAATGCTGAAGGTTGAAAAATTTGGGTTGTCGGTCAAGGAAGAAGGAAAACCAGTGTTTAAAACTTCAATGCAGATTTCAAAGATTGTGATAGGGAAAAGTGAAGAGTGAAGAGTGAAGAGTGAAGAGTGAAGAGTGAAGAGTGAAGAGTGCAAGTTTCCCCCTTTGGAAAAGGGGGATCAAGGGGGATTTTAGCTTATAAATTCGTCCATATTTTTTCCATTA
>JBDROR010000123.1:0-18066 GCA_043809805.1 bacterium
GCGGGGGATGTCATCGTCGCCTTTACAAGCGGATAAAATACTTCGTGGATTTAACCGAGTTTGGAACCTTAATATAATATTCTGGGCGTTTTATAAAGAAAAGATTATGCAGGTGCAGGTAATATGCTTTTTGGGAGTGACGGCGTTACTGATAGCGGTATTTTGTTTAGGATGGTTTAGTCTGCCGATGTTCGCGGGTATAGAATTTGTTAACGGCTGTTTTGTGTATGGGATGGTGTTTATGTTTTGGTATTCTTGTGAAGGGCGGAAGATAAATACTGATAAGTTCAGTCTAAAGAAGGAACAGTTTAAAAGAATAATGATAGAAATTAATCTTGTTAAATGCGAGCTTACTGCTATTGAAAAAAATTTGATTGTTTTAAGAAGAAAAATTTCCTTCGCCAATATTTTTTATTTATCCGGTAGTCGAAAGCTTTCTCTAAAAGAAATGTTTCCCGTGGATAAACTGCCGATATTTGTGTTGATACTTTTGTGTTACCGGATATTTTTTGTTAATTGGAAATGCCTATTGGTTTTTTCTGGTGAACTTTATGGGGTATATCTTTTATTTTACTTAGGAAAGTTGTTTTTCGATAACATCTGGATGCGGTCAATAAATTGGTTTGTAGAATGTGAGTTAATTAAAATGAAGGCCGCCGCTTTTTATTTAATGGCGGGTTGGGGAAATAATTTGCAGGAAGGGGCTAACCAAGAAACACGGTTCAGGGATGCCCTTGTGGATATTTTAAAGGATGTGAATATAAGTTTTTACTCAAGATGGTTAGGTGTGCATAAAAGTAGAAAAGATAGTTTTGGTAGATTATCCCTGGGAGATTTAGTAATTATGGCGGTATTTAATCTTTTGTTTATTTTCCCTGCGATTATCGCGTTAGGATTGTTGATTAAATCTTTCAATCCTTTTTTTGTTTTGCCTATGGCGGAAAGTGCTGTTTTACCGGTTTTATCTTTTAAGGGGACGCGGTATTTCTTGTCTTCCCCGGTTAAAGAGCTTTCCGCTCGGGAAATTTTACCGGTGCCGCGAAATTGCCGCGCGGCGCGGTCGAATATTTTTTCTCACGCGCCGCCGCGGGTTTTTATAGTTTCGCCTCGCCTTAAATTTCCTCTTTCTTTCTCACGGATTAATCTAAATTTATGGAAATCTGATTTTGTTAGCATGTTTAATAGTTTTTTTAGAAAAGTTTTTATTGGAATATTGCGCCTATTTTTAAGTTTGTTTATTCTGTTTGGAGGAGTAAAGGTCAGCCGGGCGCAAACTTTTTCGCGGATTAATCCTACGGCTGCTAGTTTTCAGGAGAAGAAAGAACCGTTGGCGTCTAAGGATTCATTATTTAAACACATACCGTTATCGATACATGTTGTTATGTGTGTGCATGAATTTGCGGGACATTGCGAAGAGATAAGGGCGTTAGGCGGGCGAGGACGGGTTAGTCTTGGTTTATTTCATGGGAAAACTACAGATGTTCAGATTATTTCTATGCCGATGCCTATTCAAAAAGGAAAAGAAAACGGAGAAATCGCTCGATCCTATTTGAAAGAATACGAAGAGTGCCTAAAACAAAATAAGCCGGAGGCCGCGAAAGAATGGTTAACTAAATATAACAGTTTTAGAAATTGTAAAAAAAATGAGCAAAGTATTGAGGATTATGTGAGATGGCTTCGAAAAACAAATTATGCGCGCGCGGCCGCGGGATTTGAGGCGGAATATCGGTTGTATAATGAGTTTGTTTTATCTTTAGCGCTGGATTCTTTTATTAATCCTGTTCAGCGGCAGAGTGTTGCTTTTATGGCGTTATGGGTAAAGATTGGATTGCCGTTGCAGATTTTGTTTAGGGGTAAAGATATTGTAGAAATCGGTAATAATTCAGGTTGGTCAAGAGATGAGATGGTGATCGCTGCTGTTTTAGATTTGTATTTGAACCGCGGGGAAATTCAACAATTATGGAAAACTTCTGTTGACGGAAGGTCATTTAGAAAAACAGAACCTTTTGTTGAACCGGTTTTTGGGTTTAACGGCAGCTGCTTGCGGCTAGGAGTAAGAGCGGGATTCAATAATTTTGCTGATTTGTGGAAAATGTTAGATTTAGGGTTTGGGAATATATGGCAAAGTAGTAGGGATCGAGGTTCTTCTCCAGTTGGAAGAATAATTCCGTTAAATGTTTCTATGGGGCAATGTGAGAAGGAACAGGTAGAGAGTAGTGTTTTAAACAAAAGAGGAATTATAATTAGTAATTCTAGTCCTGCGGATAAGATTAAAGGTAAAACTAGTTCTGCTGTGAAATTGTTACGGGATGAAACTATGGTTGAGCTTTCCGGCGGCATCGTGGATATATTGCAGTTGTATGGACGAGTACTTTTAGAATTTGAGGCTAAGCTTTTCTCGGTGAGTTGTTTCGCATTTGAACTGGAAGGCTTAAAAAAGTCCTACAATGATTTTTTTGCCGAGTATATCGGCTATATAAGAGACATTGAATATGATTTTTTAACGCCAGCGTATTTGCAATATATGAAGGGCAGAGTTTATAAGATGCGAGGGGTGCTTAATGATCTTAACGAGAATCTTGAAAAGCTGTCTTTTTTTATTATGGATGAGGCGCCAAACATTTCTTTATGGCGTAGAACCAACAGCAAGCTTTATTGTCTTGATGGATGCTTATTAATGGTAATGATTCAGTGTGTATGTTTAGGGATTGAAATTCAGCTGTTACCGGAGTATGTTTTAGCGAGACGGTTTCAACAAGATACGGATGATATTTGTTGTTGTGAAGGATTTCATCGGTTATCCGAAGTTATTATGGGTCAGATAGATATTTTTGCTTCTTCGCCGGTGTATCTGAATATTTTAGAAGAGGGGGTAACCCGAAAAATGAAAAACTCTTATTTATGGTTATTATTTTTATACTTATATCTGTTGACCGTCAGCCCGCCGGATGGTTTAATTCTTAATTCTTGCCGAATAGTCTTCATTAATTTTATCTTAATTCCCGCAGATTTTTTTAATAGTTCGCCTGTAACTGTAAAAAATTTAATTGAAAACCTTAATCTTGAACAGTTAAAACAAATTCTGGCACATCCCAAAAAGATTGAATCGTTTGGTTTTACTACTTGTGATGGTCAACAATTTTTCGCTCGAGGAGAAGGAGGCTTAGAGGGGTTTTTATGGAGCCGGCGGGAAATTGAGATGTATTGCGGTAAATCGGCCTTAGATGATCATACTAATAACTTGGATTTTTTTAATTATGTAATCGCCGTGTTTTCGGCTGTTTACGGATGCGCTAAATTAGCTGATTATGTGAAAAGGTTGCGAGATCGTACGGAGCTTAGCTTTAGGCGGAGAGATTATCGCTTAATGGTTTTTTTAGAAAGATTAGTTAGGTTGTTACGGCAGGAAATTGTTAAAAAGGATAAGGCAGGATGGATGAGAACGGCAAGAATTTATCAGATATTCTCAAGAGCGTATAACCGTGAAAAATCAGGACAGAGTTTTTTTCAGTCACTGGATGAGAGAGAGTTTAAAAGAATTAAAGGTATGGGTAATGATACGATATATCTTTTGGGGATATATCCCATAGGCTTAGAGGCCAGAAAAGTGAGAAAAGGGCATGAGAATAAAAGAAGCGGTTCGATTTTTTCAATTAGAGATCATCAGGCAGTTAATATTCAGTTTGCTATAGCTGACGAAGATTTAAAACGAAGCCTTAATCTGGAACAATCGGCGTCCTATGGAGAGGTTGAAAGAGCTCTTATTTTGTTATCTTCAAATAAGCCGGAGGAGTATGGAAAGTTAAAATGTCGCGCTTCAGATGAATTCAGAAAGATGATTGTAAGAGCACATAGTATGGGGTTGAAGATTATTATTGATATTGTCCCTAATCATATAGCGAAAGATAACTATATTTGCCGGGAACATCCGGATTGGGTGCATGATTTTATACCAGAACAAGACGGGTGGACAGATGTTCGCCAGCTAAGGTTATATATGCGCGAGGTCCAGGATTACTTGATTGAAACGATGAATCTTTGGGCGAGAGAAGGAGTTGATGGGTTTAGGTGGGATATGGGCCATTTCATGACTAACGCGGCAATATTCCGTAGGTTTGGTAGAAATGTTTTCGGAGAAGAAGAATTTTTCGCGCGGGCAAAGAGAGAATTACAGAAAATTAATCCGGCGGCAGGGTTATTAATAGAATCGTATGAGCTGGATGATGAGCTTTCCAGAGCAGAGGTTGATAGTACTTATAATAAGAATACAAAGCTTGATGGCAGGGCGGGTTTTTATGATGCTTTGCCGGAAAATATGTGGGTATGGGATCATTGGGAGAAAAAAAATCCTTATCAACGGAAAGCCTTAATTAAAGAAGCGTTAAATTTTATCGCGTTTCAGAGGTGGCAGAAAGGCGGCGCTACTTCGTTGTCGTTTATCGCTACCCATGACGAAGCTGACCCTTATCATTTATTGGGGCGTTTTTATCGCGCGGCAATGGCCTTAGGGTATATTTGTGCGTCGTCTTTTCTTGTGTATAACGGTCAGGAAAGAGGGCATAACTATGATCAGGATAAAACTCCGGTTGAAAATCCTGAAATAAAAGCTCTTCCTTTTGAGTCGGATGCCACTCTGGTGTGGGAAGAAAATACGGTTGATTCTTTCCATCAAGGCTTATTTGATTTTTACCGTCAGAATCGTGAGATTATTGAGAAGGGAGGATTTGGAGTAATTGATGTTCCGGATTCATTAGTTATCGGAGTTAAGATTCCCTATAAAGACCGCGCGGTAGTAGTTTTGGTTAATACGGGCAGTCAGTGGGCCAAGGTAGATT
Source organism: bacterium (assembly GCA_043809805.1). Classification (GTDB taxonomy): domain Bacteria; phylum JACRDZ01; class JAQUKH01; order JAQUKH01; family JAQUKH01; genus JAQUKH01. The sequence goes on from JBDROR010000123.1 coordinate 4,836, forward strand.
TAAATTTATTCCCGGGCATTGATTTAGGCATATGGATAGATAGTTATTATTTCGGAATAGTTGAAAACAGCAAAAAAACAACTTCATCTCCGGCAGAAAAGCGTGAATCGTGGTGGCAAAAGGGGTATTCGGCGTTACAGTTGCCGATATTTTCATATCGGCAGAAAAAAGGCCCGGATTTAGGAATAGGTAAATTTACCGACGGGTTTGATACATATCGCGATTATCATCAGCGTACAGGCATAGATACGATGTTGGATTTACCGGTTCATCCCTGCGCGGAAAACCTGATTGATCCGGTTTGTTTTCCTAAGATGGAGAAGGTTATCGGGGAATCATACAGTCCGTATTCTTCTTACAGCCGGCGTGCGCTAAACGAACTTAATATCAATTGGGATATTATCGTCGCAGATTCTTTTCCGAAGGAAATAGAAATTCCTCTTTATCCTCAAAGGCGGTATAAAAATGTTACGGATATAAATTACGCCGCGGTTGAGGAGAGAGAAAATATTTTGGCAGGAAGAGTTTTTGAGGAATTTTTAAAAGGAGTAAACGAAAGAAAATATGAAGATATTAAAACCGCGCTGGAAAAGTTTAAAAATAACCCTGATTTTAGCTGGCTGGAAGATTATTGTAGTTTTAGGGCGTTTAAAGATATATATAACGGCTCGCATTGGTTTTTTTGGTGGCAGAAGCAGGAAGTTAAAGGCATTTTGTCCGGAAAAATAAAAGATGAAGAGTATGAAAAAAGAAAGGAATATTATAAGTTCGCGCAGTTTTGGGCGGCGAAACAATTTTTGGAAAGAATGGATAGAATTCATCATATCGGCGGGCATGTTTTGTTTGATCTGCCGTATTTTTGCGGTAAAGACAGTGTGGAAGGGGGGAGTTTCAGAGACAATAAGGGTTATTTTCAGGATTTAAGCAAGAGCCCGGGAGTGTGGGATCAGGAGTGGTGGAGTTGCGCGCGGTATAATTACACCAACCTGCGAAAACAACCGCGGCCTTTTGATTTTATCTTAGCCGATTACGAATATCATTTAAGGGTTCTTAAATATGACGGCGGCAGGGTTGACGCCGCGCACATGGCTTATCCCTGGGTTGATAAAAAAGACAGAATGAGCGGCGATGAGCCGGGGGATGAGTTAATGCGCGCGATAAAAGCTTTGTTTGATCAGTACGGCGCGATATGCATTACCGAGCAGTTAGGCGCGCCGGATTGGGTTGCTGATAAACTTAGAAATTTAGGGTTAATCACGATGGATATTATGATTTGCCATAAGGATGATCTGCGCCTTGATCCGCGGTGCCATGTAAGCATTTCTACTCATGACGGGATTGTGCATGGTGCGAAAATAGCTGATTTTTGGGGGGAAGGAGAAAATATCGCGGTAGAAATATTAGAACGTCTATTTTACAGCGGCGCGAAGTTTCGGTGTTTTGTTGTGGGCACAGAAGTAGGCGACCATTACCGGATTAATAATCCTTTTCTGTCCACACTGCGTTTGATGGAGGAGTTAAACTGGCGGTATAGAATTCCTAAACAAGGGGATCCGGATTATAAACAGAGAGTTAAATTTGATATTTCGGGGAAGATTAAACAATTCATCGAAGATTCGGTTATGGCTGACGAGGATATTTTTCAGAAAGGGGTGGAGGAAGCAAGGGGTATTGTGGAAAATAAGATATTATCGGTTTCTCCGGAAGAAAGCGGCGGGTTGAATTCAAATATAAATTTTCTTTTGCGCTATGATAACGGTCAGCAGGAATTAAAAAGTGTAACCGCGGCTAAAAGAGACATTTGTAGAGAGATATTTCTGGCTGTTTCAGGCGCGCCGAAAGAATCCCGCTGGGCGCTTTTCCATCATTCATATAATGGCGACTTCATAAATTTAGCTGAAGATGTTCTGAAAAGTATTCAGGGACTAAAAAAAGCGGAAGCGGAGAGTTTATGGAAATATATAGCGAATTTGAAACAGGAATACCATAAATCCGCGACTGTCGCCAGAAAAGCAAATATTAATATTCGCATGCTTGGGTTTATGACCGGGGTTATCGGCTGTTTACTAGGCAAGGACGGTTCTCGGAGTTCCAGCCCGATGGCGTATCGTTCTTCTAATTTAGGGAGCAGCCCATTATTAAACAAATATTCCTTACAGTCTGTTTGGGATAAATTTATTAACGTAGTAACAGAAGTAGGGATGTATGAACATGTTCAAAGCGGGTGGTTTTTTCCTGAATTAGTTTCTTCTGCATTGTTAATTGGATTGCATGGGGATATTCCGCATTTAACGTTTTTCCGCCTTCCTTATCAAGATTTTATATCTGCTATAGAAAATTTCGGCTTGCCATTAGAAGTATCTTGTAGTTCTCCGGTTTTCAAAGCAAAAACTATACAGAATATTGATAACCTTCTTTATCTGTCGTTAATTCCTTCTGCACGGATTAAAGGAGTAACTTTTGTTGTGCGGGTAGATTTTAATGATACTCATTTTGACCCAAAGGAAAGAATAATTGATGACATCAGGTTAAACGCCGCGCGGCCTACTTTCAAGTATATTTTATATAATGGCGGTAAAATAGTTTTAATTGCTCATTATGGAAGGCCTAATGGAATTCGGGGGACACAATACTCAATTATTTATTTGTTGCGGGTTGGAATTAAATATTGTGTCCCCCGAATTAAGGAAGTGCATATTTATTCGAAAGAATATAGAAAACTTGGGATTGTTACCGCAATTGTTAAACAGGCGGCAAAAATTTTATTAAGAAAAGGTAAATCCTTTTTAACAATTGAAGATGTTTTAAATGAAGTAATGGAAGCTTGGATTGAGATAGGGGATAAATTTGATATAGATAATGGGCTTAATTGGTATTGTACCCGGCGGGAATTAAAAATAGAATTGTCAGAAGATAAAGTAAATGCTTCGGGTATGGAGCCGAAAATATTAAGCGGGGTGCAGAAATATTTATTAAGATTGTTGAGTGAAACATCTTTTGTCCAGAGCAAATTAAAAATCAGCGTTGATTTATTATTAAACCGGTTTGAAGAAAATCAGCAGTATGTTATTTCTAAAGAAAATATTAATGATGTTTGTGGTATAAATCGCGGGCATAAAGAATTTTTTGAAAAATGGCTATTGCATAGTGAGGAACAGGGGTTAGAAGTTATTTTAAGGGGAATATCTTCTATGAATTTTCAGACAATTAAAGAGATAGAAGAGGTTTTAGAGTTTTTGAGTTATACAGCTCGAATTTATAAGAATGCGGTGGAAATTTGTATGTTGGCGGCGCGTGTTTATTTTAATGTTAGACAATATGCTAATAGGGTTAAGGGCATTCAAATAGGGAATGAAAAAGATATCAGCTCTGCGGTTAGGAATGGCGCTTTTGGTGTTTTGTCTTCACCGGTGGTAAAAATGGCTAAGGGACTAGAGGTGAAGGTTATGGAAAACCAATATTCTAATTCTTACCCGGTAAACGAGGGTGAGAGTTATGATAAGCATATAAAACAGATACGGGAGAGTATTCAAATAATGGGTGATTCGGTTTTGCCGGTAGATTGTTGCAAAGATAATTCTATAGTTTTGTCAGGGAACCTCTTTCCTGTATTTTGGCCCCAATTATCTGGAGGCATTGTGTCGGAACAAGATAAAACGGAGTTAATTAAAGATGTATGGATGACGTTGAGGCATTATTTAAATAATGTTGTTAGCGGGGCTATGGAGATTTCTATTTTTTATGCCGGATTAAAGAAAGATTTTAAAAAAACGCATTCGGCGATTTCAGAGCATATAGATTTTATTAATGATATGAAACGCAAAATATTTTGGATTTTCTTTCAAACGGCGGGTATCGGCAAATTTGAGGGAGGATTAAAGCGTATTAAAGACAACGGAGCCGCGGTTAATTTAGCGGAAGTTAAAGTTAACAATGATGATTGTGAAAACGAATTCCTCGCGGCGTTGAGTGATTTATGGGAAAGCAGTTTTTCGTCTAATGAGTCTGCCGCCTCGCCGATAGCAGGGGGTTGCTGGTCAGATTTTTATAATAGATTAGCGTCTGCTTCTCCGGCGCGGGTGGCAGTAACTGATATAATGAAAATGATTTTTAAAACAAGATGGGCGGCTAATGATATGAATCCGATTAATACGTTTAGCGGTGAGGCAGTAGAGGCTGTGTTGTATTTTGTTTTCTTCGTTGACGCCGGCGGGCAGGCGGCAAATGACGTTTCTGAGAAACCGTTTGAGGAGATATTTAGAGAAATGCTGGGAGATCCCGCGCCTATAGAAAACTTGGTACCGGATTTATCAGGAGTTCAGTCTTTATTAGAAATAATCATAAAGTATGGAATGAGTTGGGCGTCGGGATGGTTCGGTAACGGCGCTAAGAATAGTTCTTCTTGCTTAGTTAAAGAAAATAAGTTTGCTTTTAGCGGTGGAAATGTTTTATTCTATATTGTTCTATGGCAAACCATAATCCAAAAAGGAGCGCTACAATCGCTAATAATATCGCGATGGTCATATTATTCCTCCTTAGGAAGAAGCGATAACCCTATAATTACAACAATTACTAGGGCGCTTAAAGATACCGTTTTAAATATAAAGTTTAATTTAATAAATACGTCTCCAATAAAAATAGCGATAGCATTGCCTTTGAATATATCGATTAACGCGGAACCTAATGCTTTTCTGCGTGTGTTCGAGAAGAATTTATTTATCATTGTCCAAAATTTAGCATATATTCTGAGGCGTGTCAAGGGTAATTATTCCTTTTTAATTAATCAAGTACAGGGTCAGCCCTTGGAATGTGAAATGATTCTGATGTTTTTATCTGTAAGCCAGGTTTATATTCTTCAATTCACATTTCAAGGGTTGACCCTGCTATTTCATTTATTTCGATTAACAACCAGCCCGTCGAGTTTAGAAGAGATGGTAGATGGTAGATTGCAGATTGTTGATAGCGTCGCCGCCTCGCCGGTTTTTGTTTCATCATTTTACAATTCAAGGTCTGACCCTGCTGTTTTTTCCGTTTACCACTTAATCTTTTCTTTTTCCCTTTTGGTTTCCATCCCTTCACCATTATCCATTACCATACGAAGGCAAAGTAGTAGCGTAGATACAACAGAATCAGGTCTTCTTTTTCGAAAAAAGAGTAGTTCTAATATAAAGTGTTTTAAAGCGCTTGAATTGAAACCGTTGCTGGATGATTTAGATATTTTATGTGGGAGTCAGGATGAAACGATAAAAATTATTAATAACCTTGGTGAAAGGAAAGGATGTAATAAAGTTTATTTAGTGATAAACGGAAAAATGTTTAGTGATAAGCCGGATTCCGGAAAGGTTGTGTATGAGTATGACATTGATGGTGAAAATTATAAAATTTGTTTAAACTTAAAAACATTAGCGTATCGAAAAGAGGTTGGTTTAGAATTAGTTGAGTTAGCACTTACTTTTTGTAATGGTATTTCTGTTTTTATCAAAGTATACAATCGCCTTTATGAATTGACGCAGCAAGAAACAGACTGTTTTGTTATAGAAGATATCCGTAGTGTCTTAGAATCTATAACTCAAGCAACAGTAGGTAATGTTGACCTAGCAATAGGGGAGAAATATCAGATGGAGTTTGGCCGTGGGTATTTACCATATGAGTTGTTGTCAGAACAAAAAATTAAGGTTAAAGATATTATTGAAATAGGAGCGGGAGTGCCACCTTCGGTTATAGGTAGTGATGATTTTATACTTTTTAAAGAAAAGAATCCTAACGCGCAAATTTTATTTGTTGATAGTTTAATGCCGGGGTTTATCTATGAGAACGTAGATAATTATAAGAATTGGGAAAGTCATGACTATTATTTATTTTCATTAGATGGGAAATATATGGGATATTTAAAAACGGATTCAAGCAATCATCCTAAGTATTGCTGGTTTACTTATCAAGGGTATAAGGGGGAAGACGCGGTGAAAAATGCTAAAAAATTATCTATTAGGCAAGTTTTAAGAGAGTGGCTTAAAAGTAATAAAAAAGAAGAGGGTGAAGAATTGCTTAAAAATTGTCATTTTGTTCGGGGATCATTTGCTACACGAATAAAGGAAGTCGATGTGATTATTAGTACAAATGCTTTGTATTGGCAGGAGCCGTTTAAGGTAATAAAAACGAATCAAACCTATGCTGCTATAATGCTAAAAGAAGGCGGAATATTTATTAACTGTTTTGATGATGTCTGGTTAAGTATTTATCGTAAAGAGAATGACCTGTTGGTATTTGAAAAGGTTGTTTTAAATAAGACATTACCGCATCAGCTTAAAAAGAGTGATTATCCTTATGCTTGGCACGCTATTCGGTGGCATGATTTAGTAAAGAGCTGTGATATTTTACATCCTAAAGAGAGGGCAGCGGTGTTGGAGAGATTTGAATTTGTAAAGAAGGTAGGCTCTTCTTCGGTATCTATAGAAAAACAGGGTCAGCCCTTGAAATGTGTAACGTTGCAGGCCCTTTTACCCCGCGCGGTTATTCCGGTTTCCGGGTCAAAGTATATATCAATGCCTGACGCGATATCTTTTTTTGTAATAGGGGACGGAGTTAGTTTAATAACTTATGAGAGGTCTGACCCTGTTGTTGCATGTCCCCTTTTCTGTAGATACATTGGCAGAGAAAAAACAGGGTCAGACCTTGAAATGGGAAATGATGTCGATGTTTTTATTTGTAAGCCATGCTTATATTTGTCAATTCCCATTTCAAAGTCTGACCCTAGGAGGGTTTTACAGCATTTATCATCTCGCTTGAGCCTTCAGAATATGGGGAAAAATGGGGACGGCCCTGATTTATCTAGCTCGCCGGCGAGAATATTAGCGGAAGGTATTTTTTCTCCGGTGGAGGGAAAGGTTGCTTCTTTATTTTTTGGGGAGCCGGAGGTTGATTTGTTTGATTTGAGGCAAGAAAATAGTTCCCCTGCTTTTGTTCGGGATTTTCTTGAGGAGGCTTTAGTTTTGGGATGGGTTGATCCGGAAACAAACATTCACTATTCGTTTTTCTTTAATCCATCGTATAGCGCGCCGTGGTATTCTTTAGGATTAAAAGATTCCGCGGGTAATAAGACAGTGTTTGACGACTTGATTTTGTTTAGGGTATTTGAAAAAAAAGACATAAGATTCCACTGGTTATGGTTAAAAGATGTTCTTTTTGAAGACGGAGAAGTTAGAGATTTGAATGGTAAAGACTTAGGGAGTTATATTTTTGAGATATTATCCAAATTAGCAGAGAGGATTGAATTAGAGGATATCAGTCATGCCGAATCTGTAGCCATGTTATGCGTATTGATGAAAGGATTTGATGGATTAATGGAGGAAGTAAAGCCTTTGATTATAAAAGCGTTAAACAATATCCATACATTATTAGTTAAACAAAACAGGATGGGTATCTGGAGGAAATTTTTAGAGAAAACAAGTTTTCCCGAAAATAAAATTAGTCGAAGGATGGTAATTGAGGAGTTTAGCGAAAATGAACTAAAAATAATTAAATTGATTTTGCGGCTGTATTATGAAGAAGGCGCGCAAATTTGTGAAAGTGATTTAGATTTAGTACCATTTGGATTTTTCTTGCGAAGGTTGGGTTTTTATAATTTAAAATTGTGTGTTGTGTCGTGTCGGTGTAATTTTTCTGTGAATATGACAGCGGAGAAACGAGAGGATACGGGGAGCGCCTCGCCGGTTGGTAAGCACAGTGTTGTATATATTCGTTCAGCGGTTACTGCCGCTATATACCCATCGAACATGCGTAACGTGGTTGAAACCGGAAACTGGAAAGCTTTGTTTTTCGGGAATTCATCGCCGGCGAAAATATTAGCGGTTGAATTTTCTGTATGGCCGCATGCTCCGCCGGTTTTTGTTTCATTATTTCACAATTCAAGGGCTGACCCTGTTATACCTCAGGGTTGTTTAGAAAAGCGGCGTTTTTCATCTCCGGTGTACGATTCCGTTGTTTTAGGCGAAGCGTATGCTGTGGATTTGGCTTGTAAGATTATTTACGCCGCCGATGGAATTAATGACATGGAAGCAAACTTGACGCTTCATGAAGGAGAATATGTTTTTGGATTGGAGTATTTTTATAAGGAAGGGAAAGTTTTGTTGGCGAATAGAAAATTATTGTCGTTTGAAAGGAAAGGTTTTTTTAATATGTTTCAATTAGTGGATGAGGCTTTAAAAGTTTGTCAGAAATATGATTTGCCTTGTTTTAGTGATATCGAGAAATATTTGAAATATAGCCGTAAAATAATATTATTTGACGCCGAAAAAGAATCTCTGAAGGTAATAGCTTACCGTGTTCAAAAAATCGTTTCTATTATGTTGGCGGCCGTGATGGTGGAAAAGTATAAAACAGAAGGCCGGCATCCGTTCAGCTTTTTGAAAATGCAGAAAGATTCTTTTCCATTAGAAGGAAAAGAGCAGCAGAGTTCTTCGAGTATTCTCGAAGTTTATCTTCGAAACGCCTCGCCGGTTTCGGACTTTCAGGTTTCAGGGTTTGACTCTGTTAATGTTGCTTATTTGATGTTTCAGAATGCTTGTCATATATGCGGCTTTATGCTTTGTGGAAAAATATCTTCAAAAAAAATACAGAGTCAGACCTTGAAATGGGAAATGATGTCGATGTTTTTATTTGTAAGCAAGGCTTATATTATCCAATTCCCATTTCAAGGTCTGACCCTGCTATTTCTTGAAGACGGAATGGAAGGCCGTGTGATTATATCTAGTCCTTGCCAGAAAAATGAGAATGCCGGCAAGAGTGGTGCTAGTGTTAGTTTCGTTGGACGTCAGCGCATTGCGCAAATAGGAGATAGGGCTCAGGCGATTGGAGTCGTCAATCGGGGTGGAAAAAAGTATCTTCAGGTCGCTCTGGTCGGCGAAGAGGCTAATGCGTATGAACGTGAGTTGGAACCAGGTGCGGAAGGTTTCTTGCTGGGTATGCTGTCTCAATTAAGGGAGTTTGTTGTTCATCCGCTTCATAGGCGGATTGTGGAGCTATTCTCTCGGCTTTATGAGGAGTATCCGGCTCACTTTTTTGTCTATTCAGAGCTTTTTTATGATTTGTTTGGGGTTGTTGTGCCTGAGCAGAATCTGGTTGTTTTAGAGAAAAGCCTGACGCGGGATTTGGAGCATGCTCCGAAGGAGAGCCGCAACAGTCATCTTGTTGCTGTTTTTCGCAAGATCGCGGCCATAATGATACTGCGGGGGGTTGTTCATTTATCGATTTCGGAAGATAAACGTACGCTGGTTTTAGTCAATGGGAACAGCGCGTCTTTTCATATTGATATTTCCGGCTGGACCATAGATCGGTTCCGTCGCAAGGATGATGTCTGGATTGACTGGAGCGCGCAAGAACTGAATCTTTTAGAGAATCAGCATTATCTTTTAAGAATTCTTCAGGCGGAAATCAGGCCGCGCGAAGATGAAGGGTTAAGCCACAGGATTTTGCTGGAGCAGGACAGGGGTGTGGTCGATAATGTGCTGGAAAAGATGCGCGCGGGAGAAAACACTCAGATACGAACGTTAGTAACAACGCTTTTTGAACGCGGCTTTATGACGCAAAATAACGCGCAAGCAATGACGGATTTTGTGGAGAGAACCTTGCGTGGCACGGGTAATTTTCGCGGCCCCGAAATTTTAGAGTCTATGCTCCTGTGGTTTTCGTTGCCGGAGGTTGATAACGATAACGTTTATCTGGTGATGAATATTTTCCGGGCGATCACCAGGATGCTGCCAAGGGAGAGGCAGTTTGATGGTTATTTTTATAATGCAGACGCGGCCTTTGGGGCATTGATTGCGCTGGCCAAAAATGATGTTGTCAGACACGACACTGTCATCTGTGCCCTGGATCTCTTTACGCCACCTTTTAATGCGGGTCTTTCGTTGGCGTACTCGTATGATTTCTATCAGGCTTTCGGTAGACCGTATTTTGATGCCATCATACGATGGGCTAATGAGGGGGTTATCAATAAAAATAATTTCCGTGATGCGTGCGATCTCTTTTTGGATGGTGTTAACGCGTCAACGCAGACAAGCATTGTGGAGAACCGGGTCTATGTGTTGATGGACCTGGTTCGGCAGGCTGACGGTATTTACGAGAGGTATCCCTTGGAACGGGCGGGATTTTTTACGGGGGAATTGGAAGCCGGGTTTCTTGAAAAAGGATGGCTTGTAGCCGATCCGGAAAGAGGAGAATATGCTTATCTGGTTGAGCCTTCGTTTACTGGCCTTGATGAGGAGTTTTGTCAATGGTTCGCGCAGGAGTCAAAGTATGGTCGTGGCAATGGATTGGCTGAGGATCGCAGGAGGAAGTCCAGGGAAGCCGCGTTCAAGCTGATTGAACGATCACTGCGTCGATCCCTCGGCTGGTCGCAACAGTCGACAATCAATGCGAACAATCTTACCAAGGCGAAAACATTGCTTCTGATTATTCATCAGCAATCACGGCAAAGCAATGAGAATGAGAGAGTTTGTCTTTGTGCATTTGCGGATTTGTTGGCTAGAGCGCAGACTGAAGGTGTTCTTTTAAACATTGATCTTTTGACGGTTTTGGCCAGTTTAGGAGGGGGCCGCGTGTCAGAGAGGTTTGGATTTCTTGAGAGTTTTATTGATAAGACCAAAAATCTCCCCTTGGCTCGTCAGACTTTTTTCTCCACAGATGTCCTTTTGCGGATGGTGTCTGCCGGCTCGAATAATCTACAGATAAATGAATTATTGAAGGAGATCGACGATATTTTGATCTTGACCAATAAATATTCTTTTGAAGAGTATATTATAACAGAAGATTTTTTGGAGATTTTGGTTCTCAGGGGTTGCAACGATTTGAGATCGTCATTACTGCAGATAAAGAACGTCCTTTGGCTTTTCGATACAAATAATCCGCCTCCAGATGATCTTGTGCGGTTTGCCGTCAGCCCTGGCGTGTTAAAAGCGATCATTCTGGCGGAAGGGAAAAAATCGTCGCATATTATCTGGGGTATGATCAGTGTCTTGGAAAAAAAAGAAAGCGCTCGCGCAGATCTCCTTCGGTATCTTTACGAGCAGGGCGTTTATTTATCGGGTGAGGATATTTCTGCGGATGTTGTTCCCGAACGACTCTTGGCTTTGGCTCCGGAACCCGCTCCACTGGCGTCACTCACGGCTGTGATCTATGCGGCATACGACCGGCCAGAATATAAGATTCCACGGGAAAAATCCTGCGGCTTCGTCGGTGAGTTAGTCCCGATTGATCATTCCAAGGCACGTGTCGAGATAGGGATCTCCCTGGGAGTGGAGAAGATATCTTTGTTCTTGGATGCAAAAAACTCGATTATGGACAAAAAGGATTGGGTTAAGGCGGCTGTTTTTCAGAAATATCATGGTTTTATCGATGCGCTTTTTACGGCGCTACCCAAAACAGCCGCGCTCTATGAGTTTTATCATTGGGTCCCGTATGTTTTTAACGTCATTCTGCCGTCCTGTGAAGGTGTTTCTGATGGAGGAGTGAGTATCTTTCATGATTTTATCGATCAGCCTGTCGCGGTTTTTAACGGTGTCATTAAATACTTGTTTCAGCAGGGGGTGGCCGATATATCTGTCGATGGTGCGAATTGGATTTTGGTAGTGCGTCTGTGGGATGAGACATATAAGATCAGCCTGTCCGAATGGACGCTCTCGTCTCTGGACAGGGAAGGCCAAGGGTGGTCCCGGCGTTTTGTGAGTGCTGCGGCAGAGGATGTTGGCTATTTTTTGCGACTGTTGCAAAGGGAAGTTTTAGGCCCTTACGACGTGGATTTTTTTCGCTGTCTCAATGAACAAAGGATGCGGCTCGGTGTTGTTGAAGAAATCCTTGGTGAGGAAGAGCCGGAATGGAAAAAAGATATATTCGACAGGGAATTAAGCGAGATGGAAAAGTTAAACAGAAATATTAAGCAAAGAACACGTAAAACACTGAGCATGCTTGCCGAGCGCGGGCTGATTTTAAGAGAAGATAAAGAGAAGGTTCGGAACTTCTTCAGCGCGGTCGACCCCAGTTATTCTGATTCCCATCCGATGCATGTTTACGACACCTTAGAGGGGCTGATGTCGGATCATTGTTTAACCAGAAAGAACATCGATGCCGCCTTTGATCTTATCCATGTCGTTGCCAGCGGTCGGTCGTTTGATGGCACCAAGTATGAAGGTTACGGAAGGGGAGGTGTGGAAAACAGGAATTTGGCATTGGGGATATTGAACGGATTACGCGAAGATAAAGTTTTGTCGAGTGAGAATATTGAGGACGCGGCGGTTTTATTAAGGTCGGATTTCATCAAAAAAGACAGCGGCTGGTCATCTGGTGGGGAAGTTATGAAAGTCTATTTGGAGGCCATTCAGGAGGTCTTGAATGCGAAGTTGGTTTCTAAATCAACCTGGTCAGAGTTTGTCAGTCTTTTTGTCGATGTTATTGCTGAAGAAGTTCCTTTTGTCTCCGACATGGTTTCGAAGGCCCTCTCTTTTAAAGAAGCCGTTTTAAAAGGTGAGATTAACCTGGCGAACTTTAGATGTGTTGTTCAGGCTTTGTTGTTGAAACCATTATTTCAAGAGCTGGGGATCGACAATCCGGTTGTTTTTTTGGTTGGACATCCGGTTTTGGTGGAAGCGCTTGCAGACGGGACTATCAATCAGGAGAACCAGCATGACTTTGTGAAGAGGGTGAGAATTCTTGTGAAGATGTTTCCTGTCAGTTGGATAATTCCTAAGGATGGGAGGTCTTTGCTTGCGATTTTTGATGATAAGGAAAAGCTTCAGACGATTATCTTCAATCCGCGGCTTATCAAACTCTCTCATCGGGTTCAGCAAGAGATTGATGCCTATGATACTGACGAGCTGCGTCGAATGTTTTGGGAATCTTTAGGGTATCTTGCCTGTCGTTTTGAAACGGTTGAAGAGATTCTGCGGGAGGTCGATTTTTTAAGACGATTATTGGATATCATCCACACAAACGCGCCCGCCGTTCTGGTTTCTTTAAAAAATATCGGATTAAAAACCGAGGATATCGATGATATCCGGCGGGTGATTCCTTTTAATAATCCTCTGACGAGGGTATTAGTCGCTTTAGGCGGTATTCAGCCGTGGGGATTTGGTGATTTGATCAAAGGCATAAAGAATGCTGGAAGATTCGATAATTTGAAGAAAATATTGCTTAGCATTGCCAGGAGAGGACAAAGGATAGCCCCGCAAAATATCTATGG
>JBDROR010000124.1:0-2790 GCA_043809805.1 bacterium
ATGATGAACAATCTTTGGGAAGCAAAGTCGTTGTTTAAAAAAATTTTAAAATTCAAGGAAAAAGGCATATGAGAATATTAACGACGATTGCCGCTCGGGGCGGGTCAAAAGGAGTGAAAGATAAAAACATTAGGAATCTAGCGGGTAAACCTTTAATTGCCTATACAATTGAACAGATAATTAGGTGGAATAAGTTTGATAAATTTATCATTTCCACTGATTCTGATAAAATAGCGGATATTGCTCGGAGTTATGGCGTAGATATTCCGTTTATGAGGCTTCCAGAATTGGCGGGAGACAATGTCGGAAAGTTAGATGTGTTAAGGCATGCTTTAATCGAAGCGGATAAATATTATGACCGCAGATTTGATGCCGTATTGGATTTAGACGCGACCGCGCCGGTTAGGACTATTGAAGATATTGATAATATTGTTGAAAGATTTAAAGAGAAAAAAGTAGACTGTGTTTTTTCGGTAGTCGCGGCGCGAAAAAATCCTTATTTCAACATGGTAGAAGTTTGTTCTGGCGGTAATGTTTCTATTTGTAAAAAAAATTCCGGCGTGGTAACATCTAGGCAGGATTCTCCTAGGGTGTATGAGATGAATGCTTCAATGTATGTTTATGCTCGGGAATTTTTGTTAGATAAGAATAATAAAAATCCTTATTCCAAATCAGCTTCTATTTATGAAATGAAAGAAGTATCAAGGGTAGATATAGATAATGAGATCGATTTTAAGTTCATAGAATTTTTAATTAAAAAGGAGATCGTTAAAATATGAAAGATTATTTGGAAAAGTTTCTTTTAAATGGTAAAGTCGCGTTTGTGACCGGCGGCGCGGGATTGATTGGCAGTGAAATATCAAAAGCTTTGGCGGGCGTTAACGCTCACACAGTATTATTGGATATAGACAGGGAAAAAGGAGCGTTATTGGAAAAAGATATTTCCTGCGCAGGATATAAAGCAAATTATGAGTATTTTGATATAGCAAAGATTGAAGAGACCGGCGAGAATATCAGGAAACTGATTAAAAAATATAACGGAATCGATATTTGGATAAACGCGGCGTATCCTCGGACAAAAGATTGGGGTGACTTTATCGAGGACGTGGATGTTAATTCTTGGCGCAAAAATATAGATATGCATCTTAACGGGTATTTTTTTTTGCTGCCAAAAAGCTGCTGAATATATGAAGGAGAAAAAATCAGGAGTAATTATTAATTTTGCTTCCATTTATGGTATTGTCGGCGCGGATTTATCGATTTATGACAATACGGAAATGACTATGCCGGCGGCCTATTCGGCCATAAAAGGCGGGATAATTACTTTTACAAAATATCTCGCAGCGTGTTATGGAAAATATAATATAAGAGTGAATTCTATTTCACCGGGAGGGGTATGCAATAAGCAGCCCGGTGTATTTGTGGAAAGATATAGCAAAAAAAACCCTTTGGGACGAATGGCTGATAAGGAAGACATAATCGGAGGAGTTATCTATTTGGCATCGGATGCGTCAGGGTATGTTACGGGACATAATCTTGTTGTTGATGGGGGTTGGACCGCTATATGAAAATGGTAGGAAGATTATGAATCCTATTCGAATTATACCAAAATTGGAGGTAAAAGGACCCAATCTGGTTAAAGGGGTTCATTTGGAAGGATTGAGAGTATTGGGAAAACCGGAAGATTTCGCTTATAAATACTATTTAGACGGTGCTGATGAGTTAATTTATATTGATGTTGTCGCGAGCCTATACGGGAGAAATAATTTGTTAGAAATAGTACGGAAGGCGGCGCAGCGTATATTTATTCCTTTGACTGCGGGGGGAGGAGTGAGAACGCTGGAAGATATTAATAATTTACTTTGCGCTGGTGCGGATAAAGTGGCAATCAATACTGCCGCAGTACGTAATCCGGCATTTGTAAAAGAAGCGGCAAGATTTTTTGGTTCGCAATGTATAGTTGTTTCGATAGGGGCAAAGTTGAGAGGTAATGAAAAATATGAAGCCTTTACTGATAACGGAAGAGAAAAGACGGATAAAGATGTTTTTGAATGGGCTCAGGAAGCCGCGGATTTAGGTGCCGGAGAATTATTAATAACGAGTATTGATCGAGAAGGAACAGGGAGAGGATATGATCTGGTGTTAATCGAAAGGATTTCTGCGGCGGTTCCCATTCCTGTTATTGCTTGCGGCGGAGTAGGAAAGGTTAAAGATTTCTTGGAAGGAATTAAGGTCGGTCGTGCTGACGCTGTTTGCGCGGCATCAATTTTTCATTACCATCAATTGAAGGCGTTACCGAATCGGGATTCTTTTTTTAAAGAAGGTAATATAGAATTTCTCAAAAAAAATAGAGGGAATTTAGATTTTTTATCCGGCAGATTAGAACCCGCAGAGATACAGTCAGTGAAGCAGGCATTATTGGATTCAGGGCGTAGCTGCCGATTTGTAAATAATTTTTCAGAGATTGACTCGCGAGAAGTGTAAGATAATGAAAAATCCAAAAGTAGTTATAATTGATTATGGGATGGGAAATCTTTTTAGCCTACAACGGGTAGTGTCTTATCTGGGAGGGGTAGGCATTATATCTTCCGATCCCGAAGTGATAGCTTTTGCCCAGCGGCTTATCTTGCCGGGAGTAGGCGCTTTTGGCGATGGGATAACAAACTTACAAAAAAGAAATTTAGTAGAGCCTATAAAAAACGCGATACGTTCAGCGAAGCCTTTTTTGGGAATATGTTTGGGGATTCAGCTTTGCATGACGGAAAGTTATGAGTTTGGTCTGCATAAAGG
>JBDROR010000125.1:0-4589 GCA_043809805.1 bacterium
ATACCTATTATTGGTTTTGCCATAAATCACTAACAATTCGTCATTCCCACGAAAGTGGGAATCCAGCCCCCTTGTAATCACTGGATTCCCGCTTACGCGGGAATGACGCGAGAGGTGAATTGTCGAACTATTCGACAAACTATAAAATCATTCCGCCAATTTAATTTCAATACTCGCTTCTTTTTTTAATTTATCAACCCAATCGAAATAAACCTTTTCTATTTTATCCTGCTCCAGCTTATTTTTTATATTAACCTTAACAGCGGAAACCTCATCAGGAGAAAGGGTTTCTTTGCCAGCCACTTTGATAATGTGATAGCCATAATCAGTTTTAACAATATCGCTCAGCTCTCCAATTTCCAAATTAAACGCCGCGTTTTCAAATTCAGATACCATATCCCCGCGTTTAAAATACCCCAAGTCCCCGCCTTTTTTGGCAGAGGGCCCTGTGGAGTTTTCCTTCGCCAATTTCTCAAAGTCATCTCCTTTTTTTAATCTTTCAAGCAGATCCTGCGCTTCTTTCTGAGTCTTAGTTACAATATGATACGCGCGTATTCTCTCCCCCGGCTCAATTGTTCTCCTGTCTTCAAGTCTAATTATATGATACCCAAACTGTGTCTTTACGGGGCCTGAGATTTCGCCTTTTTTCATTTGAAACACCGCGTCGGAAAACTCAGGGACCATATCGCCGTTGCGAAAGTATCCCAAATCCCCGCTCTTTTCAGCTGAAGGGCCTTCTGATTTTTCTTTCGCGAGTTCATCAAAATCCCCGCCGGCTTTAATTTCATCTAAAATTGCTAAAGCTTCTTCTTCCGTCTTAAGTAAAATATGTTTCGCCCTGACCTCCTCTTTCTGTTTTTCAAAATAATCATCTATTTCTTTTTCACTCACTTCAATTTTTGATTTAACCTCTTGTTCGACATACCTCTGGATTACCAACTCTTCTCCGATCCTGCTTCTATATAACCGGCGCAGTTCGGTTAAACTTGTTTGCCTTTCCAACAAAGCCTTTTCAAACGTTTCTTCATCCGGGAATTTTTTTTTCATATTGCTGATTGCTTCTTTAAGATAACGGTTAACCTCGGCCGGCATAACCTCTATACCTGCCTTTTTGGCATTTTGTAAAATAACCTTATTTTCGATTAAAAGATTTAACATCTTTTTTTGCTCAACTTTTAAAGCATTATTTTGCTCTTCCGGAGGATATACCTTTTTAACCTGTTCCCTAATTTGCGCCAATTCACCCTCTAATTCACTTAAGGTAATAATCTCGCCATTTACCTTTGCGGCTATCATTTCAATTATTTTGGCAGATACAGACAACGACAAAAATACACTGATAATTAAAAACATACTGATTCTTCTCACCCAGCCCCTCCTTTTTTAATTCAACCGTAATCGGTCAGTTATTAGTGGAAACGGTAGCCGCAAGCTTTAGCTTGCGTTGTTGTTTCGCGGGTTTTCGCAGGCTAAAGCCTGCGCCTACCACCAATAACTGACCGATTACATTCAACCATTCAGTTTTAGTAAAACATTAATTTCCCGCTCTTCCTTATTTTAAGTTAATTATTTTCAGGAAGGGCTGGGCTCATTAAATATTTCCTCCTATAAAAAAGGCAATAAACACTGTGAAATTATATCATATTTTAGAATTTTGTAGTTTTTTGTTTTAATGGAGTAGGGGAGGGCGACCCAACGGGTCGCCCCTACAATAGGCTGGAATATTATTTTTTTACTTTTATCTTTTTTTCTAAAACGTCTAATCTTTTCTTCAACGTTACATTCTCTTTTTCCATTTCAGCGTTTTTTGCTTCTATGGATAAATAGGAATCTTGCTGCCACCAGTTTATACCCATCTCCATAGCCTTATCAACGGACGCGATTAAAAGCCTTATCTTGATAGTTAGAAGGTCAATATCGGCAATCTGAATCTTGATATCTCCCGCAATCACTATCCCCTTGTCCAAAACACGTTCCAGGATATCAGCAAGATTAGTAGCGTTTGTGGCGTGCATCATTTTTTGTTCTGACATAAGTTTCTCCTTCTCATATTTCGTTGTTCTTTGTCCGTATTTCGTCCCGCCATATGGTTGTCATTTCGACCGAAGGGAGAAAT
The DNA here is from genome assembly GCA_043809805.1 of bacterium. GTDB lineage: Bacteria > JACRDZ01 > JAQUKH01 > JAQUKH01 > JAQUKH01 > JAQUKH01. Next base: position 2,117 of record JBDROR010000125.1, read on the forward strand.
CTTTCCCCATACAGCTGTCATTTCGAGCAAAGCGAGAAATCTTTCTTAAATTGAACAGCAAGTATAAGATTCCTCGCTCCCGCTCGGAATGACAAACCACTTCGTTCGGAATGACAACAAGCGGGCGAATAATCATCCGCCCCTACATTAAATTCCCCAGCGGCCCCAAATCCAAATTCAACTCTTCATCTTTAATCCCAAATATTGCCTGAATTTCTTTTATCTTCATTTTAACCGCTTTAAGACTCAATCCCAATTTTTGAAGTTCCACAGCGGAAAGACGCCCCCCTTTTACCCTTCTAAATGCCTCTTTTTCCATAAGCCTTCTGATTAGTTCCACAATACTCAAAATTAATTTGGCTAGTCCCTGTTCTGTCTTTCGTGGAGTATCAAATTCAATAAGTTTGGGAATATTTCCCTCAGCCTTTCTTATTTCTCTTTGTAACCTTTCAATATACTCCGTATCTTCGGGGGTGAATTTTTTGTCTGGATCGCTAAAACTCTTGCCTGATAGCTCTTCAGCTTTAGAGATAGATGTCAAAATAAGCCTTAAACCTAAATAAACAAGGTCTATATCTGCTACCCTCAAAACCAATTCTCCATTAATAACCGCCCCTTTTTCTAAAACTTTATCCAGGGCGTCTACTAATGTAACTTTATCATTTTTATTAATCATACTTAGCCCTCAGCTGTCAGCATTCAGCTTTGTTCCTCTCTTTAGCTAATAGCTAATTGCTGATAGCTGAACGCTATTACATTGCCAACGATGCAAAATTATATGCCGGCCATGGCCCGCTGTATTCAAGACAAAATCCCTTTGCCTGCATTTTTTGATTTAAATCTTCTATTTCTTTTTTAAAGTCTTCGACTTTCTCTTTACAAACTAAATAAGCGGCATTTAAAACCATGTCTTCTTTTATACCGGTTATCTCTCTTTGCAAAATTTTGCATTTAACTCCACCCACTGCATATTCTTTTAAATCCTCAAAAATGGACTCCGCAATATTACTTAACTCTTTATTCATTTCTTTAGAAACAACATCTTTTAATTCCTCTTCCATAAAATAAGCCGCGCCTTCCGGCAAAGAACTTATCTGCGCCTCTTTTATTTTTATCAGCGTATTTTTGCTTTTTATCTTATCTCTGAATTTTTCTCTATTTTCCAAATAAACTTTTAAACCCCATTCTTGTTTCCCGCGAATCTTTTCTAACACATTTATAATTTTGGAATAATTTTTATCCAATGATGCTTTTAGTCCTGTTTCATCTTTAAAAATAATACCGAATCGCATTGGTATCAGGTTTAAAAATCTGCCGTCCATCTTCATCGCATCTTCTATAACCCGTTCGTGAATAACAGCCTTTTCTTTAATCCAATTCAGATCTTCCTGAGCGCTTTTTCGAATCTTTTCTGAAGTAAATTCTTCTATGGAAACCTTGCTTACAACAGCCTCCAGCTCACGATGTAAAAAAATAAAAACCTCATTTTTCTCATCGATGCCTTTTGTTGAAAATGCCCTTTTGCCATCTATTCTTTTTCTAATACAATAAAGATACAATCCATCCACTGGTATTTCCTTTAGTATTCGTAATTGGTCAGTCTCCGGTGGTAGCCGCAGGCTTTAGCCTGCGAAAATAACGCAACCTAAAGGTTGCGGCTACCAGTTTCCACCAACTGACCGGTTACTATTATTCTGCTGCTGTACGAAGTCCATAGGATTGAACCTCTAACTTTTCATCTAATTTAATTGTGTAGATATTTCTATCCTGCACTTTTGTAGAAAGCCCAAGTGACTTAATAAATGAACTTTCCTCATATGCCTCTGCCTCAGCATCCCAGCCATTGCCGGACTTTGCCGCTTTAATAACCTTCACATCCTTAACATTGAGTGTCTTTTTCAAAAATTCACTAACTGTTTTCCTAACCGCGTCTATATTAGCCATATTTAGACCTCCTTTATTAGCGTATAGCTTCGTAGGTTGGGTTTTACTAAACCCAACATTATCTTCCACAAATAGTTGGGTTTCGCAAGCTCAACCCAACCTACAAATATAATTTGAACTATATTAGCCATATTCATCCTCCTCTTTTTTTCTTATATCATCCAACTGTTTCAAAAGCGCCTTTTCTCCTTTATCATATTCTTTTTCTGTTATTTCATCTAACTCAAACCGCATTTGCAATTCCATAAGTTTTTCTTTTATTAGTCCCTCGTCGGATTGTTCTCTTTCTATTACATTATTAATCTTTTCGCCCAACCAAACCACGCCTTTTAACGGCGCAAGTAATATATCGTCAATAATAAACATTCATACCCTCCATAAACCCAACAAAACAATACAATGTTGGGTTTCGTCCCTCAACCCAACCTACAAGGATGTCATTCCCGCGAAGGCGGGAATCCAGGATACATTGATTTTAAACGTCAAACTCAAGTCCCTAAATTTATTACCAGATTAACAAAATTAAACG
>JBDROR010000126.1:0-14037 GCA_043809805.1 bacterium
AGTAAAACTGGGAAAGGATTTTTGCTTGAAGAAAAATCCGAGGTGTTCTTTATGTCCTATTAAGAAGAAGTCACAAGTTGAGCCTTGTAGGTTGGGTTTTGCAGGCTAAACCCAACTTACTAAACTGAATGTTGTCATTCCGAACGGAGTGAGGAATCTGTGGTCAAAGATTTCTCCCTTCGGTCGAAATGACAATTGTGCGGTAGGAATGACAATGATGAGTGTCCGAAATTTTCCGGCCACTCAATTCAGAATATTCCTTACCTCTTGGTCTATTTTACTTAGCTCGGTAATTTCTTCGAGGGTTAATTCGTTCGGGACTTGTTCTTCTTCCTGTACTTCTTCATTTTGTCCTTCTTCATTCTCACCGCCAAGATGCAGATATATTAATTTTAATTTTTCCCACGCGATATCAGAAGACGCTTCGTTTTCCACGCATATGCTTTGCCATGATCCCAATCCCGTGTCTATCCAAAAAAACTTTTTCGCAAAACGCACCTGACCTAAAGATTGGTCGTTAAAGATCAAATCAATATGGTTTTTTTCATAATTCAGAATTATTTTTGAATCTAATTCTGAAAGTTTTTTAATAAAATTATCCAAAATCGGTTTTAAAGGGGGATTAAGATTTAATTCAACCGCATTTTTTATTTGCGCGCTTTTACATTTAACGGCATTTAAAAGCAAGCCCTGTTGGTAACCCATTTTGAGATAGCGGTATTCGTAAAGAATTATTGGTACAGATAAGTAAGGAACGCACTTTTTTAGAGAATCCGAAAAAGACGGGGCAATGAGAATTATTCTGGCATCTTTTAAATTAAGCTCCCTGCGGTCATTTTTAGGGAGTGTATCGTGCCATCTTTGGAGATAATTCTGGAACCATTCAAGATGGTCGACAATACGGTAAAACCAATTTTCATCTTCAAATATTTTTACCGCTATAAGGACAAATCTGTTGTCTTGGTCGTGTGCCAGAAGGTAAAAATTGTCTTCGTCTTCAAACGACAGTTTTTTTTCTTTAATGATTTTTATATCCGGCTCGACCTGCCCTAATTTTTGTTTAACAAGATATATGAGATCCTCTTCCGAAGAGAACTTCATTTCTATTATTGGATATTCCGAATCGTTTTCCGGCATATTTTCCTCCAATATTTATTTAGAACATGAATATATATCGACGGTATCTGTATTTTTCTTGACTATTTAATTTTTTGCTTTTAAAATGACAATTGTTACGAATGACGAAATAAAGGAGAAATAAAATGAAAGCTGATAAAAAAATTTCAATTAGCGGATTAGCCACGGGGATTGGGAGCTTGCCTTATCTTGAACCCAAAAAGGCGGTTGATTTAATACTTTCGTCAATTCCGGGAATACCGTTCTGGCCGCAGTTGGTGAAAAAAGACAAAAAAGAAGATATGATTTTTCAGTATCTTGACGGGATGCCCGCGATTATCCATGACTCAAAGAAAGATAAACTTATCTTAAATCCGAACGAGGATAAAGAAACTGCGCTTACAAAAATGTATCAGAAGTTTATTGAAGGGGATACGGATTATTTTAGGATACCTCAAGAACGGGCAAGCGGTTTGTATTATTTATTGGAAAAAACGGCGCAAAAAAATTTGGATATGGCAAGTATGCTTAAAGGACATGTTACGGGCCCGTTTACATTTGCGTTTTCTGCCACGGATAGTTTTGGGAAATCACTGCTTTACGACGAAGCGATGCTTGAGGCTATCGCAAAGGTTTTGGCTATGAAGGCCGTGTGGCAGGCGGAGATGTTAAAAAATAAATTTGGCAAAGAAGTAATTATATTTTTTGATGAACCGTATCTTTCTTCTTTTGGTTCAGCCTTTTGCCCCTTAACAAAGGATCGGGTTATTACTCTTCTGGAAGAAGTCTTTAATATTGTTCAAGAAAAATCGAAGGTGTTGACAGGGATACATTGCTGCGGCAACACGGACTGGCCGATGCTGTTTGAGTCAGGAGTGGATATTGTAAATTTTGACGCTTGGAATTATGTGGAAAAATTCACGCTTTATCCCGTGGAAATAAAGAAATTTTTAGAAAGAGGCGGGGTTTTGGCATGGGGCATCGTCCCGACTAATGCAATGGAATTAAAAATTACAAAGGACGATTTGAAAAGAAAATTTGCGGATGGAATAAAAAAATTAACATCTCAGGGAATTGATAAAGAGTTGATACTTGAAAATACAATCTTTACTCCAAGCTGCGGGTTAGGCACAAAGACAGAGGAAGAAGTAAAGTATGTTTTCAATTTATTAGGACAGACAAAAGAATTGATTAAGATAACGTCAGAAATAGCATGAGAAAATTAATGGAATTGTCATTCCGAACGATGTAGGGGCGACCCTATGTGGTCGCCCTAATAAAAGAGGGCAGCCACACAGGGCTGCCCCTACGGAAGAAAGATTTCTCCCTGCGGTCGAAATGACAATCAAGTGATCAAAATGAATAGAAACAAGACTTATGAAACCGCTTCTAAGGAGATTTTTAAGTGAAAGAAATTATACGATTAGAAAATATTAGTAAATATTATTCTGCTGATGAGATTAGAACAGATGTGATTGACGGCATAAATTTTTCAGCAAATGAAGGTGAGCTGGTAGTTGTTTTAGGTGTTTCAGGAAGTGGAAAAACCACCTTTCTCAATCTTATCGGAGGGTTAGACTATCCTAATTCCGGCAAAATAACCGTAGATGGAATTGAATTAACTAAACTTGGCAGAGAAGAATTGGCTTATTTCCGCCGGGATAAAATCGGGTTTATTTTTCAGTTTTATAATTTACTGCCTGCTTTAACCGCGGAGGAAAATATTGAAGCGGGACTTGAGATCCTGCCATGGAGCCGGGATGAAATCAAATCGGCCGCGGAGAAATATTTAGGCATAGTCGGCCTTTCAGATAAAAAAAATAAATTTCCCTCTCAACTTTCAGGGGGTGAACAACAGAGGGTGGCAATCGCAAGGGCTATGGCTAAAAAACCCAGTGCTCTGTTACGTTAATTTTGATGAAATAGCAGAGGCTATTTTGGCCGGATTCAAGGCGTGAGGAGCGTAGCATACCTCTGGTATGCAAGCGACGAGCAACGCAGAAGCAGGGCAAAAGAGCCTCTGCCCTTCGGGAATGCCATCTTTGGGCAATTTCTGCCTTACTCCTCCTTGACGTATCGAGGATACGCCTGCGTCGTCGTGCGTTGAAATTGCCTCAAATATGGGCATTCTATTTCATTAAAATTAATGTAACAGAGCACTAGATTAATTTTAGCGGATGAGCCAACCGGCAATCTGGATATTCACACCGGAGAAAAAATAATATCCACGCTAAAAGAATTAAATAAAAAATTTAACACAACTCTTCTGATCGTTACCCATAATCCCAAAATTGGCGAGATCGCGGACAGGGTAGTACATATTGAAGATGGAAAGATTATAGAAAATAAATGAGAAAAATAAACCTGAAGATGTTTCGTAATCTTGTCCATATGAAATTGCATGCCGTGAGTATTGCCCTGACCATTGCGTGCGGTATTGGAATTTATAGCGGTGTGGATATGGCACTGAAAAGCCTTTATCATACGCGCGATAAAATTTTCCACGATCTTAATTTCGCGGACTTGGAAATTCAATTTATTCCCGAGGATATTCACAACCTGCCAAGTTTTTCAGACATTCAAGGTATAGAGAAAGTGGAGAAAAGATTAATTTTCCCCGGAATAATGTCTCTGCCAGGCGATAAAAAAATTGTCGCAAATATGATTTTTCTCGAAAACTATAACCCTGAAATTAATAAAATTCATTTATTAGAGGGTAATAATTTCAGTAAAAAAGATATTAACGAGGTTGTCGCTGAAAAAACTCTCAGGGATTTTTATGGTTTGAAACAAGGTGATACCGTAAAGGTTAAAGTTGGTGAGAAGGAGTATGAAAATAAAATCGCGGGATTCGGTGTCAGCCCGGAATATGTTACGATCACAGCCAATCCTGAATATTTTTTGCCGGAAAAAGGGTCACTTGGCGTTCTTTTTACATCGCTTGACAGGGTGAGTGAGAGTCTTGGTTTTACTATGGTCAACGACCTTGTTTTTAAATTTAAGCCGGGTGTTAACAAAAAAAGGATAGAGAAAAACATATTAGGCCGCCTGAATGGAATGAATATTGAACAGGTTATTCCTTATGAAGACCACTTTGCTTACAAATATCTTGAACTCGATTTGCTTGCTTTTAAGGTTTATGTGCCGGCAATCGTTATTGTTCTTGGCTCATTATCTTTTATTATCGCGCTTATCAATTTCAGCAGATTAATAATTCATGAACGAAAAGAGATTGGAGCGATTCTTGCTATTGGGTATCATCCGAAAGAGATTCTTTTTTCTTATTTTTTTGGCGGGATTCTTTTGGGATGTTTTGGGATTATAATTGGAATTCCTTTCGCGCTGCTTCTGAGAAATATCTTTACATCTATTTATGGAAGCGCGAACGGACTGATTTTTGTTTTTAACCGGATATTTTTAATAAGTATTTTTAAAGGCATTATTTTTGGAATTTCAACAAGCGCGATAGCATCGATTATTCCGGTATGGGGGATTTTGAAACTTAGCCCGTACGATATTATGCATCCGGCAATAAAAAACAGTCTGCCTGGAAATAAATCATTTTTACAAATGATTTTTATTGTTACTTCAAGGTTTTCTATAAGCTGTCGTTTAGGGATAAGAAATATCCTCAGGAAAAAATATCTTTCCACGGCCGCTATTCTTTCTATAGGGCTTGCTATTGGGGTCGCGGTTTCCTATATGATTAGCATGTCATCGCTTGAAACAACGATCAAAAAGCGTTTTGAGCGTCAACAATGGACAATGGTGGCGGATTTCCTTTACCCTGTTTATTTTGAGGATTATGAAGAGATTAAAAAGGTGGAGGGGGTGAAATCCATTGAACCGTATTTTCGATACTACGCGGAATTGGGTAAAGACGGAAATTTTGAAGGGACAGGATTGTTCGCGATAACGTTTCCGTCCAAGGTTCAGGTGTTCCCCATAATTGAAGGGAGAAGTGTAGAAAAAAAAGCCGAAATTCTTATTAATAATGATTTGGCGCGAAAACTGAAATTAAAAGTCGGAGATACGGTGGATTTGAGGATCCATAAAAATATCTATCCGTTTAAAGTCTGCGGCATTAAATCTGATGTGAACCAAAGGGAGTCTGTGATTGATTTTTACCGCGCGCGCGAGATTCTGGAGTTTCCGGATGAGGCTACCGGAATAATGATTAGCTCAGTTCAGCCTGTTTCCGATGAAACGATGAAAAAGATTCAGGGATTTGATTTTGTAGGCAAAATTACAAAAAAGGAAACTCTGGTAGCAGGTTTTATTAAATTCATAAAAGAAATGATGGGAATTATTAATGTTGCCACAATGGTCAGTGTCTTTGTCGCCATTCTTTTTATTTTTACGAGCTCAAATATGGGTATTATGGAGCGGGAAGGGGAGTATGCGACATTAAAATCCATTGGTTATGATAACCGGCATATTTCTCAAAGCATTTTTTTAGAGGCGCTTATTTTAACAGTGATGGGCGGAATTTTTTCTATTCCCTTAGCAATGGGTGTTTCAATTTATCTTAATCATATTATGAGTAACGCGTGGTTTGACATTGAAAATTTCTTTTATGTTTCAGATTTTATGAAAGGAATTATTCCCTTGATGGTCCTTGGCCCGTTAAGCATAATCCCCGGATTAAAATATGTATTTAATATGGATATCCAGAAGGCGCTTAAGATAAGGATGATTGAATGAAATTATTTTTAATTTTCATTTTTATATTTTGTCCATCGGCCATTTTTGCAAAAGATTTGTCTCCTCGTGAGATTATGCAGAAGGTGGTTGATCAATTTAAGCCGGATACGGAAGTTCAGGAGATCGAGATGACCCTGATTGATAAAGACGGCAGACGATGGGTTCGCACAGGCACATTTTATAATAAAAAGAAAACACAGAAAGATGATATGCATCTTTTTATTTTCCATTCCCCGCCGGATTTAAATAAAAGCGGGGTTTTAACTATTGAAAACGTCTCAGGGGAGGATGATCAGTGGATGTATGTTCCGGCATACCATACTGTTCGCAGGATCCCTCCGAACAGCCGCGGCAGTCAGTATATGGGGACGGACTTTTATTACGAAGACATAATTACACCGCGAACTGAAGAATATGATTATACATTTAAAGGAAAAGAAAAATTGAATGGAACAGACTGCACAATTATAAATTCCATTCCGATTTCAGTCCGCCTAAAAAAAGAATCGGGTTATGGAAGGATTGTCGCATGGGTTGATGAAAACAAATATGTTATTTTAAAGCATGAGCTTTACGACAAAAATAATGAGTTGATAAAAATCCTGATTAGTTCTGATTTTAAAAAATATAAAAATTCATACTATTGGAATCACCGCGAAATGACTACAATCGCGACAAATCATAAAACTACCATTGAAAACAAAAAAGTTACAATCGACGAACCTCTTGATGATAAGATTTTTACAGTGAGATATTTAAAAAGAGGGAAATGACAAGAATATATTATTTTACGATTTTATTTCTGTTGGTTTGTTTTGCCCGCGTTTCTCGAGGTCAAGATAATATAATTGGCGCGGCTTTAGATTTTAGGTTTGGAGACGATACTGAGGTGGATTTTAGCCCTAAACTGGAGAACAAGTTTTCTCCAAGTATCCATAGTTATTTTGAAGGAAAGCTCAGACACAATTTTTCGGACGAAATAAGAAACCGCTATATTTTAAACGAAGGATACTTCGATTTTTATTTAGATAAATTTGATGTTCGTATCGGCCGTCAGATTATTCCATGGGGCAGGGCGGATTCTTTTAAGCCTACAGACCAGTTTAAAATCTATGACTATACGGATTTTACCAAACAGGATGAAGAAGGAATCTTCTCACTAAAAATGGATTATTTTTTTCCGGTTTTGAACTAGAAGGTGTATTTGTTCCAACTTTTACAAAACATTACATTGTCTTTTCTGAAAAAAACAAATGGATGCCTTTATCCCCGCCTCCGAATATTTTACCCGGTTTTAAAATTAAATATGAAGAAAATACATCAAATGAGCCTGAAATCCCGCAATTTGGATTCAGATTAAATCATCAAGGCAGTGGATTTGATTATGCCGTGTCCTATTCCGTAACCTATGACAGGACACCGGTTTATATCGATGGTTATCTTAAATCAGCGGATTATATTATCCAACCGAAATATTCAAAGCTGCATGTTATAGGTTTTGACTGGGCTGCATTTTTATCCGATTACGGCCTGCGGGGCGAAATGGCATATACTTTTACAAAAGACAGAAAAGGGGAAAAAGCAGATATTGATGATCCTTACTTTCAGTTAGTGTCAGGAATTGATCATACATTCGACAGGGTGATAGCCCAAATAAATATTTTTATTCTTGTAGAATACGTGTTGGATAAAGAACTTCCCAAAAAAGGAAAAGAAAATCAGGTTGAACATAGCCTAAAACATTTTTTACGACAGGGGATTGTTTTAAATTCTGAATTTAAAAAAGATGATACGAAAAAATTAAATATCAAGTGGACATATAATTTAGAAAAAAAGGATTATTTAATCCAGCCGGAATTTAAGTTTATCCCGCCGCAAAAAACCACAAGTAAGGCGTCAAAAGAAGTTTATGTTAGGGCAGACATTTTAAGCGGACGCGATGGAACATTTTTCGGAACTTTTAGAAAAAACGATAAAATTGAAGCTGGAATAAAAGTATTTTTTTAGTACTCTCTGGCGCATTCAGTGACTTCGCCTTTTAATGAATGAATGGCATGAGGAATTGCCGGCAATATTACTTCAAGGCATTCTTTAACTGCCTTGGGGCTTCCGGGGAGATTGATTATCAGTGTTTTTTTTGAGATGCCGCATATCCCTCTTGAAATGATACTGAAAGGAGTATTTTTCAGGTTTTGGATACGCATTGCCTCGCTAAACCCGGGTAAAGGTTTTTCTATAACTTCAAATGTAGCTTCTGGAGTGACGTCCCGCGGGCCAAGTCCGGTTCCGCCGGTAGTAAAAATTAAAGCAATGCGCTTGTTGATAAATTTTTTTAATTCTTTTACGATAAGATTTTTTTCGTCAGGAATAATAGCAATATTTTTGACAGAGTAAATCTTTTTATCAAGCGTCCTTTCTATCCCAGGACCGCTCGTGTCTTTCCTTTCTCCGCGGGAGCCTTTATCGCTTATAGTTATTATGGCAACGCTAATCATATTCGAAAAACACCTTTGCTAAATCGTAAAATTCTGCGGGAACTGTTTTTAATTTCCCCAAAACTTCATTTAACGGAACAGGAACAATTTTGTTATTTTGCAATCCTACCATAAAACCGAATTTATTTTGATGAACCAGATCAATAGCCGCAAGCCCAAAGCGGGTAGCCAGAATTCTGTCAAATGCCGTAGGTGTGCCGCCGCGCTGTGTATGCCCTAAAACAGTCACCCGTGTTTCAAATCCCGTATTTTTTTCTATTTCTTTGCTTAAAATCTCGCCTATTCCGCCGAGTCTTTCATGGCCGAAATCATCTTTTTGTTTGGTTGTTGTCGAAAGTTCGCCTATGGTTGTTTCTTTGGCTCCTTCAGCCACAACGACTATGCTGAAATGTTTTCCTTGATCATGCCGGTTTTTAAGATGCAGGCATACTTTTTCCAAATCAAACGGCTCTTCAGGGATCAAGATAAGATCCGCGCCGCCGGCAATTCCTCCATAAGTCGCGAGCCACCCGGCATGCCGTCCCATTACTTCCAGAACCATAATTCTGTGATGTGATTCCGCGGTGGTATGCAGACGGTCTATTGCTTCAGTAATAATGCTTACCGCGGTGTCAAACCCGAAAGTATATTCTGTCCCATAAAGGTCATTATCGATTGTTTTTGGAATACCTACCACATTTATACCATCGGCAAAAAGTTTTGCCGCGGCGCCGATGGTATCCTCTCCGCCGATAGGAATAATAACATCAAGCCCAAATTTTTTTATTGTTTTCTTGATGTTTTCCACCCCATTTTCTTTTTTATAAGGATTGGTTCGGGATGTTCCGAGGATGGTTCCTCCTTTGTGAATGATTCCGGATATATCATCCATTGTTAATGGAGATATTTCTCCGTCGATTAACCCCGCCCAGCCGTTTTTTATTCCAAACATTTCGTAATTATAAAATTTAATTCCTTTTCGGACAACCGCGCGGATAGCCGTATTAAGTCCCGGGCAGTCTCCGCCGCCTGTCAGAATACCAATTTTTTTTGCTGACATATTATTCCCTCCCCATTTTACCATTTCGACAATAAACTAAATTTAAAATTTCCTTGACTAAAGAAAAGTTCTATAATAATATAATAACATCATATCGGCAGTTTTTGAATAAATTAAAATATGAATAAAAAAATGAAAAAAATATCCTCTCCAGAAGAAGTAAAAAACATTTTTGCTCTTTTAACTGAATTAAATTTTAAGATGGATACACTGATGCGCAGCCAAAAGACGTTGGAGAGAAGAATCGATTGTTTGAAAGGCGAGCTTCTTTTTTCCTTAAGAGAAGAAATAGTTGGCGAATCGGATGTTTATCCAAACTATTATGTGGACAGATAAGGTATCTGATGCAAATCCGGTTTGCATTAATGTTTTTAATGAAAAATTTATTGTTGATTTAGAAAAAAAAACGGTTTCCTGTCCCGATTGCAAAAAAATATCTTCTCTTTTGCCTCCGTTCCTTCTCCATTATTTAACGTGCGCTAAAGACATCCCACTCTATAATACACTGACTGCTCCGCATCAGCTAAAAGGCGGGGCTTTTTTCTTCAGGGGAACGCACGAATTGCCGCTGGCAAAAATAGCTAAAAAATTCGAGACCGATCCTGAAAAATTTTTGGAAAGAGGCAAAAAATTAGGCGGGGAAGAAGTTAAATTCGGCGATGCCGCCGTAAAATTGTATCTCGTTCCAAAACTTCCGGTTATTTTTATTCTATGGAAAAAGGATGAAGAATTTGAAAGCCGGGTTAATTTGATTCTTGATAAAAGCGTTGAAGAACAGGTGAATCTGGATGTTTTGTTTCTGGGACTCCTTTATGCCATAGGGAAAATGCTGGAAGATTAAATTTTCGCTTTTAAAAAATTTCCCAAAAATAAATGTCCGTTTAAGAGGAAAATAATTGGGGAGAGAAGGATGGCGAAAATCAGAAGAGATATGTTTGATTGGAGCCCCCCCTAGAACTTTTGTCTTGTTTGGCATTGCTTTATCGTGTCATTTATGATACGATAAACTCATATAAATGATATAATACTTATGGAAAATAAATCGAAGGTTTTAAACAAAAGGCAGGAAAATATTTTAGAAATTCTTAAAAAAAGAAAAGAATTTGGAATTTCGGAAATATGGCTGGAATTGAAAATAATTTTTAAAAGTCTTTCAAAAATTACAGTAAACAGAGATTTAAGAAAGCTAATTGAGTTTGGTTATATTACAGCTAAAGGAAAAGCAAGAGCTGTCACTTATGAATTGTCTTTGCATTATAATCTTGTCTGTCCGATAAATATTGAGAAATACTTCAAAATAGATCCGGATAAGAGGGAATCAAAGAAAAGATTTGATTTTAATGTTTTTTCTTTGTTAAAAAATATTTTAACAGAAGAAGAAGTGCGGTATTTAAGTGGATTAAATAATAAGTATAGAAAAAATTTAGAAAAAATTTCTCAGACCATCAAGAAAAAGGAATTGGAGCGGCTTACCATTGAGTTAAGTTGGAAATCATCAAAAATTGAGGGCAATACCTATACTCTTTTAGAGACGGAAGTTTTAATAATGGAAGGGAAAGCGGCAAAGGGGCATAAAAGAGAAGAGACGATAATGATTTTGAACCATAAAGAGACATTGGATTATATCGTTAAAAATAAAAGTATTTTCAAAAAGATCACTACAAGCAAAGTAGAAGATATCCATTATTTGCTTACGAAAAATTTGGGGATAGCAAGAAATTTAAGAAAAACGTCGGTCGGTATTGTCGGAACAAAATATATGCCGTTAGATAACCAACATCAAATACGCGAAGCTATAGAAAAGGCGTGTGATGCAGTTAATGCCGAGAATAATGTTTTCGTTAAGGCGATAATTTTATCAATTTTAATCGCGCACATCCAGCCATTTGAAGATGGGAATAAGAGAACTAGCCGGCTAATAGCGAACGCAATTCTTTTTGCTTATAATATTTGTCCGCTTTCATATAGAAAAGTTGACGAAGTTGAATATAAAAAGGCGGTTATTCTTTTTTATGAGCAAAATAATTTGAGTTATTTTAAAGAATTGTTTATTGAGCAGTTTGAATTTGCCGTAAATAATTATTTTAAAGCATAGTTTCATTTTCATATCACATTGTAGTTAATGATTTCTCAAAGGGATGATTAATTTTTTACCATCCTTTAATGATGAAACCCCGATTAAAATCTAAAGAACAGGTGAAAAATAAAAATCAAACAGCAAAAGGGAAAAGAGGATATACGACGGAAGCTGAAAATAATCCTTTCATAAGCAAATCAGACAATGAACTGATATATCTTTTAAAGTCCAATAACCCCAAAGAGAGAACGTCGGCCGCAATAATATTGGGACAAAAAAAAGCTAAAAAGGCAATATCAACTTTATGCGAACAGCTAAAAAATGAAAAAGCTTTATATTCAAAGATTGCCATTTCCGAAGCCCTTGGAGAAATTGGGAAACCCGCGATAGATGAGTTAATAAAGTATTTAGGTAAAATTGGAACCAATCAGCACAAGGCTTTACCCAAGAATATCTTTAATAAATGGAGCTATCCTCTGCCCAGAGATATTATTGCGAGAACTATTTGTAAAATAGGAAACAGCGTTTTAGCAGACTTAAATAAAGTTTTAGCGAAAGGAAATAAAAAACAAATTTATGAGGCGGTAGATGCGATTGGATTTATTTCTTTTTATTCAGAAGACAGGACATCCTTTGAAATCCTGGAAAAATTATTGCAAAAATACAATGATGATGAAATTCTAAAATGGAAAATAACAAGGGCGTTAAGCGCTTTCCCAAGTAAAGAATCTGAAAAAGTTTTGTTAAATATGTTAAAAACAAGCAAAGGGCCGGAATTAAAATGGGAGGCGATTAGAAGTTTGGGGTTGATATGCAAGAAAGTGCCGGAAGAATTATTAATAGCAAAAAATGATGAAAATAATAACATAAGGAAGATGTTTTTTTTTGCAATTGATAAAATAAGCGGCAACAATTAGCTGTTCTGCGGAATATTTTGAATTTACTTTATAATTTTTTCTATCCGTTTAAGGCAGGTTTCTTTTGTTAGAAGCGGGATCAGCTGCACGAGTTCCAGCCCGTGCAAATCGCCTGTTATGGCGGCGCGGACAGGCATGTATAAATCTTTGCCTTTTATGCCGGATTCTTTTTGTATCTCTTTTGCCATTTTTTGGAAATTTTCAACTGAAATTGTCTCTTCGTTTTTTATTTTTGTAAACCAAAAGTTTAACACCTTTTTTGAGGTTTCTGTTTGCAGTAATGCTTCCGCTTCTTTTGTTTGTGGACTCTCTGTATCGAAAAAAATTGAAATTAATTTTGGTATTTCAGAAACATGATGTATGTGCTTTTTAGCGGTTTCAACTACCTTGCAAAACCACGGCCAGTCCGCGTCAGGTTTTTCTTTAATTAATCCTTCCTTTATCAAAAATGGCAGGGACATTTCAGCGATTTTGTTAGTATCTGTTTTTAATAAATGGTGGCCGTTTACCCAGTTCAGTTTTTGAAGGTCGAAAATAGCAGGGCTTCTTGAGACACGATCCAAATCAAATTGACTGATTAATTCTGTGCGCGAAAGAATTTCTTCCACCTTTCCGTCTTTTTCTTTTGGCGACCATCCCAGCATGGCAAGATAGTTTATCAGTCCTTCAGGCAGGTATCCTTCATCAATATATTCCGACATGGATGTATGGCTGTCGCGTTTGCTTAATTTCGCGCGGTCTTTCCCTAAAATCAAAGAAAGATGCCCGAAACAAGGCGTTTTGAAATTAAGCGCCTGATATATCATTGCCTGCCTTCGGGTATTTGGAAGATGTTCTTCTCCCCGCAGGACATGCGATATTTTCATCAGGTGGTCGTCGATTGCGGCGGCATAGTTATAAGTTGGAAGCCCTTGCGAACCCTCTCGGGAACGGATGATAATAAAATCTCCAACCATTTCGCCTCTGAGATTGACCTCTCCGCGTATTAAATCCTGAATTATTATGTCTTCTTTTGAGGCGATAAACCTGATCGCCGGTTTGCGGTTTTCTTTGATAAATTTATTTTTTGCATCTTCGGAAAGATTCCTGCATCGGCCATTGTATTGAGGGATTCTTCCTTCTTTCAAGGCAAGTTCTTTTTCAGAAGTTAGCTCATCGTCCGTGCAAAAACAATAATATGCCTTACCTTCTTTAATAAGTTTTTGAGCATATTCATGATAGATATGCAGGCGTTCTGACTGCCGGTAAGGTGCGTGCGGGCCGCCGATATCAGGGCCTTCGTCCCAGTTAAGGCCAAGCCATGTCAAATCTTCCAGCAAGGTTTTTTCCGATTCTTTAGTGGAACGGGCTAAGTCGGTATCCTCGATACGCAGAACAAAGGTTCCTCCATTATGCCGGGTAAAAAGCCAGTTATACAGGCAGGTTCGGACACCGCCGACATGAAGATGCCCTGTAGGGCTTGGAGCGAATCGGACTCTTATTTTGTCAGACATGACATGAATAATACCATATTTTTTGGTAAGTTCCATACATTTTCGTTGATATTATCAAAAAAAATGAATGACGAAACTGTCATTGTAGGGGCGCAATTTATTGCGCCCAGAAATAAGGGCGTGATAAATCACGCCCCTACGAGGAAAGATTTCTCCCTTCGGTCGAAATGACAAGCTTTTCAGGTGGGAATTTGAT
>JBDROR010000127.1:0-3140 GCA_043809805.1 bacterium
TACTGTTATTCCTGTCCAATTGGGGACATTTATCCATGATGAGACTGAGGTTAAATGTGTTTTAGATAAAGGGTACGGCCTTATAAAAGAGATTTTGGATAAGGTAAACGATAAGATAGAAATTGACGTTGCTGTTATATGGAATGATTTTGCCTCTGCCCTGAAAGAAATAGGAGAAGGAAGTGAAATTAAAAAGTTTAAGGATGAACTCCTAACTTGTTCTGAAGAAATAACCAATGATGACCGGATAAAAATAGGGACTATGGTTAGCAGTATGTTGGCAGGAAGAAGAGAAGAATATTCTTCACAGATACATGATATTTTGAGCAAAATCAGCGAGAATGTAAGGGCGCATGACGTTATGGATGACAAGATGATTCTAAATTCGGCCTTTTTGATAAATAAAAATAAATTACGAAAATTTGACGGGGGAATAGAATTGTTAGATATTGGATTTGATAATAAATTAAATTTTAAATGTATAGGGCCGCTGCCGCCTTATAGTTTTTATACGCTTGAGATTAAAAAATTTCAATTTGAAGAAGTAGATTGGGCGAGAAATAAATTATTTTTAAACGAAGCTGCAACGAGAGATGAAGTTAAAAAGGCTTATCAGAAACAGATTTCTTTGGCTCATCCTGATAAAAACCCCGGGAAACAAGGCCTTGAAAAAGAATTTAATGATATCGTAAAAGCCTATAAAGTTTTGTTGGAATATTGTCAGGGAGAAGCTTGCTCTTTTAGTGAGCAGGATTTTAAGAAGAACGCGTTGTTGGTAAGAGTGAAAGCGTGAAGGAAAGATTTCTCCCTTCGGTCGAAATGACAATAGGTTTGTCATTCCGAGCGGGAGCGAGGAATCTTATACTGGGTTCAACTTTGTAGGTTGGGTTGAGCTTGCGAAACCCAACTATTTATAGAAGATAATGTTGGGTTTAGTAAAACCCAACCTACAAGACTAATCAGTAAAAAGGAAAATATGGCAAACGAAGGAAAATATATTTATTGTATTGTTGCGGCATCGCAGGATAGAAACTTTGGGTCGATTGGTATTGGCGGTAGAGGTGATGAGGTCTGCACTCTTGGATATAACGATTTAAGTATGGTTGTAAGCGGTCATCCTATAGTCAAATTTGTAGTAAATCGGGAAAACATATTAACGCATGAGCGGGTAATTGAAAAGGTAATGAGTGAATTTGACGCTGTGCTCCCTGTTAGATTTGGTACTGTTGCCGCAACCTGTGATGAAGTAAGAAACCTTTTGGATAGAAGATATAGGGAATTTACAAATGCGCTGATTAACGTGGAACATAAGATAGAACTAAGTGTTAAGGGGATATGGAAGAATATGGATGATATTTTTGAGGAGATTACGCAGGAAAATAAAACGATTAAAAAATTAAAGGAAGAGATTCAAAATGGTAGAAAGAGTGAAAATGTCCCGAATAAAATAAAAGTTGGGAAGATGGTGGAAAGGACACTGCAAGATAAAAAAGGCAAAGAAGCAGACTCAATAATAGATGTTCTTAGAAAAACTGCCTGTGATTATAAAATTAACAATACTATGGGCGATGAGATGTTTATGAATGCCGCGTTTTTAGTGGATAAGGGGAGAGAAAAAGAGTTTGATAACATAATGCATGATTTAAGTGAGGAATATGAGGATAGAATAAAATTTATGTATACAGGGCCTTTACCGGTATTTAATTTTGTAAATATTGTTATTTATCCTGAGGAGTGGGAGAAGGCATAGGGAAAGGATGTTGGCCGGTTAGCCGGTTTGTTGTCATTCCGAGCGGGAGCGAGGAATCTATTGTAGGGGCGCAATTTATTGCGCCCAGAAATCAGGGCGTGATAAATCACGCCCCTACGGAGAAAGATTTCTCCCTTTGGTCGAAATGACAGTGGTAGTCGGTCGAAATGACAGTTATGCGGTCGGGTTGTCATTCCGAACAAAGTGAGGAATCTTATACTGACAATTAACAAGTTACGGAGATTTTCGGATGAAAGAAGGCAAGTATATATATTGTATTATCGCGTCAAATGGAGCTCAATCTTTCGGCCCGTTGGGGATTGGCGGACGGGGAGATGAATTGTATAGTGTTTGTTTTAAGGATATATCCGCGGTGGTTAGCAGTTCTCCCATAATGAAGTATTCTATCTCAAGAGAAAATATGATTTCTCACGAGAAGGCCATTGAGGCAGTTATGGCAGAGCATATGGTTTTACCTGTTCGTTTTTGCACCATTGCCGAAGATGAAGAAAAGATTAAAAGGATTTTGGCGAAAGAATATGATAAATTCAAAGATTTACTAAATAAGTTTATTGGAAAAAGGGAGCTGGGGTTAAAGGCAGTTTTTAAAGAAGATATTATCTATAAAAAAATATTGGAAAAATATCAGGATATCCGGATATTGAAAGAAAAATTAGTAAATCTTTCTGCTGATAAAACATATTACAAGCAGGTGGAAATAGGAAGGATGGTTGAAGAGGCTTTGCAAAAAGAAAGAGAGATTTGTAAAGATGAGATTTTAAATACGCTTTCACCACTCTGCTGCGATTCGAAAGTCAATAATACCTATGGCGAGCTTATGATTATCAATGCCGCCTTTTTAGTAGAAAAATCTAAAGAAACAGAATTTGATTTAAAGGTTCGGCAGTTGGATGAAAGATACGGCAATGATGTAAAATTTAAGTATGTTGGAACACTGCCGCCGTTTAATTTTGTTAATCTGGTAATAAATTTAGGGACTTAAAAATCCCCCTGAATCCCCCTTTTGCAAAGGGGGAATAAAAGGGGGATTGGGAAATTATTAATGTTTATTATTGACGATATATTACTTGCGCCGTTAAAAGGCGTGGTTTGGCTGGGCGAAAAGATTAATAATGTGATAGAAAAGGAACAATCCGACGAGGGACTAATAAAAGAAAAACTTATGGAATTGCAAATGCGGTTTGAGTTGGATGAAATAACAGAAAAAGAATATGATACAAAGGAAAAAACACTTTTGGGGCAGTTGGATGATATAAGGAGAGTGGAGAGTGGTTAGTGGAGAGTGCGAGATTGAAACTGCGTAGGTAAGTGTAATTTCATTGACAATTGACAATTTGGCATTGACAATTGATAATTAAAATTTAATGCT
>JBDROR010000128.1:0-4859 GCA_043809805.1 bacterium
ATACACTTTATTATTTTTTTTTATTGTAATTTGCATTATCTTTTCAACATAGTCTGCATTATCCAAAATAATTGCAAAAGGTAAAAATGCCCATGCAAGGGGGGAATCCCAATTAATATCAATTGTATGATCTGTTGTAACAATTGTTTTAGTAGCTGGCATATCGTTTATTATGATTTCTTCCTTTGTAATTTTAATAGCTTCTTTATTTAGATCCGACTGCTGATGCAGTTTTTCAATACTTTCTTCCAATGTTTCAGACTGTTCATATTTATCTTTATTTTGTACATTTATCGTCACATTATTTTTTGAATATTTATTTTCAGGGAAAAAAGACACATTAAATCTTTTTTTTCTTCCGCTATATACCAATCGCCCGGATAGTTTATTTTTATGCCATAAGATGCGTTTTCATAAGCAATAAAATCGCCGGGAATAATGGCATTTTGGGTATTGGCCGATGATCCAGTAAACATTGAACATCCGTTTAATATTCCAGTCAGTAAAATAGAAAATAATAAATATTTATTTCTTAAGTTTTTCATATAACGTTAACGCTCAGTATCCTAAATATTTGCAATTTTCATAAGATGTTTTAGTAAACCAATTTTAAGTGGTGTATTGCTGTGTATAGGGACAGAAATGCGAGCAGGATTTCCAGATTTTGCATAGATATGATGACTTCCATTTATTCTCTTTAGTTCCCAACCACGTTTTTCAAGAAGCTTAGCAAATTTTCTTCCTGATATGCTTTTCAAACTGCAATCTCCATTAGTTTATCATTTTTTGTCATTTGTATTTCTTTGACATTTACTGATAAACAGCCTTCGATAGCTTCGTAAAGATTGGTTAAAAGTTCATCAAAACTTTCACCCTGAGTTACGCAACCAGGAATGGACGGTACCTCTGCCCAGTAACCACCTTCATCAGCTTTATGTACCATAACTTTTATTTTCATTATATTCCTCCGAGATGTGTTTAAATAGATTATAATAAAATTTTAGAATTTTAGCAAATGTTTATTATCAAACAGTTAAATTATTTCTTGACATAGGAAGTTGTATAGAATATACTCTATGTAAAAGCATAGAAATATAGGAGAAAAAATATGGGCGTGATTACTAAACAGGCAAATTTTCTTTTGCCAATAGATTTACTTGTTGAACTGAAAAAAACTATTGGAGAAAGAGCGCGGAGCAAGTTTGCCGCCGAAGCTTTAAAAAAAGAGCTGCAAAGAATAAAACTTGAGAAAGCAATCCAATCAAGTTTTGGCGCGTGGCAGAATGAAAAACACCCTGAGTTAAAAGAAGAAACAAACGCGTACATTAGAAAGATCAGAAAATCAACAAGGGCAAGCCGTTTAAAATGAAAAAAATCCTTATTGATACCGATGTCTTGATAAATTTCTTAAGAGAAAACCATGCGGTAAAAGAATATTTAGAATCTATTGTAAACGATTCTGTTATTTATTGTTCAACAATAACTGTGGCGAAAATTTATGCCGGTATGAGAGAGTCAGAACGGAAAAAAACAATAAATTTGATAGATAGTTTAAATATCGCGGATGTAACACGAAATATTTCTGAAAAAGCGGGAATTTATAAAAGAGATGAAAAGAAACAGATTCTTGAATTAGATGATTGTATTATTGCCGCGACTGCTTTTGAAAAAGGAGCGGCGCTTGTTACCTGTAATGGCAAACATTATCCAATGCAAGATATTAAGAAAGAAATACTGAGATGAATATATTAGAAAAATTAATCAATATTTTAACCCCCCCAAATGCTTGTTCCTCCTGTCCTAAGAGGCGGCTTGGGGTATGTCAAAAAAAATCGCGGTCGTTGGAAGCCCCAATGTGGGGAAATCCATGACATTTAATTGTTTAACCGGCGCTTACGCCAATGTGTCGAATTATCCCGGGACAACAGTTGAAGTATTTCGGGGGAAAACTATATTAAACGGTGAGGAATTTGAGGTTATTGATACGCCCGGGATGTATTCGTTGATGCCGATAAGCGAAGATGAGCGGGTGGCAAGAGATATTTTGTTGGATGAAAAACCTGTCATTGTTCTTCATGTGATTGATGCCAAAAATCTGGAACGAATGCTGCCGTTTACTTTACAATTAATTGAGACAGGCCTTCCTGTCATCTTGGTTTTAAACATCATGGACGAAGCGGAAAAGCTCGGAATAAAGATAAATGTTGAGGCCATTGAGCGGGAATTAAAGATCCCTGTCGTTGCCACTGTATCTGCCAGGGGAGAGGGGATAGATATTTTAAAGGGGAAAATGGAAGCACATGTCAGAAATAAAATTTGCGGATGATATTTTAGAATTGTCGCTTAAAAAAATCGGGCTTCTACTGAAAGCTGATTATGGCATATCCAAACGATCAATAGGATTATTGCTGCTTCAGGAAGATGCTGAGATCATATCACTTGTAAAATTAAAAGATCTAAAAAATTTTCCTAAAATTTTGGAAATAATTAATTTTACAAAGTCAAATTACAACGACCCGATTTCTTATGTTATCGCGCTTCAAAATCAGGAAAAAGCGAATTACATTATAGGGCGGGCTATGGAATATACGCCGGCAAAAAGTATTCCCTTTAGAGAGAAACTAAGCCGCGTAATGGTTAATCCCCTGACAGGGGTGCCTATTATGCTGTTAGTCCTTTATTACGGCATTTATAAATTTGTGGGAGAATTTGGCGCGGGGGTGCTTGTAAATTTTATCGAGAAAAATATTTTTGAAGAGATCCTTAACCCGTTTATAACAAGAATATTTTTACAGGTTATTCCATGGAAGGTATTAAGTGATTTATTTGTCGGTGAATACGGTATTATAACTTTGGGTGTGAGATACGCGGTTGCCTTAATCTTGCCGATTGTTACAACATTTTTTATTATATTCGCGATTATTGAGGATTCGGGATACCTTCCACGTCTGGCTTTATTGATCGACAGGTTATTCAAAAAGATAGGCCTGACCGGCAGGGCGGTAATTCCGATAGTTCTTGGATTGGGGTGTGACACTATGGCCACAATGGTTACACGCACCCTTCCCACAAAAAGAGAAAAACTCATCGCAACTATTTTATTGGCATTGGCGGTTCCATGTTCAGCGCAGTTGGGTGTGATTTTGTCTTTATTTGATGGAAATCCAAAAGGTTTATGGGTCTGGATCGGTGTTATAACTTTAGTATTTGTTTTTGTAGGATTTGTCTCCTCAAAAATTCTGCCGGGGGAGGGCCCTTCCTTTTATATGGAGGTGCCGCCGCTAAGGCTTCCAAAATTGTCCAATGTGCTTTTTAAAACATGGACGAGGGTTAAATGGTATTTTGTAGAAATATTGCCTGTATTTATTTTAGTAAGTGTTGTTATATGGATAGGCCAATTGACCGGTGTATTTAATTTTTTAACCGCGCTTTTAACATACCCGGTTCGCTGGATAGGATTGCCGGATCAAACCGCGGTCGCGTTTTTATTTGGATTTTTCAGAAGGGATTACGGCGCGGGCGGACTTTATGACATCAAAAAGGCGGGATTATTTACAGGGAATCAATTAGTAATAGCGTGTATAACCATAACCCTGTTTTTGCCCTGTGTCGCCCAATTTTTAATGAATATAAAAGAAAGAGGGTGGAAAATGGCAGTCGGGATATCCGTTTTTGTTCTGTTCTTTTCTTTTTCTGTTGGATTTTTGGTTAATGTTGTGTTTAATACTTTTGGAGTTAATTTATAGGAGAAACTTAAATGAAATTAAATGACAGAGCCGAGGAGATACTTGAAACATTGTGGGTTAATAATGAAAAGGGCGGCGGGGAACCAATGGATTTGGGAATAGCCAAAGTAAATCCCGAAATAGATGATTTGTTAAAATTGGGTTGTATCAAATTGATAAATAATAAGTTGGTTCTAACGGACAAAGGTGCGAATGAAGGGCGGAAAATAGTCCGCAGGCACAGGCTTGCGGAGCGGTTGTTTACAGATGTTTTAGATATAAAGAAAAAACTTGTGCATCCTGTAAGCTGTCAGATTGAACATCTGCTGCATGAAGGAATAGAAGATGATATTTGTGTTCTTCTGGGACATCCGAGAACATGTCCGCATGGCAGCCCTATACCTCAGGGCGATTGCTGCCGGAGATTCAAAAAGGATATAAAAAAGATTATTTCCGCGCTTTCAGAATTAGATGTGAATCAGAAGGGCAAGGTCGCTTATATTTATACAAAAGATAATCCGACACTCCAAAAAATTATGGCAATGGGGGTTTTGCCGGGAATGGCAATAACTTTAGTCCAGAAATATCCTTCCTATGTTTTTCAGATTGGACAGTCCCAGTTTGCGGTTGATAAAGAAATCGCGTCGGTAATATATGTAAGATTGACGAAATGAGTATTGTCATTCCGAGCGGAAGCTAGGAATCTGTTGTAGGGGCGCAATTTATTGCGCCCAGAAATCAGGGCGTGATAAATCACGCCCCTACGGAAGAAAGATTTCTCCCTTCGGTCGAAATGACAATACGAATGCTTAGAAGTGGTTTCATAAGTCTTGTTTCTATTACAAAAGCAATCTTTGCGTCTGCAACTTCGTCAGTCTCGCCTTACATATCAACTGATATGCTCGGCTCGACTTCCTCGTTTCGCCGCAAATCTTGCTTTTTCATGACGAAACCGACTTATGAAACCACTTCTAGTAATTTTAATTTCATAAAAAAATTACTTGTAATTGCAGCAGGTTCTTTTTTGTTTTCTTATTATCTATGGGGAAATAATTTTGACGCAAAGTTTGGGATGATTGATGACTATGAGATTATGTATTTAGCGGGAAGCGGTGGAGAGTCAAAAGGATTTGG
>JBDROR010000129.1:0-5946 GCA_043809805.1 bacterium
CGCGCTCCAGCTCCTGCGCTCAGAGCCTGCGAAACCACCTTGGCGGTGATTGCGTAAGGTAGTTTATACCCTTCCTCAAGCCCCTGCCTTCAGCGGTCTTTACGCTCCGCGTAATTTTTTTGTTGTTTAAGGGAGAAAATCATTTTTTGTCCGGCGGCGGAGAAAGGAAAACTTAAAGCCCGCTTCAGGCAGGAGCCATCGTCAGGTTATTGTTTCACCTTAGTAAAGGTGAAACAGCCCTCCCCACCCAGCTGTTTTGGTGCTCTGGCTTCATCCCGCCATTTATTTCCATCTTGGCGGGATTCCGCTCCCTGTGCTCCAAACCAGCTTCCCCGGAAAAAAAGCGGGAAAAAAAGCCTACATATTCATCAAACACTTCTGTCCTTTTTGCAAAAGGTCAGAACAGTCCGCAACGCCAAAAGACATTCCGCCTTAAAAGGCGTAAAGACTTTCGCCCTTCGGGTTCGCGTTGCTTTGATAAATATTAGGTTGTCATATCGCTAAACAAAAGATTTATCTTCATCTTAGTGTGGTCGCTACGCCCTGGGTTTTGGATTGTAAATTTTGCACACAGTGTGCAAAATTAACTAACTCTTGTAATTTGAAATCCCCCGATAAGCGTATGGTTTAAAAACAGTTATGAGCTTTTCGGAAAAAAGATTATTGTTGAGAATTAGAAGCAATAAACTGTATAATATAACTATGGATCACCTTAGCAAGAAAAAAAGAAGCTGGAATATGTCACGCATATATTCCAAAAATACCCTGCCCGAAAAGAAAGCTCGTAGCATTCTTCATAAAATGGGTTACAGATTCTGCCTTCATAAAAAAAGTTTACCCGGAAAACCCGATATAGTACTGCCAAAATATCGCACTGTTATCTTTGTCCACGGCTGTTTTTGGCATCGTCATAAAGGCTGCCGCGACACTACAACACCTAAAACCAATACAGCTTTTTGGGAAGCAAAATTTACCTATAATATGCAAAGGGATCTCCGGCACCGGCGAGCTTTAAAAAAGCTGGGCTGGAAAACAATAATAATTTGGGAATGCGAATTAGATAAAGAAGAAAAACTGAAAAATCGAATCAAGCGGTTACTAATTCAGGCCTGATATCTTTAGCCTTTGAGGACTTTCCGGAAAATATCTGCTTAACTATAACCGTTGTTAAATGCCACATAATAACAGGCGGAACAGCATTGCCAATCTGGCGGTAAGCATCACCCTCGCTACCGGCAAACTGAAAGCTATCAGGAAAAGATTGAATACGCGCCGCTTCTCTAGGCGTAAATCTTCTGTATAACTCCTTCTTTTTGTTTACCAGTAACACAGGATCCCTTGAATTCAAACTCACTTTTGCTAAATGACTCGTAACAGTTAAACACTGACCCTCCAGATTTTGTGCCAGTGCGCGTTTCATATTAGGTTTTGCTCGTTTTACACCTTCAACAGCTCTTTTCGAAAAGTAGTATTTCGGATCTTCCGGAATAAGACTGTCAACCACCGATTTCAAAGGCACCTTAGCTTTCTTAAGTCGGCTAAACTCACCATGCGTTGCTTCCGGGAAAGAAAATATTTTGTCGATATCACTCCTAATACCAACAATAAACAACCGCTCCCTTTTTTGGGGAACACCGTAATCGCTAGCATCTACGATCTTATAGCATATTTTATATCCGAGACGGCTAAACTCATTTTTTGCCATATCAAAATACTTGCCAGATGATAACCTGTAAAATCCTTTAACGTTTTCTGCAATAAAAACTCGGGGCTGAACCTGTTCAATAATATCTGCCATTTGCCAAAAAAGCTGATTTCTTTTGGCGGCAGGATTCTTAGTGGGGTTAACCGTTGAGAAAGGCTGGCAGGGAAACCCGCCCATAATCATATCCGCTTCGTTTTTATTAAATCTTAGGTTATTCACATCCTCCACAACAGCTTTATGTTCAAAGTTTAAATTATACGTTGCAACAGCTTTTGCATTAATATCCGAGGCATGAACAACACTGACCCCAGTAGAAGAATATTCTCTTTTCAAGAAAGAAAATCCTCCAATTAATCCCAAATCAGACCCGCCGCACCCGCTAAAAAGAGATATAGCAGTTATTGGTAAAACTCTATTGTTATTCATTTTTTATAAAAACTCCTGCTTTTTTATTAAATTCAACTCGGTACTTCTCGGCAAATATGGTAATAGTACCGTTTTCGCTTTTAGAAATTGGGTCTTGAATAGCAAACATAACTACTCTTTGTGGCGTAAAATAGACACGGTATATAAAATAGGCCTCTCTTTTTTGAGAAGCAGCAACCCACTCGTTTCTTGTTAAAGCAACAACATCTAACCATGAAGAATCTCCGGGGGCAGGCGCTGTAACTCTTTTAGTAGCCTTTACTTCAATATATACGGCATACTCATCTTTATCGGTCTTGTCAGCACGGACTGATTGGATATCAAAACCAAGACCTTTTGTCTTACTTAAAAGCAATACCTTTCCTGCAAGCCGCGTATTATAATTTTTAACGCGTTTTTTTTCAAAATTATAAACATATAGCTCACCCTCATCACCCAAGACTGTAGTATCAACCGCCTCAACCACATCATATCCATCCTGTTTTAACTGATCTAAATTGTCGGTAAGCGACCGGACAGTTGTAGAAAAAGCCGGGAAAGCAGCTATCTGGCTGGCATAATATTTACCCCACTCTTTATACATTCGCTTACATCCTTCTATAGATTCGACATCAAAGCTCGAGACATTAAACTCTAACCCCTTATCCCATGAAGAAGTAATTATTTTTATCGCTTCATCTTCTCTGCTGTTGAGTATAATATTTCTATCTTTTATTCTTACAAGATTGGCCAGTTCAAGATAATTAAGCGTTTCGCGTATATGTTGCATTCCTTTTGATCCCGAAGGAACTCTTTTTTCTATATTTTTATTCCTTCGATCAATAATCACATTAAGTACATCAGGGGGATTAACCTTTCTCTGCAAAACATCAAGAGAATTTAACACATAATAAGCTATCTCTTGAACAGTTAAAATTACTTTTTTCTCATTCGCAATCCTTATTAACTCAAGAATGTAGGCGCCCTGACGTATATTAATATGATTTGCGAGATCTTTACGTATTTTCGTAATCTTATCCATCCCGTTAGGAAACTGAAATCTGTAGCATATATCTTTAAAAAATGCAGGTAAATCATGGTCTTCAGCCAACTTCAATGTTCTCGGAGAAACATGAACCGTATCGTGCTCATCTACGAAATACATACCGAAAAGTTTTCCAGCAATTTCAGTCCTGTGATTACTAAGAGTTTTTTGAGTGGATCCGGGCAACATACGCGCGAATTCATTATTAAATAATTTAGGAAATTCTTCAGCAGAACAAGGACATATGCTTATTAATATCTGGGAATAGGCTGGAAGTAAATCTTCCATAGCATTCTTAGCCTTGCCTCTAATAATTGTACACCTGTACTGCCTATCTGGATTATAACTCACTTCAGAGCCCTCTTCAAAGCAACGGCAACCTTTTTCGCCAATAAAGGAGGAACAGCATTGCCCACTTGTTTAAACTGATTTGTTTTTTTGCCGAAAAATCTAAACTTATCCGGGAACGACTGAATCCGCGCACATTCTCGTACAGTAGGAACTCTATTTGCCTTATAATGAAAATGATGGTTATGTCCGGCATCAATGGTAAAACACGGTTTTCTGCTGTCCATTCTTGTCCAAGCTATATTTACTCTACGAGTATCTCTATAATGTTTGGGCAAATCTTTGTAATTACCACCATCGGGTACTAATTTTATTATTGATTTTGTTTTTTCGGTATGCACTACTGCCCAATGGTTGTAAATCTTTTTGCACCCTGACCTCATTATCCTTTGATATTCATTAAAAGCGGGGCAGAGATAATCTAGTTCTTCACCGCCGAACTCTTTTTCTAAAAGGGGTAAATCAGAAATGGCCATATATGTACTTACGGTATTTTTTGAAACGCGCAACAGGTTCATCTCAAATCTCCCCGATCCTTTTATACCGACAAAAAAAGTTCTCTTTCTGTTTTGGGGAACTCCGTAATTAGACGCAGTAATGGTGAATTGATATACCGTATATCCAAATTCCTCAAAATCCTGCTTAATTTGGCGAGCTATTTCACCGCCGAATAAACTTATTATAGTCGGAACATTTTCGACAACTACCGCCGAAGGCTTAAGTCTGACTATGACTTCAAGATATGCTTTATACAAAACATTGCGAGGATCATCCTTTAATCGTTTGCCAGCGATAGAAAACCCCTGACACGGTGGGCCACCGATTATCACATCAATTTTCTTTTTAAACAAATCTTCAATCGTCTGACCTGAACCGTTTAAACTCGTCGACAAATCTTTGTCTACCGCCAAAGCTTCCGGAAAATTTAATGAGAAAGTATAGAGGGCCTCCGGATCATTGTCTATGCCGGCTATAATTTGGTAACCGGCCTGACGGAACCCCTCAGAGAATCCTCCTGCACCACAAAATAAATCTAACACTTTTAGTCTGCTCATTATGTCTGTTTATTATTTTTCTATTATTTTATCATAACATCTTGTTATAAAAAATAAATACTATTCAAAAAACCAGATTCCCCGTGCCTGTTCAGCGTACCTCATAATGAGTCCAGATATTAAGCGTTATTTACTCCAACCGATGTTACTGCACAAGTCAAACGCCCATCCCGCTTGCTAACGTTATTGGTCCATTGCAAAGGTCTTAGATTATATAACTCATCGCTACCGCCCTCCGGCGCAGGCCGTATATGGTCAATTTCCCAACCATATTGGGAATTCCTATCACCATAGTATACCCTTCCTATCCAAGCCTTACATTGATCCTTACGCCACACGTTAGGATCATTCCCCGGAATAATTTCCCCCTTTTCCCAAACCCTTTGAACGATGTAATCCGAAAAACTCATTTTCCACCTTCCTTCTTACTACTATGCCAACTCCGGCATTGCCCTAATAACTACACCTTGAATTCTGAAATCCCTTTCCAGAACTATTGGGCTATGCTTTATATTTGTTGATTTAGGCGCTAAAGTTATATAATCCTTATGTAACCGTAATTGTTTTATTGTAGCCTCATCATCTATCAAGGCTACGACTATATCGCCATCATTAGCGGTCATCTGCTGACGCACTAAAACTAAATCGCCGTCGTTTATCCCAGCCTTATTCATGCTGTCCCCGACCGCTTTAAGCATAAAATATTTATACGGCGGTTTCGCTATCTTATCGGAAATAATAATTTCCTTTTCGATATTTTCCTCAGCTAAGAAAGGCACTCCGCAAGGAACATATCCCACCACGGGAACTTTTACCGTCTTTCCGGAATCGCTATTATCGTACGGTGATTTAAGAATCTTTATATTCCGGGCCCCTTTGCCTCTCTTAATATATCCGCCTGCTTCAAGCACGTCTAAATACTGAACGATACTGCGGGGAGACTTTAACCCCATCATTTTAAGTATCTCCCTATTCGTGGGCGGAATCTTTTCTCTGCGGATATAATCCGCTAAAATATTAAAAAACTCCTCTTGTTTTTGAGTTAACTTAACTGTTTTATTCATATATACAAAATTATATACAAATAATCCATGTTGTCAATATCTTTTTACAATAAACCCTCCTTCAGCAATCGCAGCCGTCCGGCTTCAATTTTCAATTTACGCATCGTCCTTAATGCGCTTGCTTCACCCACCCTAAAGGCAAGAGGTAAATTCTTTATATTTCTCCGCCGCCGGACAAAAAAAGATTTTCTCCCTTAAACAACAAAAAAATTACGCGGAGCGTAAAGACCGCTGAAGGCAGGGGCTTGAGGAAGGGTATAAACTACCTTACGCAATCACCGCCAAGGTGGTTTCGCAGGCTCTGAGCGCAGGAGCTGGAGCGCG
>JBDROR010000130.1:0-10193 GCA_043809805.1 bacterium
GCCTTCTTCCTTTACAATTCCCAATAATTTTCCGCTCTTATCCACTACCGGAGCGCCGCTTATGTTTTTCTCCACAAATAATTCCGCCAATTTATGAATGTCCATTTCAGGGCTAACCGTAACAACATTTTTTGTCATTATGTCTTTTATCAGCATATCTCCTCCTTTTCTAAAATTATAGCACTTCCATTTTAAATATTTCAAAGCATAGAAAAATGACAATTATATATATTCCTGCGGATTAAACCCATCCGGGACGAACGTGAAATAACAAGTCCTTTTTTTGCAGTATTACCCGCCATGTCTAACCATAGCTTTAATGAGGACACATGTTGTGATGAAATTGTCGAGGATAATTTTATTTCCACCGGGAAAATTTTCTGTGCAGTTTCAATTAAAAGATCAACCTCAAAACCGTCTACGCTTCTCCAAAAATACAAAGAACAAGGATCAATAAAAGCGGAAAAACGTTTAACAAACTGTATCACACAAGCTGTTTCGAATAAAGCTCCTGCCATGGGGCCCTGCAGCAAATGATTTTCATCCTGCAAACCGACTAAATATGCTACCAACCCCGTATCTAAAAAATAACATTTTGGAGACTTTATAATCCTCTTGCCAAAATTTTTATGATAAGGATATAACAAATAAACAATTGAGCTTGCTTCCAGAAAAGATACCCATGATTTTATTGTGGGGACTGTAACACCTATCTCACGGGAAAGAATGGAATAATTAAGTTCTTGGCTTGTTCTGGCAGCTAAAAGCCGCAAAAAACGTTCAAAGTCATTAAGATTCGCTGTTTTTATGTTGCCTCTTACATCACGGTCAATATATGTCTGAACATAACTCGAAAACCACAGCTTTCTTGAAATCTTTTTATTGACAAATAACTCAGGATATCCGCCCTGTAAAAGCCATGCGCCGGAAGATATCGATTTTTTCAACATAGTTTTTACACTAGTTAAATGATTTATAAATAAAGAAGCACTTGCCAGGTTGATCCTTCTGTTATTGTTTATCTCATCCAAAGAAAAAGGGAATAATGTTAGCACAGCAACACGTCCGGCCAGCGACTCACTGACATTCCGCATCAAAGGAAAAGCTTGAGACCCTGTTATTACCCATTGTCCAGGTTTTCGATCTTTATCAATCCTTGCTTTAATATATGACAAAAGTTGTGGAGCATTCTGAATCTCATCAATAATTAAAGGGGGTGAATATCGTTCTAAAAAACCTCTGGGATCTTCTATCGCAAAAGAACGGATATCGAGTTCATCTAAAGAAACATAGTTATATTTACCGCCCAGAATCTTTTTAACTAATGTTGTCTTTCCACACTGTCTTGAACCGGTAATAAGAACAGCCGGGAAAGTTTTTATGGAATTTTTTAGTGTTTTTTCTATCAATCTGTTGACATACATGCCTACCATTTTAAAGTACAATTTTAAAATGTCAAGTCTTTTTAAATCTTTTTAGCGGAAACCAAATCATACATTTTTTCCTTTTCTTGCCCGCGCAATTTCCAAGAGCATGACTAACTCTCCTCAAATCTTGAAATAATCTTTGATATTGCCGATGTATCTACTCCCTAATACCACTCATTATTTTATTAATTTTTCCATATATAGAATTTCTATACAAGAAAATAGGGGACAATACTATAATAAAAGTCAATAAATAAATTTAGGCAGAGATATCCCCATTATTTTTTAATATAAAAAAACGATTTATCTGCTTTGTCGATAGACAAATAAATTACAAATTCAGTGAGTTCCACCGTTTTATATATCCTTCCAATAATCGTTATGGATACAGCGTCACAGACTATAGCCATGCGCTAATAATACTTTATGCATTGTAAAGAATCCGGTGAAACGCCTAAATTGTCCCGCACAGGGTCGACTTACGCCGCCCTAACGTTAGTTAGCACAGGCTGTTCCACCGAATTCTGTAAAATATGTTCAATCGAAAAAGGCGTAGTATTTTTAATTACCGCGCATGCAATACGCAATAATTTTTCAGCGCATTTTATTCGTAGCTTGAATTTATTATCCCGGCACACGCCTTTAATTTCTAACTTTTTCAGAAATAAATCTTTGAAAACCTTATTCTTTAAAGCGGCGTTTGCGGCAGAACATAAAGCATAACGCAATAACGCATTGCCTTTTTTGGATATACTTAAATGACCTTTATACATACCTGATTGACGGTGTTCAAGATCAAATCCAGCTCGTTTTTCTATCTGTCTTATATTATTATACCTGTCGATGTTTTTTACGCAAGCCATAAATGTGGCTGAATTTATTGGACCAAAACCCGGTATTGTTTGTAGCAATTCGTAATCTTTACTGTGCTTACATAATTGGTCTATCTCATATTCTATTGAAGATAGTTTGTTTTGTATGAATTCTATCTGATTCACCATATTATTCGCTATCACATAGGTTGAAATATTAGGCTCACAACCTATAGAATCCTGAGCTTTTAACCATACCTGTCGTAGTCTTTCTTTTGCTTTCATTGCTATTATTTTATCTTTATTGAACATTTTAATGAATTTATTGAGCGATATCTTTTGTATTTGATACGCTGTTGGGAAATGCTTTAATAAAAAGAGTATTTCTTGATGTAATATGTTGTCGTATAAACTCTCTATTTCAGGAAAATACATACAGAAAAAACTGTTTCTGATCATGGCTTTCATTCCAAGAAGTTGCCTTGATAGTTTATATCTATAACTAATTAAACTTTTTAATCCATCATAAAAAGGGCTTGGCGTTGGATAATATAAAACCTTGCCTTGGGACATAAGGTCTGTAACATTCAATGCGTCTTTAGCATCATTTTTTCTCCAGCTTCCGTCCAGTGTACGTCTGTTATCTTTTGCGATCATAGTTGAAATTTGGCATACAGGTAAATCTTTTTGCAGCAAAAAGGCAGCTAATGGTTTATGATATTGCCCTGTAGGTTCAAAACCACAAAAAATGTCTTGCTTCCCAAAAACATCTTTGGTAACATAAATCTTGTTAAGCATACTATTAAAGCCTTTTCTGTTATTCGAAAATCTAAAATTTTTAAGTAAAATGTTGTGAGCCGAATCCATAAAACACATGTCAGAATACTCCTTGCTCACATCAAAACCGACTAACATAGTGTTCCCATTGTTCTTAATGGTTTCTTTTAGTTGATACAGTTCTTTAATACTTGCAATCTTTGGCATAAGGGGGCCTCCTTTTTTAATATGTTTTGGGTAACTATATTATTATTTGGAGGTATCCCTTATGTCAATTTTTATTATATAACGTTGTTTCCTACATATACTTATTTATCCAATGGCATCCAATTTATCAACGCATTTCTTTATTGCTGACGTATTTACTCCCAGATGCAGGGCTATCTCTGCAAATGATAATTTCAGTTCCACAATACTTCTTTGTGCAATTATCGCTCGAATCTCGCTTACTTTTCTCCGCCGACTGCCGGCCTTTAATTCTCCCGGATTAATCTTGCTCTTTTTACACTCTTCATCTATTATATTTGCTATATTTTTACCAGACTTGTGTAATCTCAATCGCCGCATCTCTTTTTCTTCGGCTTCTTTTAACATATTATGCACAAAAGCACTATCACCAAGAATCCTCTCGTCAAATTCTTCATCCCCTTTTCTTCCCCTCATCGATAAAACTTTTGACCAACCGCCAGCACTCCTTATTAATCCGCCTCCCGAAAATTCTCGTTTATCTTTTAATCCCTCTTCAATAAAGATTTGATACGCTCTTTTTGCTACTGTTTTCCTTTTACTATATTGGGATAATACATAATCTTTATCCATCCATTCATGATCTATATTTTTTATAATCGCATTATGCCCGCTCCAGCGGTAATTATCCAAAGCTCCTATACTTTTTAGCATACCTGATCTTATAGGATTCAGATGTATGTATCTTACTAATGATAATAGATATCTATCCTCGTCACACAATATTGATTTGTATCGATTCTCAAACAGGTGCCCGCTTCTCTTGTGTCTGCGATTAAAGTATTGAGCATACCATGTTAAAAGTTTTCTCATTACTTCTGATATGCCTTTTTCTCCGCTCTTGAATAGAATATGAACATGGTTATTCATCAACACCCATGCATATATTGAACATTTCCCTTCGATGATATTTTTGCCCAATCGTTCTAAAAACTTGTTCCTGTCGTCATCATCAACAAAAATATCAGACTTATTTATACCCCTGATCATTATGTGATGTAGGGCTCCAGGAATATCTAATCGTGCTTGTCGCGGCATTACTATATTATACTGTTCCTCCATTTATTTGTCAATTTTTTAGTATACGTAGGAAACAACGTCCCTGTTTCCGTCCCCTGTTTCCGTCCCAGGGCAGGCAGGCTCTTTTTACCATAGATACCTTTTACAAAGTGCTGAAGGGTTTGCTATGCGGGTAATTTATTTTAATTTCTATACCGAATTTCATTATCTCATATAGGATTGGTGAATCTTCATTATTTTCATAGTCATATACTGATACAGGAAGAAGTAGAAAAGAAGCAATTTTTTTCTGCTTCCTTATTTAAGTTATTAAATATGTCTACCCAACCGATATTGGATATAAATTATTTTTTATATAACGTATTATGATAATATGATAAAATAAATTTAATACCAATTAAACTCATATATGAAAACATCTACTCAAAAAATGACATTAACAAACGATTTGATCATAAGATCCGCGCTCAAGGAAGTTTTAAAAAAGAAACACGCAAAAGACAAAGAACTAAGAATAATTGACGAACTGGGGATTCAGCATGGCAGCGTTAGGATAGATATCGCAGTAATAAATGGGATAATGCATGGCTACGAAATTAAGAGTGATCGTGATACTCTGGCGCGATTGCCAGAGCAAATACAGGCATATAATGCTATCTTTGACCTGGTTACTATCGTCGTTGGTAGCAAACACTTTATTGATGCGTTCAAGATGATCCCCGATTGGTGGGGTATTGAGACGGCGCATATAGATAAAAACGGCTCAGTTTTCTTTAATCAGATTAGAAAACCAGAAGATAATCCAAAACAAGATAGCATTGCTATCGCTCGGCTCTTATGGAGACACGAAGCTCTTGATAAGTTAGAAATTCTTGGCAAGGCAGGTGGTATCCGATCAAAACCACGAGAGGTAGTGTACGAAAGGCTTGTAACATCAATGAAGCTTAAACCGTTGAAGCAATATGTGCGGAGCGTCCTTCAGTTTTCGCGGCAAGACTGGAGACCTGACGTGCAACCAGAGTAATGTGGTGATTGATTCCAATGGTAAGCCATGTAGCAGCATTCCCTGGCTTTTTATTGTCTGAGGCTGCAATTCGTGCAATTTCCGAATCACCAAAACTATAATTTGCGCATTTGTAGAACTTGCTAAAACTTTTTCCAGTCAACGTCCTGGCATGATCTACATACTGTTCTAGTCCAGGGCCTTTTTCTTTTGTTTTTGGATTTACAAGTCCTGGCTTCTTCCCTCTAAATATCCACCATTTATCATCATCCGTATACCGTACACTTACACTGCCAATAGCATCAATTCGTTCATAGTTGGGGCATTGAATTGTGTAATCAGAAAAAAGTGGTGTGCGTAACAAAGTGTTATCTCTAATAGTTTTCCATAACTGCCAATCTAATCGATTCAGCTCGTGCGCTTTGCCCGGTATGAATTCCATCAGATTCTTTGGGAATACACCCCCAGACATAATAAATGACCTCCATTTATCCAAGTCAGGTATCTGGGTAAGCTGTTTTGTTATGTCCGTTGCAGTTGTATTTTGATTAATAACGCCCAGATCAACAAGTAAATCAGCGTTCTCGATATCAAGCCCATTATCCTCAACAAAATTAGCAATATGCAACGAAATATTCTTTTCCTCCAAGTGAGACTTATCGATACGAATACAGATCCCATGTCCGGTTGATTTTGCATAGTTGACGGCAATGGTGCGAGTTGCCATGTCAGCATCAGAGCTGGCTACAGGAAAGATATAAGTAACTGGAATTGAGTTCAGCTCATTTGATGACGAAAGAATTTGTTCAAGCGATGATGCTCTAATAGTACTTTCTAACAGATGAACATCGACGAATACAGAATTTTGCCCACAAGATTTCAGGAGATCTTTTGAAACATTTGGAAGTGCCTCTAAAAATTTTTCTCTTGATGTCTTGGTGATTATACTCTTGCCATCTTGGTTTTTAGTCGAGGGTGCTGGCACCACAAACTCTATCAAAGGAGTCACGTTTTCTCTGTCTTGCTGAAAAAGTTTCTCCAGTGCTTTTATCTCGGCAGGTCTCCAGCGAAGTATAGGAATATATGTTTTAATTGTAGTCATACTAGTCTTTGAACTCATTAGAGAAATACTTTTTGATTTTAAGACTTTCATCGTGAATCAGTTCGTTTAAGTAGTAAAATTTTTGGTGCTTAAACCGAATCATTCCAGCAATGACCGCTACTTGCACACCAAGCTCATTGGCAAGATCCTCGGTAGAAAATTGGTTGGGTGTTCTCTTCGCTGCACTTATCTCCCACTTACTCATAGGAAGAATCGACTCTTCTGCAAGCTCGTCTGCAGCTTTTTCTCGGTCATCGATTTGCGTCCCATCCTTTTCTTGAATTTTTTCGTCATAAAAATACTCAATTCCATTTTCATAGTGGAGTGCGACGTGCGCGAGCTCATGCATCAATGTAAACCAGAAATTATCAGGGCGATCATGGCGAATCGTAAGGCCAATGACGGGATTATCCTTATCCACGAAGAATGTGGCACCATCTAGGTGGGTTTTAGGAAGATGCGGCGCAACAACAAATTTTATGCCGTGCTTTTTAAGATAATCGCACGCAAGCAAGGGGCCGTTGTTTTTGGCACTAAGCCGTACAACATCCTGCATAAACTTAAGAGTCACTGTTGCCTTCTTATATTTAAAAGGGTTTTTTATCTTTTCAGCCTTTTTCAATACTTGCAGCCCCCAGGCGAGCAAAGCACTATTATCCGTACGAGGCGCAGAACGAAAACTAGTTTTTCGATACAAAACTGCCAGTTGTAAATTATCAAATGCCTCAAATAAATTACTAATAAGTTCAGATTTATCATACTTTTTGAGGGTCTTTTTACCGAAGTAGCCCCGTCGTTCCATTGTTCTTACAAGGCCCATATCCCAGTTTTGCAATTCTGGTCGCGACGGTTTCTGTATTAATGCCTTTGCCGGGATGCCAAGTCCAGTGGAAAGCGCTCTTACCATATCAAGAGAAAGTTGGCGCTTTCCGGATAAAATTTCTGATACTCGGCTTCTGCTTCCGATGTAAGGGATAAGATCGGCCGGTTTTAGATCAGCTTGTTCCATTCGGAATTTAATAGCCTCTATCGGATCGGGAAGCGTTTCTGGAAATAGTTTAGCTTCGTAATCTTGGATGAGAGCAGTAAGAAGCGTGAGTTGTTCACCTTCGGCAGAATCAGGATCAGGATCGAGACCAACTAATTTCTCAGCCAATTTGAGAGCTTCTTGGTAATCTTGTTCAGTTTTTATTACTTTAATTTTTTCCATGTTTTTATAACCTCTAACTTATATTCCAATTGTCATATTCTTTGTGTGTACCGATTTTTTTTATTAACACAATACTGGTATTATAAGCTACTTGAACCAGCAACCTATATTTATTTCCGCAAATATTGAAGACAACATACTTGTCCTTCAAAATACTGGCCTTAGGATACCTTTGCTTAAGATCAATTGGAGAATTTCATTGATTTTCTTCGACTTCTGCCTCCCATGATTCGATTTGCGTTCGGGAACCAGCATGCTGTTTCTTAAAATCATTTAAAATTTGTTTTCCTATTATCTTCATATCTGACCGTATAGATTACACCTATTATTGTTACCATAATGGGAACATTATATCATGTAGTAATTAAAAGTCAAGAGAATTTTTCTTCTCATCAAATATGAAATTCCCTACAAATTTTTTATAATAGCCTCCTTTGCGGGAAATATAACGGATTTATCCCCGTAATATGTTCTTTTTATTCTATTCCAACTAATTTATCAATATTAATTTCTAAAGCTTTCGCAAGTTTAATAACCGTTTCAATTTTTGGATTTTTAATTCCGCCCCGCTCAATTTTTATAATAGTATTGTAAGAAATGCCGGATTCAACAGCCAATTTTTCCTGTGACCAGCCTTTTTGTTTTCTTAAGTTAGTTAGATTCTTTAAATGCAATTTTTTCTCCTTGACATATTAGTAGTATTACAATACAATATCAGAATACTATATTTAAATACGCTGTATTATGGGATATTGTATATAAAACGGGGCTAAAATGCAATCCAAATTAAAATGCGCGATTTATACAAGAGTTTCCACCGATAACCAAGCAAATGTCGAGTTTAATTCATGCGAAGCTCAAGAAGCAAAAATTAAATCTTTTATTGCCAGTCAGGAAAGTATGGAAATTTTTAAAGTTTATACTGATGCCGGATTTACAGGGGCTAATATTAACCGCTTAACATAGAAAACGAGATTTTCTTGTGCTTCTTAATCTCAATTTACAATTGTTTCAGCAAAATTAAGTCTCCATTAATTAATGCTATTTTCTTTTTTCGTGTCCAACCTTTAATCTGAGCTTCACGTTTTAAGGCTTCCGATCTAGTTTGATAAGTTTCTTTATATGCGAGTCTTACAGGGGGATTATAACTTGTGTAATGGGCTTTTTTATTAAGGTGTTCTTTATATCGACGTTCTATGTTATTGGTTACACCTGTGTAAAAGGCTTTATTCTCACATTCTAATATATAAACAAACCACATGAGTTGTATTATACACTAATTCATTAAATCTTGTGGTAAGTCCTTCGACTTTGCTCAGGACACTTCTCCGCGACTCGTGGCGAGTAAACTGAACCATTAAAATAAAAGGACTCGGCCTGCCTTCTCAAGACACTGAGCGAGGCAAAGCCGAGTCGAAGTGGCTCCCCGGGCAGGGTTCGAACCTGCGACCTAGTGGTTAACAGCCACCCGCTCTACCAATTGAGCTACCAGGGAATATATTCAGTGGGAATCCAGTACGGTATTTTTGCTAGATTCCCGTTTACACGGGAATGACAGAGTATGCAAGTTACTTTACTTGCTTTCCGTCTCACCGCACAATTTCAGAAGCTTTTCCCACTTTTTGTCGAGATGTTCTTGCAGTTCCTGCAAAATATGTTTATTTTCCGGAGTAAAAAGATGACGAAACCGTCCTTGTTTTTCCAGCCATTCTCTTAGCGGTTTTCTTTGCTTAGGATGATAATTTAACTTATATACCCCATTCTCAACCTCATAAAGCTGCCAGAAACCGGTATCTATCGCGAGTTTCGCGATCTCAATGGTCTCCTCGCCCGGATGCTTCCATCCAAGCGGACATGGGGAAAGAATATTAATAAAACTTGGGCCGTCAACCGCTAACGCCTTTTCCACCTTTTTCATAAGGTCATTCCAATGACTCGGAGATGCCTGTGCGACATAAGGTATATTATGAGCAACAACACACGCAGTTAAATCTTTTGGATACTCTTTTTTCCCATAAGCCGCCTTTCCCGCCGGTGACGTAGTGGTATTCGCTCCGCGCGGCGTAGCGCTT
Organism: bacterium; assembly: GCA_043809805.1. Lineage (GTDB taxonomy): Bacteria > JACRDZ01 > JAQUKH01 > JAQUKH01 > JAQUKH01 > JAQUKH01. The sequence goes on from JBDROR010000130.1 coordinate 9,670, forward strand.
GAACGTTGGACGCCGGTATTCATATAGGCTCCATTATCGTAACAAACTGTTAACATACGATGCCCGCGTTCCAACGCTCCGGAAAGGCTTTGAAACCCGATATCATAAAGCCCGCCGTCACCGCCAAACGCGATAAATTGCATATCTTCTTTTATTTTTCCTTTTTTCTTTAACGCGCGATATGCCGCCTCAACACCGCTTAAAGAAGCCGCTGAATTTTCAAACGCCACATGAAGAAAAGACGATTTCCATGATGTAAAAGGATAAATAGTTGTTGAAACCTCTAAACATCCTGTAGCGCAGGAAACAACTAAAGGCTTATTAGCCGCTTTAGTTACCATACGCGCAACAATTGCCGCGCCGCATCCCGGACACAATCTGTGACCCGGCGCTATAATTTCTTCCCTAGCTAATAATTCTTTTAAAGAAGCCATAGATCTCCTCGAAAATGTCACCAGCGCACCAAGTCACCATGTCACCAGTGAAAAGAAATACTGTCATTTCGACCGAAGGGAGAAATCTTT
>JBDROR010000131.1:0-7388 GCA_043809805.1 bacterium
CCCAACCCCTGCTTTTTTCAGGGATAAGCTTTTCATTTCCATACGATGAATAAAGCTGATACAGCGACGGCGCTTTGAAACCGGTCGCGTAACTTGCCTTAAGCCTGGTATTTGTGCAATCAATGTTATAACCGGGAGCCACCCTGTAAGTTACCTTTGAACCAAACCTGCCATGATTATCCAGCCTTGTACCTAAAACAGCGAAAAATTCATTGTTAACATTTATCTGGTCCTGTAAAAAATATGCCCTGTTTTGCTCCTTTTTCTGTGGAAAATCGACGCTGGACGCGCCCTTTTTACTTTCTGTGTAACGATATGATTTACCTCTTTCCTTTTCATATTCAACACCGGCCAAAATATTATTAAATTTATTTATTGACAAACTATCCTGCCAGCTAATTTTTCTAATCTGCGATGAATAAGCTTCTCTCAGTAAATCCACAGGATGCTCTGTATCTGTATCATTATTGTAATTCCTGTTATGTCGCGAAAAAGAAACAGCTATTTTTTCCCCGCACTGCAACCTCAAATAGAGTTCTTTGTTTTTTGTTGTATAATTCGGATCGTCTCCATTTTTGCCGCCTGAATTATCCAAATCTGTTTTTGATACCAAATATTTTAAAATCAAATCCATATCAATCTTATCTTTCGGCATAAAAGTAAATCTTGAAGAAAAAGACGTATGTTGATACCCATCCTTTTCTGTATTACCATACTTTTCGCCGGCGGATGAGATCCCTTCTGTATCTATCCGTGTTACTCCCAACGAATAACTGAACTTCTTGTCACCTCCACCAACCTCGACCCCTTCGCGGAACGTCTTAAAAGAACCGGCTTCAGAAAATAATGAAAATCTTCTGCCCTGCCCCTTTTTAGTGATTATGTTGATAACCCCTCCCATAGCGTCCGAACCATACAAGGTGCTTTGAGGCCCTTTAACAATCTCAATCTGCTCTACGTTTTCCAATGTCAGATTGGAAAGATTGTACGAACGGCCCCTGAACATCGGATCATTCATTTCAACACCATCAATCATAATCAAGGTATGCTCTGGGTTCGCACCTCTTATAAAAATAGAAGATGCCCCTCCCAAGCTGCCCGTCTGGGCAATGTTAATACCAGGTAAATCTTTCAGCAATTCAACTGCATTAGTCTTTTTTTTCTTTTCAATGTCTTCAGAGGTAACAACCGTAATTGAACTTGCTATTTCCGTTTTAGGAGTAGCTGACCGAGTGGCCGTAATAACTTCCATGCTTTTAATGGTGCAGGGAACATTCTTGCCCTCAACTGTAATATAGAAGGCATTGACAATATTGGAAAAAATAACAAATAAATAAACAAAAATGACAGAAATAATTTTTTTCATTTTTTCTCCTCCCGTGAGAATACATTCCGAAATAGGCAATCGTCCGGGCTATCACCGTTGCAGGGCAGCGCTCCGATTTTCACGGAGACTTCCTTTGCCTATTTGGTCTTAATGAGTTAGCAATCTAAATATTGAAATTTGATTATGGATATTGTTTGGTTATTTGTTGAACTTACCATCTACTTTCCAAGAACACTCATCCTTTTTGTATATCCATTTTACGCGCTCAGTGCCGCTAAGGATTTTTGAATAAGCCAACTCATCCGCCAATTTATCATCCACCTTATAATACCATGCCGTCTCCCCCCGCTTACCACTAACCCCATCGATGGAAGTGACAAAAACATACTGATCAACAGGATGAGTTTCTACTGTTGCAACGGTTTGCAACACTTCAAGGACAGTCTTTCCTTCTGTCGAAGAAACCTCTGCTGTTCGCGGTAATCGGATATTGCCGTAATCAATTTCCACAATGATTTTGTTATTGTTTTCCTTGACATGTGCATTTTGATTTTCAGCCCGCACTTCCGACATAACCACACAAAAAACAGCCACTGCAATAATCCTAACTATTTTCCCCATTTAATTCCTCCTTTTTGTTTAATTTATGGGACGTTGTAATTTAACAGTTTACTTTGTTTCACCTCCCCTCCTTTCCGGAACCAAAAATACATACGGTTTTTTTGATACTGGATTTTTCTGGACTAAAACGACTGTTTTATAAACCTCTTCGATGGTCTGATAAGTCAGGACGTCATCAGGCAATCCCATTTTATGGAGCCTTCCATTATTAATAAGAACCAGCCTGTCGCAATATTCACTCGCGAGATTAAGGTCATGCAAAACTATCACCACAGTAATATTCCGTTCTTTATTTAATTTCTTTATTAAATCCATTATTTTAACCTGATGGGCGATATCTAACTGATTTGTAGGCTCATCCAGAAGGAGCAATTTCGGCTTTTGCGCCAGTGCCCTGGCTATATAAACCAACTGCCTTTCACCGCCGCTCAGGCTTCCCATCGGCCTGTCTTTAAATTTAAAAGTATCCGTTAAAATCATCGCCTCATTCGCGATTTTTTCATCATTTTTTGACTCAAAAAATTGTATTTTTTGGCGGTGAGGTATCCTTCCCAAGAGAACAAATTCCTCCACACTCATCATCAAATCCACATCAACATTTTGAGAAACAACGGCCATCTTTTGGGCAAGATTTTTAAAATTCATATCAGTTAAATTGATTTCATCAAAAAGAATATCGCCTTTTTCAGGACGAATAATTTTTGTTATCGCCCTGAAAAGGGTCGTCTTGCCTGAACCGTTCGGCCCGATTATTCCAATAAATTCTCTTTCCTTTATTTTTAAATTTATGTCCGTTAATGAAAACCTCGCGTCATAACCGCAGGTTAGATTATTTATTTGCAACATGTTTGTTTCCTCGTCAAAACATACACAAAAAGGCTGCCGCCGATTATTCCTGTAATCACGCCTACAGGCAGTTCCAAAGGAGAAATAACAGTCCGCGCCAATGTATCGCACAGGATAAGAAATATCCCGCCAGCCAAAAAAGACGCGGGAAGAAGTATTCTGTAATCTCTTCCGACAAAAAGCCGCATCAGATGCGGAACAATTAATCCTACAAAACCAATGCTTCCGGCCACGGACACCGCGCACCCTGTAAGCAAGGAACTTATTAAAAACAGCCACTTTTTAATATTTTCCGTGTTTATCCCTAAATGGGCGGCATCTTCTTCGCCTAAAGATAACGCGTTAAGATCCTGAGAAAATAAAAGAGAAACCGCGAAACACAAAACGGAAACAAAAGCCATTAACTTAATAAGAGTCCAGTTTGAACTGTCAAGCGACCCCATCATCCAAAAAATAATTCCATGGAGATCCGCCGCGGAGGCAACAGCCATAATAAACATAACCAATGACGATGAGATAAAACTAATCATTACGCCAATGAGCAAAAGCCCCTGAAGCCTTATTACACCCTTTTTCGCGCTAAGCCAATAAATAAGCGTAATAACCAAACCGGATCCAAAAAAACCAAAAAGAGGCAGAAAACTTACACCTAATTTCCTGTTCAATCCCAAAACAATATTTAAACACACACCCAGCGCCGCGCCGCCTGAAATACCCAAAGTATATGGCTCAACCAATGGATTTCTAAACATGCCCTGAAGTATCACGCCGGCAAGGCTTAACGCGCCGCCCACCGCAAACCCTAAAATAACGCGGGGCAGGCGGATATCAAAAATAATGCTGTATTCGGTAGTGCCTCTCCCTTCAAGTATTACAGAAATAATATTTTTAAAAGGTATTCCCGCGGAACCGACGAGTAAGGATAAGATAATTACAAATAAAAGTATTATTAGTAAAATTAATATACTGGAGATCCAATAAAGCGCTTTTTTATGCATCTGAAAATTTCCTACGTCATTCCCGCGAAGGCGGGAATCTAAATCCAACATTATTTTTCATAAATAGTTGGGTTTCGCAAGCTCAACCCAACCTACACATCTGGATTCCCACTTCCGTGGGAATGACGGATACTGGTAACCCGGTGTTCTGGTAACCTTCTTACGGTTGTAGTATTTTAACCATCTCCTCTAACGTTCCAACAAAACTCACCGGTGTCGGGCTGCACAGCGCGTACGCGTCAAAAACATGAATCCTTTTATTCCGCGAAGCCCGTAAAACCTTGTAACCTTCCCATACTTTTTTTTCTTCTTCTCCCGCGATCCCCATATCCGCGACAATTATCACATCAGGATTATTTTTCAAAACCTCTTCCCGCGAATAAAACCCGACTTTTAAATCTTTCACGATATTTATGCCGCCCGCGAATTCAATGAAATCATTGCCGAAAGAATCTTTAGTTAAAGCAAATAAAGGTTTTGATCCCAATTCAACAAACACAGTTGTTTTTTGACTATTCTTAAATTTTTTCCTGATTGATTCCACTTTATTTTTTGAATCTTCAACAATTTTTTTTGCCTCTTCCTTTTTGCCGGCAAGTTCTCCCAGTTTTAAAAAGTTATCGCAAAGCTCTAAATAATTTTTCGCCAAAGAAAAAGTTATTACATTTATCCCTAAACTTTTTAATTTCGCGGCAGACTGAACGTCCGTTAAAGATGTCGCTAAAACCAAATCCGGTTTCAGGCTTACGACCTTTTCAATATTAACCTCAATCACAGTCCCAATTTTTTCCTTCTTTTTTGCTTCCACAGGATTCTGGCAATATACAGTGCAGCCAACCAATCTATCGCCTGCTCCGAGAAGAAAAAGTGCTTCGGTTGTCGCCGGCCCCAGAGAAATAATCCTTTCATAGGCAAAACTTGTTTTGCAAAAACAAAGAAAAAATATAATGATAAGTAAATATTTAAATTTCATCTAAAAATCTCCGTTACTCTGTCATTCCGTGCACACTTTTCCGTCATTCCCGCATCCACTTTCCCCGTCATTCCCGCGAAGGCGGGAATCCAGTCTTTTTTCTTGCGCTTTTACTGGATTCCCGCCTTCGCGGGAATGACAGATGGGTGTTTCATTATTTTATATAAATAATTTATATCAATATTCTCCCTTACAATATTAGCCAATTTATCAAATTCTTTATCGACATTGAAATTTGTAGTTTGGGATAATACCGTCCATCCTTTTTTCAATCTTACCCTGTTCAGAAAATCCCGCCTGAACGAGTCATCATCGAATATTCCATGCAAATAGGTCCCAAAAATTTGTTTATTTTTTGAAACTATACCGTCAAAATATTTCGCCTTTTTGCCATCGCGTTCGCTGATTTCAAAAAAAGGCGAATATTTGCCTATTATCTTCGCGCAACCGTGATGTATCTCATAACCATATATTTTTCTACCCGAAATTAATTCTTTTCCTTTCACCTGCCTGAGTATTTTTTCTTTTTCAAGGCTTGTTTCAACAGGTAAAATTCCAAGGCCTTCAATTTTTTTGCAATTAGATTCCAAAGAATGTTTATCAAATATTTTTCTGCCCAGCATTTGGTAGCCGCCGCAGATACCAATTAAAACCGTGAATCGTGAATCGTGAATCGTGAACAAAATTTTATGAGCAAGACCTGAATCTTTCAGATATTTTAAGTCGCCTATTGTGTTTTTTGTGCCGGGGATAATTATAATGTCAGGGCTGCCTAATTCTTCCGGGCTTCTAATATATCGCAGTAAGACATCAGGTTCTTTTTCCAGCGGGTCAAAATCCGTAAAATTAGAAATATGCGGCAGATATATTACTGCTATGTCTAATTTATAGTCGTTCGTCGTTCGTATTTCGTAGCTCGTCGCTCGTAGCTCGTCGCCCGTTAACGCTTCACTAGCGACTAGCGACTGGCGACTGGCGACTATTTCCAACGGCACTGAATCCTCTTCAGGAATCCTCACATCCCGAAAATAAGGAATTACTCCCAAAACCTTTATGCCTGTACGTTTCTCCAAAAATTTTATTCCGGGAGTAAGTAAATTTATATCTCCCCGAAATTTATTAATGATTATTCCTTTTACCCTGTTTCTTTCTTTTTTAGTTAATAACTCCAATGTCCCTACAACCCATGCCAACGCCCCGCCTTTGTCAATATCACAAACTAAAATCACGGGAGCTTTGGCATATTCCGCCATTTTCATATTAACAAAATCATGCGATTTTAAATTTATCTCCGCCGGACTTCCCGCGCCCTCGATAACAACAATTTTATATTTTTCAATCAACTTATCAAAAGATTTTCGAACTATGTTTATTAATTTACTTTTATATTTTATATATTGAACAGCTTCCATATTGTTAAGCGGTTTTCCCAATACAATTATCTGCGCGCCTGTATCGCTTGACGGTTTAATCAAAACAGGATTCATTTCCACTGTCGGTTCAATTCGCGCGGCCTGCGCCTGAACAGCCTGCGCGCGTCCGATCTCGCCGCCGCCTTTTGTTACAAAAGAATTCAATGCCATATTCTGCGCTTTAAAAGGAGAAACTTTATATCCATCCTGCAAAAAAATACGGCATAACCCCGCAGTAATTACGCTTTTGCCGACACCTGAACCTGTCCCGCAAATTTGAATTGCCTTGTTTTTCATCTAAAAATCCCCATAACTTATTAACTGTCAGTATAAGATTCCTCGCTTCGCTCGGAATGACAGACCTATTGTCATTTCGACCGAAGGGAGAAATCCTTATCCAACTAAAATTAAACCAAAAAAAAGAACCAAAACCTCGCTAATTTCACTCACTGCCCCTATCGTATCCCCAGTCATCCCGCCTATTTTTCTCTTAAACCAATTTATTAATAATAATATTGGAACTATTGATAAAATAACGATTATTATTCCATTAATTTTTAATAATGCCGCAAATAAACCTGTTGTGAAAATTAATCCCAAAATTAACCGTTTCCCTGTTGTTTTCCCGACAAAATACTTAGCCTTGCCTTCTTCCCGCGGATAGTTAGTTTTATAGCAGGCGGCAACCTGCATAAATTTACTGAATACCGGCATTAAAAATATTATTTTCCAAAAATTTTCAGATGGCAATAAACTTACTAAAAGTGAATATTTTAAAATCAAAAGGCACATAACGCCAATGACGCCCATTGCCCCGGCGTGACTGTCCTTCATAATCTCTAAAATCTTTTCAGGCGGTTTATTTCCGTAAAAACCGTCGCAGGTATCAACAAATCCGTCCAGATGCATACCGCCATAAATAAAAATAGAAATAATTAAAATTAACGCGCTTTCAACTTGTATTGGCAAAAATTTTAAAGCAAAAAAACTTAAAGCCAGAATAAGCCCTATGATTGCGCCAACAACCGGAAAATACGTTAAAGATTCCCCAAAATCTTCTTCTTTTAATTCACCATTAATCTTAATGGGAAAAATGGTTAAAAATTGCAAGGCGATTAGAAAACGTTTCATCTGTAAATACCTATCTACCACATAATCTTGTCATTTCGACCGCATCATTTTTGTCATTTCGACCGAAGGGAGAAATCTTT
>JBDROR010000132.1:0-10597 GCA_043809805.1 bacterium
ATATCTTCCAAGCTTTTTTCCTATGGAATTGATGTGATTACGATGGGAAATCATACATGGGATAACAAAGAGCTGGAAAAATTTATTGACTCTGAGTTAAGCATTTTGAGGCCGTTAAATTATCCTCCCGGCAATCCTGGACGCGGTTCAGTTATTCTTGATATAAAAAATACAAAAATAGCGGTAATAAACCTTACCGGCAGGGTTTTTATGGGAAATTTTGATTGTCCCTTCAGAGCTGTGGAAGAAGAGTTGAAAAGACTTAAGGAACATAACCCAATGGTTATCGTTGATTTTCACGCGGAGGCTACCGCTGAAAAAATTGCATTGGGATGGTTTTTAGATGGGAAAGCCAGCGCGGTAATAGGAACACATACTCATGTCCAGACCGCGGATGAGAGGATTTTACCCTGTGGAACAGCGTATATAACCGATGTTGGTATGACCGGCGCGCACGATTCTGTTATCGGGATAAAAAAAGAGTTAGCGCTGAAACGATTTCTTACTCAGATGCCTGTAAAATTTGATGTGGCTTCCGGGGATGTCCGATTTAGCGCCTTATTTGTGCGAATTAATCCCAAAAATAACAAAACGGAAGAGGTAGTTAGAATCCAGGAAAAATTAGTGCCCGAAAGTTAATGCTAAATAAAAATGCCCATATCTATACAGTCAGCGAAATCAATCAGAGTATAAAACATATTTTGGAAAGCAATTTTGGCAATATCTGGATTGAGGGCGAGATTTCTAACCTCAGAAAGCCCGGTTCAGGCCATATCTATTTTTCTATAAAGGACAGCCAAAGCCAAATAAGGGCTGTTCTGTTCAGTTCCTTTTCTCAAAAAACAAGATTTAAATTAGAAGACGGTATTCATATAATCGCTTCAGGCGCGCTCAGTTTGTATGAAAAAAGGGGCGAGTATCAGGTTATTATTAATTATCTGGAGCCAAAAGGTATTGGCGCGCTGCAATTGGCTTTTGAACAACTGAAGAAAAAACTTTTTCAGGAAGGGTTGTTTGACTCTTCCCACAAAAAACCTATCCCGTTTTTTTCTAAAAAAATCGCGATTGTTACTTCGCCGACAGGAGCGGCCGTCAAAGATTTAATAAATGTAATCGGCAGAAGGGCTCCCTGGGTTAAAATTATTGTTTATGGTGTAAAGGTTCAGGGAGAAGGCGCGAGGGAAGAAATAGCAGAGGCAATTTATAACGCGAATCAGGATAAAGAAGTTGATCTTTTAATAGTCGGGCGCGGGGGTGGTTCGATTGAAGATTTATGGCCTTTTAATGAAGAGATAGTGGCAAGGAGCATATATAATTCCAGGGTGCCGGTTATCTCCGCTGTTGGGCATGAAATTGATTATTGCATTTCGGATTTTACGGCTGATCTGCGCGCTCCAACACCCTCCGCTGCGGGTGAATTAGCTGTGCCTGACAGGAAAGAGTTAACAAGAAAATTAGATGATTTAACCATCCGTTTAAGACAAAAGTTAAATAGTTTTATAGACAATAAAAGATTGAGGCTGGATAATTTAATCGGTTCATCGTCTTTTTTAACGCCAAAACAAAAAATCAATGATTATCGTTTGGAAATTGATGAATGTATGGATTCCATGCGCAGGAACTGTTCGCGTAATCTTGAGTTGAAAAATAGGGTGTTTCAGGATATAATAAAAAAATTGAATATATTAAACCCTTTGAATGTCCTCAGCCGCGGTTATTCTTTAAGTTATCTTATGCCGGAAGGAAAATTATTAAAAGACGCAGGCCAAGTTAACTTGCAGGACAAAATAAAAGTTAGGTTATATGGGGGGAATATGATATGTCTGGTAGAAAAAATAGAGAAGTAAACATGGATTTTAAATTTGAGGACGCAATGAAAAAATTGGAAGTTATAGTCAAAAAGTTTGAAACGGAAGAGGTTGATCTCGATAGTTCGGTGAAATTATTTGAAGATGGAATGAAATTGTCGGTTGAATGTTCAAAAAAACTGGACGAAGTTGAGAAGAAAATAGAATTTATCACCAAAAATAAAAATTCCCCTATTTCCCCCTTTGGAAAAGGGGGATTAAAGGGGGATTTATAGGTGAAACAGTATATTGAGAAGCATATGGACGCGAAAAGAAAATTAGTGGATAAAGCGTTGAAAGAATATCTTCCGAAACCGAGCGATTATCCCCCGCGTATTCATGAAGCTATGAATTACAGCGTATTTTCAGGCGGGAAAAGGATAAGGCCTATTTTGGCGATGGCCGTTTATGAATTATTTAATTCTGATTTAGAAAAAATTCTTCCTTTTGCAAGCGCCATTGAATTTATTCATACATATTCTCTTATCCATGACGATTTGCCTTGTATGGATAATGATGATTATCGCCGCGGGGAATTATCGTGCCATAAAAAATTTGAAGAAAATACCGCGATTTTGGCGGGCGACGCGCTTTTGACTTTAGCCTTTGAGATATTAAGCAATGCCGATAAAAATATTTTTTCATCAGAAAAAATGTTAAAGGTAATAAATGAAATTTCGAAAGCCATCGGCACAAAAGGAATGATAGGCGGCCAGGCGGTAGATTGCCAAACAAAAATAAATGATGTAGATATTCCTCTTTTACAATATATTCATGTTCATAAAACAGGCGAGTTTTTTCTCGCGTCTGTTAAAATCGGAGCTATTTTAGGCGGAGCGAAAAAGGATGAATATTACTGTCTTTTCCGTTTTGGAGAGGATATCGGTTTGGCGTTTCAGATTGTTGACGATATTCTTGATGAAGGTACTGATAATGTTCAGGGAAAAAGCAAAATAACTTATCCCGCTGTTTTTGGCGTATCAGAATCAAAAGAAAGGGCAAAAGTTCTTATTGATAAGGCCAAAAAACAGCTTGAAATTTTTGGCGGGAAGGGTGATGCTCTGAAAGATATCGCAAATTATATTTTATCACAGATATAGATTTGTAGGTTGGGTTGAGCTTGCGAAACCCAACCTACGAAGCTGTCATTCCCGCGAAAGCGGGAATCCAGATGACTGCAGTCACGACAAAAGATCTGAAGGGATGAAAATGCCGATGGTGTTGGATGAAATTAACAGTCCTGATGATTTAAAAAAATTACCTCTTGAAAAATTACAGATTTTAGCAAAAGAGATAAGAGAAGAAATAATTCAGACGGTTTCTAAAACAGGCGGGCATTTAGCGGCAAGTTTGGGAGTAATAGAACTTACCATTGCCCTTCTTCATGTTTTTGACTGCCCGGGAGATAATATTGTCTGGGATGTGGGGCATCAATGTTACGCATATAAAATGCTAACAGGCCGTAAAGATAAATTTAATACTTTGCGCCAACATGGCGGGCTTAGCGGTTTTCCGTGCCGTAGTGAATGTTTATATGATGTCTTTGGGACGGGCCATAGCAGTACTTCTGTTTCAGCCGGTTCAGGTCTAGCCACAGCCTTGAAATTAGAAGGCAAAAATAAAAATAATACAATAGCTATAATTGGCGACGGGGCGCTGACCGCCGGAATGGCATTTGAAGGATTGAACTTCTCAGGGCATATTAGAAGCAACCTTAAGGTTATTGTTAACGACAATGCCATGTCAATATCCCGGAATGTCGGCGCGCTGGGCGGGTATTTAAGCCGTATTACTACTGCTCCGTTGTATAACAGAATTAGAAGTGATATGGAAAAGAGGCTGAAAGAAAAAAGCCCCGGAATGCTTTTTGTGCTTAAAAAAATGGAAGGGAGTTTAAAAACTCTTCTTACACCCGGCGTTTTATTTGAAGAATTAGGGTTTAGATATTTTGGGCCGATTGACGGCCATGATATTAATGTATTAACAACGACATTCAATCGGATAAAGAATTTTAACGGCCCGATTTTGATTCATGTTTTAACAAAAAAAGGAAAAGGATATTTGCCCGCGGAAAATAACCCGGAGAGATTTCACGGAATTGGCAAATTTGATTCTGTGACTGGAGGGGATATTGACGCGGGTAAACGGAAGATTACATATACTGATGTTTTTAGCGAGACAATAGTTAACCTGGCAAAGGAAAATGATAAGATTGTCGCTATAACGGCAGCTATGCCGGATGGAACCGGCCTTTCTGATTTTTCCAAAGAGTTTCCTGACAGGTTTTTTGATGTTGGGATTGCTGAACAAAATGCCGCTGTTTTCGCGGCGGGCCTAGCCTGCGGCGGTTATAAGCCGATAGTCGCGATATATTCAACTTTTTTGCAAAGAGCTTATGACCAGATTATCCATGATGTCTGTATCCAAAATCTGCCGGTAATTTTTTGTCTTGATCGGGCAGGGATTGTTGGCGCGGATGGAGCGACTCATCAGGGTGTTTTCGACCTTTCATATTTGCGTTCGGTTCCCAACATAGTAATTATGGCGCCAAAAGATGAAAACGAATTTCCCATGATGTTAAAAACCGCTGTCGCGTTGAATCGTCCCGTTGCTATCAGGTATCCGCGAGGCGAAATCAGGGGGAGTGTCATTTCGACCGAAGGGAGTGCGGATATTATTCCTTTTGGACGGGCAAAGGTTTTAAAAGAGGGATATGACGCTGTAATTTTAGGTATAGGGCCTATCGTTTATCAGGGTTTGGAAGTTTCCAATGATTTAGAAAAAGAAGGGCTAAAAGTCGGTGTAATTAATATGAGATTTATAAAACCTCTTGACAGGGAAATGATAAAAGAGGTTTGCGGGAAGACAAAAAATATTTTAACATTGGAAGAAAACGTTTTAGCCGGCGGATTCGGCAGCGCGGTTTTAGAGGTAATTTCTGAAGAAGGATTTTTAGTCAAAACAGCGTTAATAGGGCTTCCCGATGCTTTTATTGAACATGGTTCGCAGGATATTTTGAGAGAAAAGTATGGGTTGGATAAAAAACATATTATGGAAAAGCTAAAAAAACTGTTAGAAGCTGTTTCTTAAGTCGATTTCGTCATGAAAAAGCAAGATTTGCGGCGAAACAAGGAAGTCGAGCCGAGCATATCGGTTGATATGTGAGGCGAGACTGACGAAGTTGCAGACGCAAAGATTGTTTTTGTAATAGAAATAAGATTTATGAAACAGCTTCTAGGATCCAATAATGAGCACTCCAAAAATTAGACTTGATAAGTTTCTTCTGGAAAAAGGATACTGTTCAAGTATGGGAAAAACGGCTGGAGTAATACTTGCCGGTGAAGTATTTATGGATGGCCGGAGGTTAGATAAACCGGGGATGCTTATAGATAAGGATAGTGTTGTAAATATTTCCCCGCGGAAAAAGTATGTAAGCCGCGGAGGAGAAAAATTAGAAAAGGCGTTAGAAGCATTTAAACCTGATGTTAAAAATAAAATAGTGATTGATGTCGGATCATCCACGGGAGGTTTTACAGATTGCCTCTTGCGGGCCGGCGTGAAGAAAATATATTGTATTGATGTTGGTTACGGGCTGTTAGATTGGAAATTGCGGAATGATTCACGCGTGGTTCTAAAAGAAAAAATCAACGCGCGTTATTTGAAAAAGGAAGATTTTGAAGATGAAATTGATTTAGCGGTTATTGATGTTTCTTTTATTTCATTAAAAAAGGTGATACCTGTTGTTTTGAATATAATAAAGCCGCGCGGAGAAATTATAGCCTTAATTAAGCCCCAATTTGAAGTTAAACCGAAAAATGTGGGTAAAGGCGGAGTGGTAGAAGATGAGAATTACAGGAAAGAGGCGGTTGACGGCATTTTGGATTTTGCCGAAAAATATAATTTGAAAAACAAAGGGGTCATTACATCGCCGATAAAAGGCGCGGCGGGGAATGTGGAATACCTGTGCTATTTGGTTAAATAAGTAGCAAGGGGCTTTAGCATTGTCATTCCGAGCGGTTTCTTGTCATTCCGAGCGGGAGCGAGGAATCTATCTGTGAAGAAAGATTTCTCCCTTCGGTCGAAATGACAGGTAGTCGGTCGAAATGACAAAATGGAGAATACAAATGATAAGAAAAGCGTACGTTCATGAAATAAAAGACATTTATAAAATTATTCAAAAAAACGCGGAAGATGGAAAACTTTTACCCAGGTCTTATAATCAGCTCTATGAAAATATAAGGGATTTTTTTGTATTTGAAAAAAATAACAATATAATCGGGATATGCGCTCTGCATATTAGCTGGGAAAACCTGGCAGAGATTAAATCATTGGCGATATTAGAATCTGAAAGAAAGAATGGTATCGGCACGGAATTATTAAAGGCCTGTTTAAAAGAAGCAGGGGATTTGGGTATTAAACAGGTTTTTACCTTAACATATGTAACGGAATTTTTCGAAAAGAACGGTTTTAAAAAGGTGGAGAAAAATAGCCTGCCTCATAAGATTTGGAGCGAATGTATTAACTGCGTGCATTTCCCGAACTGCAATGAAATCGCGATGATGATTGATTTATAAAAGTACATGAGAATGTCATTCCGAGCGGGAGCGAGGAATCTGTTGTAGGGGGCAAATCCCCCTTAATCCCCCTTTTGCAAAGGGGGAAATAGGGGGATTTATTGAAGAAAGATTTCTCCCTTCGGTCGAAATGGCAATTGGATAGTTATAAGGGGATATGGATGGTGGGAAACGAGCTGATTTAAAATTTTAAGTTTTCAAAATTTCAGATTGTTATCAAAGCAAAAGATACTTTATCCCTGCCGAAATACAAAGGTTCAACCTTCCGCGGCGGATTCGGGAATTCATTTAAAAAAGTCGTATGTATAAATAGAAATAAAGAATGTAACGAATGCATGTTGAAAAAAAAATGCGTTTATGCGTATATTTTTGAAACTCCCGTGCCTGAAGATTCAAATATAATGCGTAAATACCGTTATTGCCCGCATCCATTTATTATTGAACCACCGGAGAATACAAAAACAGTTTTTAAATCAGAAGAGGAACTTGCTTTTGGCCTGGTTCTCATTGGCAAAGCAATAGATTACCTGCCATATTTTATTTATACGTTTGAAGAATTGGGAGAAATAGGTATTGGTAAGGGCAGGGGAAAGTTTGAGCTTGTGGAAGTCAAAAATGGAGAAAAGGTAATTTATTCATCTGACACTAAGGCATTGAAACCATTTGTATCTTCGGCTTTAAATTTTGAATCTATTTCTGCTGACTCGGGACTTTTGACTGTTGACTTTAAAACCCCGACAAGGATCGTTTATGATACCCAGCTGACACTGGATTTAGAATTTCATATTTTGATGAGAGCATTACTGCGAAGAATTTCGCTTCTTTCATATTTTCACTGCAATAAAGATATGCCTGATATAGATTTTAAGGGAATAATTGAAAAGGCTGGGAAAGTAAAAACATCGCAAAGAAGTTTAGAATGGCACGATTGGGAACGGTATTCGGCGCGGCAGGATACAAGAATGAAGCTCGGAGGATTCAAAGGCGAAATAAAATTTGAAGGGGATATATCAGATTTTATGCCGTTGATTATGCTCGGAGAACATGTGCATGTTGGGAAAGGGACGAGTTTCGGGCTGGGAAAATATGAGATTATAAATTAAGAAATATGCCGAAAACCAGCATAATGTGATATAGTTGTAGAGGAATAAAAAGGAACTTCAAAGATTTGAAAAATGGAGGTGATAAAAAATGGGAAAGGCAGCTATACAAGTTGATGAGATACAATTGTTAAATGCTCTGGAGCAATTGCCAAAGGACAATATAAAAAAAATAATTGATACGCTGTTCTTAAAAAATTTATTTAACAAGCCAAATTTTGAAGATGTTGCTGTAAAAGTAAGAAAAAGTATAGAAAGGCAAGGATTAGCACCAGATGTTGTTGAGGAAGCTGTAAAATGGGCGAGAAAACAAAAGTAGTTATTGATACAAATATAATAGTTTCCGCGTTTGGATGGCATGGAAATCCCGAAAAAGTTCTTCACCTCGTATCTAATGGCGATATAATAAATTTTATCAGCTTTGAAATGCTAAACGAATTAAAAAGAGTAATAGCATACCCCAAAATAGGTTTCCCAAAAGATTTACAAGCGGAAATACTCGAAACAATATTTACTAATTCTACAGAAATAGAGGTTAAGGAGTCTGTAATTATCATTGATGATGACCCTGATGACAATATGGTTCTTTCTTGCGCTATATCTGCAGAAGTGGATTTTATTATTTCGGGGGATAAACATCTACTTAATTTAAAAAAATTTAAGGGGATAAAAATATTAACCCCTGAAGAATTTTTACGCGGAAGAATTACCGCCGTATAATGCTACTTTTAGCTATCCTGACATTGTTTTAGAACCGGCAAAAGAAGATGTATCCGAAGATAGTTTATTAACTTGAGTTTGGCGCTTTTTGTCATTCCCGCGAAAGCGGGAATCTAGAGTGGCGGATTCCCACTTTCGTGGGAATGACACGAATGAAAGGTTTAACTATGAGTGAATTTAATCAGAAAGAATATAATTCGGTGATATTGGGGGCGTTGCTACATGATGTGGGGAAGTTTTTACATCGAGGAAATAATAAAGAATACCAATGTACACATGAAAAAGCATCATTTATGTTTATAAATAAATTTAAAGAAAAATTACAAAATGATAAACATTATGATATTGATTTATTGGGTATTTTAGTTCGATATCATGATACAGAAATAACAAAACCAATAACATTAAAAGAGCCCTTTTTTCAAGATAAACAGAAACAGGAAAAAGAGAAAATTTGGAAGTTAATTTCAGTAATCAGGCGTGCTGATAGTTATTCTTGTGCTGAAAGAGATATAAAACAGCCAAAACGAAAAGGTATAGATAAAAGATTGGCCCCACTAGATTCAATATTTTCGGTTATAAATTTGGATTTAGAAACAACATATGAAATAAAAAATTGTAGATATAGGGAGAAGAGACTGAATCCATTGGCTAACTTTCCTGAACAGATAGAAGCTTTAAATGGAGATGAGATGTCGAAGTTTATTTTAGAATTTGAAAATAATATTCCAGATTTTTCTGCAATTAAATCATTTGATAAGATTATTAGCGTTTGGCTAAATCTGCTTGAAAAATACTTATGGGCTGTGCCAAGTGATACAAGGTATGAGTCTTCGGATGTATCTTTGTATGATCATCTTCGCTCATCCGCCGCAATAGCAGCTTGTTTGTATAAACGTCATATTGTTGCGATAAAACAGCTTAAAAATATGGTTAAATCAGACGAATTCATATTCATCGGCGGAGATTTTTCAGGGATACAAAATTATATTTTTGATATTACAAACAAGGGATCTGGCGGAGCATCAAAAAGACTTCGAGCCAGATCGTTTTTCATATCATTATTTTCTGAAACAACTATTCACAAAATTTTGCATGCTTTAGATCTTCCACTTGTATGTAATATTTTTTCAGCAAGCGGTAAGTTTCTTCTTCTTGCCCCAAATGTCAAAGAGATAACAGAAAGGCTTGAAATAGCCAAATACGAGATTGAATATGAAATTCACAAAACATTTTTTAACCAGTTTTCATTTCTGCTTTCATGGGAAGTTATTAAAGGTTTTAGAAAACAATTTGAGATGAAAAATTTTTTTAAGGTTGCTGATGACATGTTTCATAGTCGGGAAACAGAAAAATATAGAAAATTGCGTAGTATTATGTTAAAAGGAACAGATAAATGGAATGAAGATGCTTTTAAAGCCAGTGAGCTATATAATTCCTATTCTGGCAATGTTGATTGTAAAATATGTGGCAAGGGGCCAGCGATTCATAAGAATCCAGATAACTTGGTATTAGAATCTTGTGATATATGTTACAGAGACGAAGTAATTGGACAGGAACTTCCAAAAGCAAATTATATCGCCTTCGGAAAAAGTTTTACCAAAAGTGAAGAAGCCAACAAAAATAGAATAATATTATTTCAGTCTGAGAATGGTGATAAAAGTAAAAAAGGGAGCTATTTTGTTGAATTGCTGAGAAAGTATGAAAACAGCGATGAACACTATCTTGTTTATAGGCTTAACGACACTTCTGACGATTATAAAACGTTTATTGATAAATACTACGCAAACCATATTCCTATTAATAAAGATCAGGTTTTAACATTTGAGGATATTGCGCAAAAGTCATTATGGGAAAAAGAAAATAAAACTTTCGGAGCTGAGCTCGTAGGTGTTTTGAAAGCTGATTTAGATAACCTCGGTCTGATTTTCAGTAAAGGACTCGATAAACCAAGGGAGTTTGAAGAAGAATGTTCTATTATTCAAAGGAAGACAATCTCCCGTTTTTTAACTATGAGCAGGATGCTTGAACTTTTCTTTTCGGGTTGGATAAAAGAAATAATGACCGGGGATTATAAAGGGGAAATAATAAAACATCTTTCGAAAATTAAAGGTATCGATCAGGAAAGCTTTGAGACCTACCTTAAGGGTGACCAGATAAATTTCAAAAATATATATACCGTTTATTCAGGTGGTGATGACCTTGTTCTTGCTGGCCCATGGGAAACAATGATTATTTTTTCAATTTATTTGAATATTCAATTTAGAAAATATACCTGCAATAATAAATTTATCACCTTATCAGCAGGGCTAGCTTTTGTGAAGCCTAAATACCCCATAGCTTCAGCGATTAAACA
>JBDROR010000133.1:0-3777 GCA_043809805.1 bacterium
ATCACCCAGGATAAAGGGCAGGATAAAGCCATCGAGGTAGCGCGGAAAACCGGTTCCCGGCTCATCCTCGCCGGCAATGTTCAGAACAAAACAAACGACCGGGCGTTTTTTGAAGAATTAAAAAGATCGATCGGCCTAGTGACTGACGCTGGAAAATTTCCCGCCGGCAGCGATTATTATGAAAAAGTCATGAAACCCATTCTGGATTCGGACAAGCAGATCATCTATATCGGAGAAGTTGATAGTGTTCAGAAAAAACTGTGGTACCGGCACGCGCGGGCGACACTCTTTCCTATTCAATGGGGCGAACCGTTTGGGCTTGTACTGCTTGAATCCATGGCCTGCGGGACCCCTGTTGTGGCCTTTCGTAAAGGTTCGGTGCCTGAAATTGTCATTCATGGAAAAACAGGATTCATCGTGGATTCAATCGATGACATGATCGAGGCCGTGGGATCTGTCCACCTTATCGATCCCAATAAATGCCGCAAGCACGTTAAAGATAATTTTTCAATTTCCGGTATGGCCGAAAAATATATAAAGTTGTATCAATGGATATTAACGAAAGGACTTTATGCCCAAAGACATCCCCGTAAGTAATGGATCGTTTCTTTTAAATTTTGATTCGGATTATCAGCTCAGGGATGTTTATTTCCCTTATATCGGACAGGAAAATCATTCAAAAGGATATCCCTCCCGCTTCGGTGTATGGGTGGATGGAAAATTTTCCTGGATGGGGCCGGAATGGGAAAAAGATTTAAGATATCATGATAAGACTCTTGTAACAAATGTCTTTTTGAAAAATGAGGCCTTGAGTTTGGAGCTTCGATGCTCGGATGTGGTAGATGTGGATTTGAATATCTATATTAAAAAAATTGATGTGGCCAACCTTAAAGACAAACCCCGTCAAGTACGGCTCTTTTTCAGTCATGACTTTTATCTTTATGGGAATGACATCGGAGGCACGGCTTATTTTGATCCACGGAGTTGTTCGATCATCCATTACAAAAATCACCGGTATTTTCTGATTAGCTGCTGGGCCCATGATACATGGGGTGTGAAAAATTTTGCCTGTGGAATAAAAGAGGGTTCGGGAAAATTGGTTTTGGAGACTGTTAAAGAGATAGAGAACGGAGAACTTAGCGGGAAGGCCTCCTCATGGGGCTCGCCTCATTCCACCATTGGTATCTGGCTGGAATTGCCCGCCAATGGAAAAACAAGCACTTATTATTGGATGGCGGCCGGCACAGCTTATCACGAGGTCGCAAAGCTTAATTTGGAAGTCCACAAAAAAACACCGGAAGAACTAATCAAACGGTCGTTGAAATACTGGAAAGCATGGGTAGGTAAAGAATCAATGCAACTTGAAGGTTTACCCAAAACGGTAACCGAGGTTTTTAACCGAAGTTTGCTTATATTAAGAACACAGATTGACAATCACGGCGCTATCATCGCCGCGAACGATTCTGATATTATCCGTTTCGGCAAAGATACTTATTCTTATATGTGGGGACGGGATGGCGCTTTTGTCGCCGCGGCTTTGGCGAAAGCGGGTTACTCGTATTTATGTATGAAATTTTTTGATTTTTGTTCTCGCGTTTTATCCGATGAAGGATATTTATTCCAGCATTATAATCCCGATGGATCGTTGGCCAGCAATTGGCACCCTTGGTTAGTCGATGGAAAGGAAGTGCTCCCGATACAGGAAGATTCAACAGCTCTAGTTATTTGGGCGATTTGGATCCATTATCAGAGCTTAAAAGATATAGAATACTTCAAACCATTATACAATACACTTATTAAAAGATCAGCCGATTTTTTAGTAAGTTACCGGGATCCTGAAACGCGCCTGCCGTTACCTTCGTATGATCTTTGGGAAGAGCGTTACGCGGTACACACTTATACATCGGCAACAGTGATAGCCGGCCTCAGGGCGGCGGCAAATTTCGCGAGGTTATTTCAGGATATTTTGCTCAGCGAGCGATATGACACGGCGGCTGATGAAATAACTGAAGGGATCAACAAATATCTTTATCATACCGGTTTAAAGAGATATGCCCGCTCCGGTACCAGGACCGATAAGGGGTATGAACTTGATGAAGTGATTGATGTCAGCCTATTAAGTTTGGAAACTTTAGGAATATTGGGATCTAAAGATCCCAAGATGGTAGAAACCGTACACGCGGTACGCGAACAATTGTGGCTTAAAACTCCGATCGAAGGCTGCGCGCGATACCGGGGTGATGTTTATCAACGAGAAGATAACAGCCCGAAAGATATCCCGGGTAATCCATGGTTTATCTCCACGCTCTGGTTAGGAGAATACTTTATTGATCGTGCCGAAAATATAGAAGAACTTCAAAAAGCCTTACCTTATTTTGAATGGTGCAGAAAAAACGCGCTGCCTTCCGGTGTGCTCGCGGAGCAGGTTCATCCTGTAAACGGTTCTCCTCTTTGTGTTTCCCCGCTTACATGGAGCCATTCTGCTTTCGTATGGACAGTCCTAAAATATACAGATAAGTTCAAGTCATTAAGATAAACATTTCACCCCTACTCCCGCTTCCAGTTTTCCTTCTTTTTACTTTTCCATTTTTACCGTAATTTCTTTCTTTAATTGACCGTTGATACTGCAATATCCTTCAACTGAAATTACATCGCCGTCTTTAACGTCAGGGATAAGATAACTTACGGTCTGGTTCTGGTTATTATCTTCTTTTGAAATTATATGTTCGATAATATTTTCCCCGTTGAGGCCTACGGCAACTTTTTTGACATAGTGATTAATCGGATCGCTGGTGTTGTGCGCAATTACTGCCTCAAGCATCTTTGTCTTTTGGTCAAAGGTTATCTTAATATCAGACGGCGAATTTGCGTAAACCATTAAACTAATGCTTAGAACCGACAAAAAAACTACTAATGTTAATATTTTTCTCATATTATACCTCCTTTTTTTTTATGTCACCCTTATCAGAAAGACCTGTTATTTGTTGTCTCTATATAATCTCAATTATTCTTATTTAAAATAGAACCGTCCCCTTTATTTCTGTACTCTCTGCGCCACCAGCCCTAAGTCTCCTCAAGGAAAGTGTTGTTGGGTAAGTGTAAAGTGGACTAAATCAACTCCGTCCCTCTTCTTCCTCCTTTTAGCTAAGTCAATAAACAGGGTTTATCAATTAGGTCATGACTTTTTCTTCTTTGAATTAAGCAATTTTTTTCACTTCGCGGTCAAAGTCAGAAACATAGTTTTTGTCCTGTATTAAGCGATATTTTTCATATTCTTCAAGCGCTAACGCTTCCGCGACTTCATGACTAATTTTTCCCGCGTTAGTTAAAATTTCATATTCACTAAATTTAAGAAAAGCATTAAGTTTTTCTATCCAGTCCTTCATGGTCATTGCCCGGCCGCGAGCGGCCTGCATCTCAGCATAATCCAGATACATATTGCCAATGCGATTCAAATGTTCTAGTTCTTTTTTATCTAAGTAATTTTTAGCAATTACTGTATCGCTTGGCATAATTTTACCTTGTGGAGAACGCCTCCAAGAAGTTAATCCCATTTTTTCTTTTTTGCTGTTTACCCGATCTGTGATAATTTCTGCCGCGGTTTTACCGGTTATGGCAAAGTGAAGCTTGTTTTGCACGGCAGCGAAAAATTCTTTGCTTTCAAAAGCTTTTGGCGAATAATCAATCGCGGTAGCGTAAATATCGGTGATTTTTTGATAAATCATCCGCTCGCTGGTGCGAATATCTTTAATTTCTTCGTAAAGTTCATCAAAATAT
>JBDROR010000134.1:0-2020 GCA_043809805.1 bacterium
AAACATTAAAAATTTGTTTATATTCCCCGCGTTTAAAATTATACCCCCTGCCCTGCGTTTGATTGTTAATCATAAACATTTACAAATAAACGGATTTTTACTTCCCGGCCATGTGAGCGTGATTATCGGAAGCCGGCCTTATGCTTTTTTATCCAAAGAATATGGCCTTTCGGGCGTAATTAGCGGGTTTGAACCGGTTGATATCCTCTACTCTATTTATATTATGTTAAAACAAATACATCAGAACCGGCCGAAAATTGAAATTCAATACCGACGAACAATATTACCATCGGGCAATACGAAAGCGCAAAGATTATTGAATGATGTCTTTGAAAAAGACACATCTAACTGGCGGGCGATTGGGAATATTCCGGACTCAGGGTTAACATTTAACAAAAATCATAAAAATTTCTGCGCCAAATCTAAATTCAATATTAGAACAAGAAGAACGCAGGAGCACAAAAACTGTCTTTGCGGACAAATCCTTTTAGGATTGACAACCCCTAAAGATTGTCCCCTTTTTGCTAAAACATGCACTCCTCAAAATGCTGTCGGCCCATGCATGGTATCAAGCGAAGGAACCTGCGCGGCATATTATAAATACCGTCTTACCCCCGCAATCCGTTCAAGAAGCGGCGGATGAGAAAAATGCAGAAAAACATAAAACTTGTGGGGCGTAAGATTGGATAGATTAGAAACTGCCAGTTTTTTTAACGCGTTAATAAACGATTCCGCATCTTTTGTCGTCGCAACGGCAAATCGGTCAGCCTCATATTCATTCCTCCTTGAAAAAATCTGCATCAATATAGATAAAATAAACGATATGGGGGTATAAAGCACTCCAAAGAAAAGAAACCCGGCATAGATTGACATGTTTTCCATAAAGAAGGCATCAAATATTTCCCTTCTGCTTATAAAAAGGGACAGCAAATAAAAAAACATTCCCATTTGCATTATACTGATTATCATATCTTTAATAATGTGCTTTTTCTTATAATGGCCAATCTCATGCGCCAGCACAGAAACTAATTCTTTAATGGAGTGTCTCTCTATCAAAGTATCAAATAATACAATACGTTTATTTTTTCCAAAACCTGTAAAAAACGCGTTTGATTTTGCAGAACGTTTTGAACCATCCATTTTAAAAATACCCTGGAGCGGAAATTTTACTGAATTGGCATAATCCATAATAGCGGATTTTAGCCCGCCATCCTCAAGTGGAGTAAATTTGTTAAAAAGCGGCATAATCCACACAGGCACTATAAACTGAAGAATAATAATAAGCATAGTCACCGCCAGCCAGCCATACAACCAAGAGAATACACCTGTCCATTCAAAAAACGCCAAAAGTCCCGCTAAAATCAATCCTCCCAACAGTGTTGTCAAAAGAACCATCTTAACATTGTCTTCTATAAACGTAGGCACAGTTGTTTTATTAAATCCAAATTTTTCTTCAATAATAAAAGTAGAATAAATATTAAATGGCAGTAAATAAATAAATTTCACAAACATCAATACCCCAAAAAAAAGGAGCCCGTTGACAATTGGATGATACCCTGCCCCTCTTATCCAAATATCCAGCCGGTTAAAGCCGCCAAAAAACCAAAAACCCAATAAAACCGCCAAACTAAAAAATGACTCAACCATAGCAAATATGGTATGGGTTTTGGTATATCTCTGGGAACGTTCATATTCCCCGGAATCATAAACCCCTTCAAATTCTTTTGGTAAAACAGGTGTAAGAGCTTTAAGGTTTAACCATTGAGAAACAGTTTCAAGAATCCGGATTCCAATAAGTGCGATTAAAATAATTAAAAAATAAATATTCATCCTAGTATTATATCCATAAAGCTAGTGTTTATGTATAAAATTTTATTTTAAAGTAAATAATTATCTTGCGTTTGGCAAATTTTTATTTTGGGGTTGTTCAAAAACCCAATTTATGTCATTCCGAACGAAGTGAGGAATCTATCTGAAGAGGAAAAGATTTCTCCTTTCAGTCGAAATGACAGGTTTTAGG
>JBDROR010000135.1:0-6995 GCA_043809805.1 bacterium
ATCCGCCCATTCACGGTATCCGCGATCTTGTATTAATCGATTTATTTCGTATCCGGAAATTTCCTTTTTCTCACAAACTAATTGCAAAAGGACAATTTCAACATTAGATAGGTTTCTATTATTATATTTCATCTATGAAATATAACATACATACACTATAGTATCAAGTAAAATTTTTAATATGGCACTATTCACAAAATCTATGTGTCAAAAAGGCACATGAATCGGAGAAGAAGGATTTGGCCTTGCCGGAGGTTAAGGTTTTAGCCTCTATAAATATCAGTGGTATTATTGCATGAATTACAATTTAAATGAGACGCGTCATTGATGCCGGTGACGTATAATTTTTTGTTATACCGCTGGATATAGGTTATCCCTGTGTTTGTGAGAGACATATTGGTGATGAGTTTATCGAAATTGCCTTTTAAGATATAGGCAATGATTGCCGTGATTGTTCCCGCGTGGGCTACGATGAGAAGATTGTCGTCGTCTTTGTGATTTTTTATTATACTTTTAAAAACTTTATTAATTCTTTGTTTAAACTCCGGTATATTTTCGGCTCCGGGGATAAGAGTTTTTGTTGGATTTTTTTGCCATTTTTTATAGCCTCCATCATATTCTAAATTTACGTCATCAGGTGCTTTCCCTTCCCACTCGCCGAGATAAATTTCAGCGAGGTCTTTGTGAAAAGAAATTGGAAGCCCGAGATGGAGTGATATTATTTCCGCTGTTTGTTTTGCCCGCAGGAGTTCAGAGCAGTAAATAAAATTATATTTATCTTTTTGAAGGCTTTTAGCTAAAATCTCAGCCTGACGTATTCCTGTTGGCGAAAGCGCAGAATCGATTTTCCCTTGTATTTTATTTTCACCATTTAATATCGATTCGCCGTGGCGGATTAGATAAATTTTCATGACCAACAAATTCTATATTAAAAATATTATTTGTCAAATGAATTTTTGTGATACAATTTTTAGAGAGAATGGAGGGGCAATAATGATAGATTTCAATAAATTTACTATTAAGGCGCAAGAGGCAGTTCAGAGGGCTCAGCAAATCGCGATTGATCTTAATCATCAGCAGGTTGATGTGGAACATCTTCTTTTGGCATTGCTTGAACAAAAAGAAGGTGTGATTATTCCAATTTTGCAAAAGTTAGGGGTTGCTTTTGATGATTTGGGACAAAAGGTAAAAAAGGAGTTAGAGAATTTACCAAAAGTTTATGGTTCTGTCGGGCAGGTTTATTTTTCAAACAGGTTGAATAATATTTTTAATGTAGCTTTAAAAGAAGCGGAGCAGTTTAAAGATGAATATATCAGCAGTGAACATATTTTATTGGCTGTTTTGGAAGAGAAGGGCGGAAAAGCAAGTAAAATTTTACAAGAGGCAGGGGTAGATAAAAATAGTCTTTATCGGGTATTGCGGGAAATTCGCGGATCTCAGAGAGTTACAGACCAGAATCCTGAGGATAAGTATCAGGCAATTGATAAATATGCCCGCGATTTAACCGCGCTCGCCCGAAAAGGAAAACTTGATCCTGTGATTGGCCGTGATGATGAGATTCGCCGGACAATTCAGATTCTTTCCCGTCGGACGAAAAATAATCCTGTTCTGATCGGTGAACCGGGAGTAGGGAAGACAGCGGTGGTTGAAGGGTTGGCTCAGCGTATTATCGGCGGCGATGTCCCTGAGTCGTTAAAGGGAAAGCGATTGGTGGCTTTGGATCTGGGCGCGTTGATCGCGGGCGCGAAATTCCGCGGCGAATTTGAGGACAGGCTGAAAGCTTTTTTAAGGGAAGTTGAAAAAGCTGAAGGTAAAGTAATATTGTTTATTGATGAATTGCATACCTTAGTCGGCGCGGGGGCGGCTGAGGGCGCGGTTGACGCCTCGAATATGCTTAAACCGGCTTTAGCGCGAGGAGAACTCCGATGTATCGGCGCGACAACGCTTAATGAATACCGTAAATATATTGAAAAGGACGCGGCGCTGGAACGCAGGTTCCAGCCGCTTTATATCGGCCAGCCGAATGTTGAAGACACAATTGCAATTCTTCGAGGCCTCAAAGAAAAGTATGAAGTCCATCATGGTGTCCGGATAAAAGATTCGGCATTGATTGCCGCCGCGGCTTTATCGAATCGTTATATCGCGGATAGATTTCTGCCGGATAAAGCGATTGACCTGATTGATGAGGCGGCATCGAAGCTGCGTATTGAAATAGACAGTCTGCCTACAGAGCTTGATGAAGTGGAACGCCGGATTATGCAATTGGAGATTGAGCGGCAGGCTTTAAGCAAAGAAAAAGATAAAGAATCTAAAGAACGCCTGAAAAAACTGGATAAAGAATTGGCGGATTTGAAGGAAAAGAGCAAAGGAATGAGACTCAAGTGGCAAAAGGAAAAAGAGGTTATTCAGGATATACAAAGGACAAAAGAAGAGATTGAAAATATTAAAATTGAAGAAAAAAGTTTTGAACGAAAGGGCGATTTGGAAAAGGTGGCGGAACTTCGTTACGGTAAATTGATAGAGTTAAATAAAAAAATTGATAAAGATAATAAGAAATTGCAGGAGATACAAAAAGATGGTTTAATGTTGAAAGAAGAAGTGGATGAAGAGGATATTGCGGAAGTGGTTTCAAAATGGACAGGTATTCCTGTCTCCAAAATGATGCAGGGCGAGATTGAGAAATTGTTGGTGATTGAAGAAAAATTAAAAGAGCGTGTAATTGGCCAGGATGAGGCGATTTCTGCTGTGGCAAATGCCGTGCGTAGGAGCCGCGCGGAATTGCAGGATCCAAACAGGCCGATGGGCTCATTTATTTTTCTTGGGCCTACAGGTGTCGGGAAAACCGAATTAGCCAGAACGCTGGCTGATTTTTTATTTAATGACGAGCGGTCGGTAGTGCGGATCGATATGTCGGAGTATATGGAAAAACATACAGTCGCGAGGCTTCTTGGCGCCCCGCCCGGATATGTAGGTTATGAAGAAGGCGGGCAGTTGACCGAGAAAGTAAGGCGCAGGCCGTACAGTATTGTCCTTTTTGACGAGATTGAGAAAGCGCATCCTGATGTTTTTAATGTTTTATTGCAAATATTGGATGAAGGCAGGTTAACAGACGGCCAGGGGCGGACGGTTGATTTTAAGAATACGGTAATTATTATGACTTCAAATCTGGGCAGTCAATTAATTCAGGAATTGGGCGGCAAAGATGAAAATGAAATGCGCAGGCGCGTAAACGAACTGTTAAAAACTTCTTTCAGGCCGGAATTTTTGAATCGTGTTGATGAAACGATTATTTTCCATAATTTGGGCTGGAAACAAATAAAAGAAATAATTAACATTCAACTGAAAAAGTTTTTCGACAGGCTGGCGCAAAAAAATATTAAATTATCCCTTTCCGATGAAGTTAAAAATATCTTGGTTGGTGAAGGGTTTGATCCGGTTTATGGAGCGAGGCCGCTTAAAAGGGTTTTGCAAAAGAGGGTTGAAAACCCGTTGGCTTTAAAACTTTTGGCTGGCGAGTTTAAAAGCGGGGATGTTATCCAAACGAAAATAGTGGGAAATAACCAGCTGGAGTTTTTTGTTAAATGATTTAAGGAAAGGGGAGATATAAAACTTTTGGATGAGAGAAGGTTTATTTAGCAGTGCAATTCTGGAAGTATGGAATTCATATTAATTTTTATTTTGTGTCTAACGAGGCTGTCGAAAAACGAGTTTTGAAGTTTTTCCCCAGCCTCAAAAAATTAAATTTAAAAATTTTGTTTTAATTTTGAATATTCTATAAAATATCCGGTAAAAATATCTTAATTCTTATTTCTTTATTCTATCAGCTTTTATTTATTAATTTTACTTACTTTATTGATTATACTATCTTATTTTCTACGCAATTGCTAATCCATAATTATATAATTTCCCTATATTATGTATTATTGCAAATAGTTTCCATTGTATATTTACCTTTTTATTTCCTCTTAAGGTAAATCGGTTCAGACCCTTATTTTGTTTTACATTCCCGAACACCGGTTCTATTATTCCCATCCGCTTACTATATATATATCTTCCTATTACCGAATCTATCTTCGCTTTCATTTTATCTACTATCCCATCTACTTGTCCATTATTTTTTGTCCTATCATAAAATATATGTACCTGCCTAGCTACAGTTTTTATATTTCTCAAACATTTTTCTCTTAATTCGCATACCCGGCATGCTGTTACTTTTGCCTTGTATGCTATTGCTTTTCCACTTCTATTTTTATATTTGCTATTACATACATATAATTCACTTCCTGCCGGGCATATTAATTTATTCTTCTCTTCATCATATTTGAAATCGTCAGGGCTAAAATATTTTTTGTTACTTTCTTTTTCATATCTATAGATTTGCTTTTTGTGCCTTTCTGCGCGGGTCTCTTTTCCTAAATTCTTTATCCGGTATATATGCGTCTAATCCTTTTTCATCTAACATATGAATATTGTCTTTGTTGTAGAATCCACTATCTGCGATTATTTTCGTATCTTTGATGTCTTTACCCATTGCCGTCAATCCTTCTTCCGTTTTTTCTATTACATCTTTTAATACTTTCTGATCATTGCCATCTCCATACACTTCCGCGCTAACTATAACTTGATGTTTGGAATCCGCTGCCGCTATGCCATTATATCCCTGTATCACTCCATGTGAGGATACCATCTTCGCGCTTTCGTTGTCCGTTATATTACTTTTTATCGCATTGCCTTTTGAACCTTCTTTATCTTTATTTTCTTTTATCCATTTTGTTATTTTTTCTATTTTATTTTGCAGCTTTTTTATTCGCGCATCTTTTTCTTCTTCGCTTATATCAAATTTGTTTTCTTCTTTATCTTTTGTTTTGTGTTCTTCCATTAAATATTTTATTGTCCGCTCAAGTTTTGTTTTTTTCTTCTCAAAATCAGCTTTTGTCCCGCTCCATTCCTTAGAAGCATTGGACGGAAGTTTGCATCCATCTATCGCAAACATTGTTCCGCCTATTAGCCCCATTTCTTCACATACAATTAATATATCGCAAAATATCCCTTTTATCTCTTTTTCCATTTTTGATATAAAGGCCGCTATGGTTGAGTGATCCGGATGGCTATCTGCTGATATAGCCATAAATACTACATTCTCATTACATGCTTGTTCTATTTTCCGTGAACCTGTTATTCCTCTTGAATATGCCAGAAGCACAATCTTGAGCAATATTGCGGGATCATAGGCGCATCTTCCTGTTTCATCATTTTTGTATCTGGATTCAAATATTGTTAAATCTATGTGTTTATCTACTATTTGATTTATTGCTTCTTCGAAAGTTCCGGGCATTATTTGCTGGTCAAACCTTATTGGGAGCATTACCATCTGGTCATATGAATAATTTTTATATCGCGCCATATAAACATTTTCTCCTTATTTTTAGAAAAGATTATTCATATATTATATTTTATTTTGCGGGGGGATTAAAGTATTAAATTGATGAATATTTCAGTTATTCGACAGCCTCAACGCAAAAGCTCACTGGTGCTTTAGTGCACTAGCGATAAAGCATCCAGTGAAGCGCCATTGTTAGACTTTTTATTTATATATTTGCTTTTGAGTGGATATTTTTCAGGATGTTCCAGATTGTCAATTTCTAAGTCAACATCTAAATCTGGCCAGTAGAGGTGAAAACCATGGAGCAATTCAACTTTTTGAATCGATTTTAAGGTTTGGTCCCTAAAATAGGGGTAGTCATCGAAATTTAAAAAATATTCTTTTCCTTTTACAAACAGCCATATACCAAACGAGGAAATATTTTCAACTGATACTGAAATATTTTTTCCATTCTTTAATGATTTCATT
This sequence comes from bacterium, assembly GCA_043809805.1. Classification (GTDB taxonomy): domain Bacteria; phylum JACRDZ01; class JAQUKH01; order JAQUKH01; family JAQUKH01; genus JAQUKH01. Next base: position 5,852 of record JBDROR010000135.1, read on the forward strand.
TTTATGCTCCTCAACAAGTTTTTGTAACTCATTCAATTTTTTCGCATTTAGTTTATGATATGTCGCAAGCGAAATTATTGGTTCAATCCAGAATTTTGCTTCACCATCTCCACAAATAATATGAACATGCATGCGGTCTTCTTCATTTGAAAGAAAATAAAACCTATAACCTTTTATTCTTAAAATTGTAGGACTCATAGTTGATTTAATTATAACATGAAAGGCTTTTTTATGGAAAATTTATAAAAAACATTTGATAAGCTATTTTAAAATAGTAATCAATCCTGTTAGAAAAAAGAAAGATAAGAACAGAACAAGTATAGGTACAATCCGGGTACATAGGTTACAGTTTATTCTAGGTACATGGGTTACACTTCTTAACATGTGGGTACCCTTGTTATTATATCCTTTACTTTATGTATTTCCTCAAAAAACCTGCCAACTAAAAAATCTCGGTAATATACATTATAAATCCCATTATCGATTTCTTCAAGCCCAATGTATTCATATATTAACGTACTACTAATATTTATATGTCGGTTATTCCGCCTGAATGCACTATTTTTACTTACTCGTCTAACTTCATAGTGGGATGGATAATAATATTCATTATATCATTAGATTGCTCTGCCGTTGTTTTTGGACATCCGGGATGTTTCCTTTTAAGCCTGCGTTTCCCCGGCAATATAAGTCCTTCTCTTTTTAATATATCTGCTGTAGTGGATATTGCGGGAAATAACCAATTAGGATGTTTTATCCCTAATCGGATTAAAAACTTTTTTGGCCCCCAGTGAGGATGCTTCTGTCTAATGTTTCTGATTGCGTTAATTATATTTTTGTCTGTTTTATGTGGACAATCGTGTGGTTTACGGGATTGATCTTCTAATCCTAAAGGACCGAATCCCTTATATCTTCCTATCCATTTATATCCGGTTTTTCTGCTAATCTCAAATTGGTTACAAAGTTCGGTAAATGAAAAGTAGGCATTTAGGTATTCGGAAACAAAACGGATCCTTTGGTCCATTATGGTAACTCCTTTCCAACTCATAGGCACATCCCTTACCTATAAATTGTACAAAAAGTGTTACCTATGTACCCAGAACATTTTGTTACCTATCTCCACGTTCGCTCATATTAAAGCATT
>JBDROR010000136.1:0-5745 GCA_043809805.1 bacterium
GGAGCCAGGCAAGTTGGCAAGAGTTATGTAGTTGAAAATTTTGGGAAAACAGCCTTTCAAAACCTTGTTGTTGTTAATTTTGAGTTTCAGCCGGAACTGAAACAATGTTTTACCACACTTGATCCTGTCGATATAATCAATAAACTCCAGATTATAATGGGTGTTAAAATCGAAGAGGAAAAAACACTATTATTTTTAGACGAAATACAGGAATGCCCTGATGCAATAATGGCTTTACGCTATTTTAAAGAAAAAAAGGAACGAATTGCAATAATCGGGGCAGGCTCGCTTATGGAATTCGCGCTAAAAAGCCCAGATTTCAGAATGCCGGTGGGCAGAATCCAATTCTTATATCTTGGTCCGATGTCGTTCGGCGAGTTCTTATCTGTATCAGGCAATGAGCAGTTACGACAGTACCTCTGGGGTGTTAAAGTAAACAGCGATTTTGACGAGGTGGTGCATGGGAAACTTTTGGAATTATTGCGCATGTATCTTATTCTGGGAGGGATGCCGGCAGTTATTAGGGATTACATCAAAAATAAAGATCTGTTAAGTTGTCAAAGAATACAGAATTCGCTTTTCCAAACATATCGCAATGATTTTGGGAAGTATGCGAAACTTTCTGAATATAGGCATCTTCAAAAAGTATTTGATGCAGCGCCGCGTTTTGTAGGAAACAGAATAAAATATTCGAACATTGACCCCGAAAGTAAATCGCAAGATTTGAAGAGGGCTTTAAATTTATTGATTTTAGCAGGAATAATAAAATCAATTTATGCCACAAGTGCTTCTGGAGTTCCTCTTGGATCTCAAATAAAAGAATCAAAATTCAAAATAAACTTTCTTGATGTCGGTCTTATGCAAAATGCGTGCGGTTTGCAAACCGAGCTCGCTATGGAGAAAGATTTAATGCAAATCAATTCGGGTGCGGCAGCCGAGCAGTTTATAGGTCAGGAGTTAACAGCATATCAGGATAGATATGTAAACTACCAACTATTTTTTTGGGCAAGAGATAAAAAAAGCAGTTCGGCAGAGGTTGATTATGTTATCAATATTGGCTCAACGATATTGCCTGTAGAAGTAAAGGCAGGGAAAACGGGGACGTTAAGATCGCTAAAATTATTTATGGAAGAGAAGAAGTCATCTTTAGGTGTAAGATTTTCTCAGGATAAACTTTCTTATTATGATAATATCTTAACAATTCCTCTATATATGGTGGAACAATTGCCGAGGTTGGTTGGGGCAGTGATAAAGGGGGCGGTGTGAAAATTCTTGCAGTCGAAACAACAGGCCCAAGAGAAAGTGTTGCCGTTTATAATGATGGCAAAACAACAGAGATTGGTCAGGATGTTAAGTCTCATTCCGCTCATTTATTGAGAAATATAGACAAAGTTTTAAAAAAGGCGAATGCCAAATTGGAAGATTTGGATTACTTAGCGGCTTCAATCGGCCCAGGTTCTTTCATGGGGATTAGGATTGGTTTAAGCACTATGCAGGGGTTAAGTCTTGCATTGGGTATCCCTTTGATTGGAGTGCCTACGCTCGATGCACTTGCCGAAAAGGTTCTGTGTCTCCTTCCCCCTCACGGAATAGGATTAAAATGTGTGGGGAATAATATTAAATATATATGCCCTTTGATATTAAGTAAGGGAGAAGATATTTATACAGCTGTTTATGTTATTAAAAATAATAAGCTGAAACGTATAGGGAAATACCAATATATGCAGGTTAATGAATTTTTAGAAATATTCCGAAAAGATAAAATGCATGGTTGTGTGGTTTTTCTAGGCGAGGCGAAAAGATTTGAAAATTATATTATTGATATTTTAGGAGAAAAAGCGTTTATTTTACAGAATGAATTTTCCTTCCCCAGAGCCGGCAATGTGGCGTTGTTGGCTGCTAAAAGTATTGAAAAGAAAAAGGTAAAAAAAATAGTTTGTCCATCACCGTTATATGTCAAAACTTTTTTAACTAAAAGAACGGGATGAGGAGAAGCATATGTTCAAAAAATTGAGAGAAGCGGACGTGTTGCTTCGCCCGGCATTATTTCTCTTTATCTTTTGGATGTGTCTGACTTTTCCATCGTATCCGAGTGCAAAGTATTTTATAATAGGCGCGGTTTTGTCAATCCTTGTTGCTAAGTTAACCGAGGGGATGTTTCTTGTAAAAGAAGAAACATCCCTTTTTTGTTTTAAATATATTTTCCGTGTTGGTGTGTATTGGATGCGGTTGTCTGTTGATATTATTCTGTCCGGGGTGGATGTTGCCCGCCGGGTTATGCGTAAAAATATTCTTATCTCTCCGGGGATTGTTGAGTTTGATACCGTTTTAAAAGATGACTGGCTGATTACACTTAATGGGAACTCCATCACTTTGACACCTGGGACTATTACAGTGGATGTTAAAAAAACAAAAGACGGGTCAAGATTTTTAGTGCATTGTATTTGCCAGGAGGCAGTAAAGGATATTCAACAAAGTAAAGGTTTTGTAGAGAGAATTCAGGGGATATATAAAAACTAGTAGATATCATAATATGAACGACGATATACGTAATACGAGGGAAAATGATTGAATTCAGTTTTGTCCTTAAAATTGCAATGATAATTTTGTCAATAACAATTTTTTTCTGTTTGTATCGAGCGGTGATTGGTCCAACTGTTCCTGATAGGATGATTGGGATTAATCTAATAGGCACAAAAACGACTGTAATGATTGTTTTTACCGGAGTTTTGTTTAATAAAACTGAATTTTTCGACATAGCTCTTTTATATGCGATGCTTGCATTTATTACAAACATCGCGTTGGTTAAATATATGGAGATGGAGAAGTAAATAAAGTCAAAATTGCGGTGCCGCTTTGCAGCATTACAGGAGAAGAAATGTTTTTGGGATTTATTGAAACATTTTGTCAAATTTTGGCGTCTATTTTAATTTTTTCAGGACTTTTCTTTTTTATTACCGCGACGGTGGGTGTAATCAGGATGCCTGATCTTTATAATCGCGGGCATGTCTCCGGGAAAGGTGACAGCCCTGGTTTTCTTCTTGCGTTATCGGGTGTTTGGCTTTATTGGCTGACGATAAATCCGATTCAAAGCCTTAAGATCCTTCTCATTTTATTTTTTATGCTTTTTACGAATCCAATAGTAATCCATGCGATATTGCGGGTTTCTTTTCGTAAAAATATGCCTTTTGTAGAAGGAACCACAGAACAGTATCTGGAAAAGGATAAGAAATAATGGATTTAGTTTTGATATTCCATACAATTATTTTAATTTTTTTAGTAGTGACTGCGTTTGCCGCTATAGCCCTAAAAGATTTATTCGCTTCTATAATAATTTATGGCGCTTATAGTTTTTGTATGTGTTTAACTTACCTTATTCTGCACTCGGCGGATGTAGCCATGATGGAAGCTGCGTTAGGCGCGGGGCTTACAACAATACTTTTCGTTGCCGCATTGGCAAAAACTTCACGAGGGAAGAACGGTATTTTAAGTAAATCTTGGGAGCCAAGTATTAACGTTATGGATATTACGAGAAGGATGGTGCCTTTTATTTTGATGTTTGGGGTTTATATCGGCGGTTTCCAGGGAGTGATAGTAATCGGCGCGGGGGTTATAGTTTACGCAATGGTTTTTGGATTAGAAAAAAATGTTTAATAAGATTATAGGCAATATAAATTTTATTTTTACCATTACGCTTTTTTGTATTGGGCTTTATGGCCTGACAATTAAGAAAAATTTAATTAAAAAACTTATCGGACTGAATATTTTGGAGACATCGATATATCTTTTTTTTATCGCATTAAAAGTTAACCCGATACCAACCGGATTAATTCTTACGGCAATTGTGATAAATGTGAGTGTGACAATCTTGGCGTTGTTATTCTCAGTGAAATTGTATGAACACTGGAGACAATAAAAAATGGTTATTTTTTTGCCGGTAATTATTCCTATTATAATGTCGTTTTTGATATTCCTTTGCGGGGAAGAAAAATGGAAGTTGCGTTATATTTTTTTATTTACAGCCAGTATCCTTAATTTTATGATTGTTATTTTTATTATGCCTTTGGTTCTAAAACACGACTTGCCGCCGTTAACTCTTCTTCATATGTCTTTTTTTGATTTAAAATTTAAGGTTGATATTCTCTCACTGCTTTTTGCCGTTGTAGTAACTTTTTTGTGGATAATTACCAACTTATATTCAATCGGCTATATGAAGAATGGGCGTGGTTTAAGAAGGTATTGGACAGCCTTGACATTTTGCGAAGGGGCTGTAATGGGAGTTATATTTGCAGCGGATATTTTTACCCTTTTTGTGTTTTATGAATTGTTGACTATAAGTGTGTTCCCGTTAGTTATCCACGAAGACACAAAAGATACCGCCCATGCAGGGATAATGTATCTGGCATACACATTGTTTGGCGGGGCAATGATTCTTTTTGGCTGTTTTGTCACATATGCGATGACCGGTGGAAATATTGAATTCACGCCGGGCGGAATACCGGGTTTGCTTGGCCAAAATAAAATTGCGCTTTATTTTCTTTTTATTCTTTTTACATGTGGATTTGGCGTAAAAGGCGCGCTTGTTCCTTTACATGCATGGCTTCCAGGCGCAATGGTTGCGCCGACCCCAATCAGTGCTTTACTTCATGCCGTAGCAATAGTGAATGTTGGGACATACGGGCTTATCAGGATGATTTATAATATTTTTGGCAGGGAGTTATTCCGTAGTCTGCATTTAAATACGATACTTGCGCTTATTTGCGTTGTTACTATTTTAGGCGCGGCTGTTATGGCGCTTCGGCAGCGGCAGTTGAAGAAGCTTTTGGCCTATTCAACTATTAATCAGCTTGGTTACGTTGTCCTTGGAGCGGCCTCTCTCAATTATTGGACGCTTACAGGCGGATTGGTTCATGTTATGTATCATTCGATTATGAAGATTAGTTTGTTTTATGCTATAGGAATAATTATCAAGTTAAAAGGAAAGACTGAAATCCCGCAGTTGTCCGGGATTTCCAAGAAAATGCCTATTGTTATGGCATGTTTCGTGATTGGAGTAATTGGTATTGTAGGGCTTCCGCCTATGGCTGGATGGATAAGCAAATGGAATCTGGTTAAAGGGCATCTTTTAATTAACGAACCGGTGCTGGCATCGGTTTTTTTGATTAATACGGTTATAGAGCTTGGATATTTTTTACCGCCGATACTTTACGCTTATTTTGGAACGCGTGATGAATTTTCTGCATTTCCAAAAGAAACACCGGAGGCTCCATTGAATATGTTAATGCCTTTAATTATAGTCACTGTTTTATCTTTTACATTTGGATTTATTGGGTCACTGCCTTATGTTTTATCAAATGAGGCGGCGGCTGAGTTGTTACTGTTAAAATAAGCTGTTGTCATTTCGGTTGGTACAGCTAATTAATATAAAAATATGTGGATTAACTACATTCCTTTAATAACTATACTTTTCCCGGCTGTTTGGTTTTTATTGGTCCCTTTTGCGACAAGGCGGACAATGCATTATCTTACAGCTGTTATCTGTGCTATAAATTTTTTTCTTATAATATCTCTTTATCCGCATATTTCCAAAGGCACTGCCATTGAACTGCTAATATTTAGCGGGCTGGATATCGAATTAAAATTTAATGTTGACAGTTTTAATTTTTTAATGGGCGTTATCTCCAGTTTTGTTTGGATATTATCAAGTGTTTATGCTGTTGAATATCAGAAAGAAGATAAAGCAAT
>JBDROR010000137.1:0-3927 GCA_043809805.1 bacterium
TGACATCAATATTTAATGTAGCTAAACTGTCGCGCCCCTCGCGGGCGCGTGGATTGAAACGGGTAACCAAATTGCGAAAGAAGCCCAGGAAGCGTCGCGCCCCTCGCGGGCGCGAGGATTGAAACATTTTATGTCCCTCCGACAATCCCTGCATAAATGTCGCGCCCCTCGCGGGCGCGTGGATTGAAACTCCCGACAACATTCACAAGCTTTTCTGTTCGATATGTCGCGCCCCTCGCGGGCGCGTGGATTGAAACAGAGGAATGGTATAATGTGGCTGATAAATGTCTGAGTCGCGCCCCTCGCGGGCGCGTGGATTGAAACTTTTGACACGACGCAATATAGCCGGCGGAATTGGTAGGTCGCGCCCCTCGCGGGCGCGTGGATTGAAACAACCAAGACACGTTCCCCGATAGCGCACATTTACCGGTCGCGCCCCTCGCGGGCGCGTGGATTGAAACGAAAGAAATCGCTATTGACTGCAATCACTGCGCACGTCGCGCCCCTCGCGGGCGCGTGGATTGAAACGGGTAACTCGACTGCGAAAGAAGCCCAAGAAGCGTCGCGCCCCTCGCGGGCGCGTGGATTGAAACAAACAGAAAGGCAGGTGTTTAACTATGGCTAATAGTCGCGCCCCTCGCAGGCGCATACCCGTCGAATTCGACGGGTTTAGAAAACAGGCAGGGCTTAATAGTTTTACCCTAATGTTCCCCACACGCGTGGGGATGAACCGAAACCGGCGGATAGGACACTTAAAAAGTGAACTCAAAAATAGCAAAAAGCTTTATGGCAATTGATTTTGAAACTGCGGACTATGGACGTGATAGCGCGTGTGCCGTAGGTATGGTGCGAGTTGAAAACAGTGCTATTGTTGATCGTACGTTTTATCATATTCGTCCTCCACGAAGGAATTTCATATTCACGTCTTTGCATGGCATTTCGTGGAATGATGTTGTTGATGCCCCGACGTTTCGTCAGCTATGGCCATCTCTCCGTAAAAAATTTGCGAATGTAGAATTTCTAGCGGCGCATAATGCCGGTTTCGACCGCTCTGTTCTGAATGAGTGTTGTAAGAAAGCTTGCCTAAGTGTACCTTCTTACTCATTTCAATGCACAATGCTGCTTGCTCGAAAGGTCTGGAATATTTATCCTACAACGCTTCCTAACGTTTGCAAATACCTCGATATTTCTCTGAACCACCATGAAGCTGGGTCTGATGCCGAAGCGTGCGCGAAAATTATCCTTGAGGCGGCAAAAAACCAGCCAAATTTTTATTAAAAAATATTCCCCAAATTATTTTTATTATAATTTTCATTTTTCCCTTGACAACCAAAATTTTGGGTGTAAAATTTTGTATGAAAGTGTAAAAAGGTGTAAAAATGTATACAGGGGAATATCACTATACTTTAGATGAAAAGGGAAGGTTAAGTATCCCATCCAAAATGCGGCAGAAGAAAAAAGCCGTCTTCATTGTTACGCGCGGGCTTGAGAAATGTCTGTTTGTGTTTAATCCAAAAGAGTGGAAAATCTGGGAAAAGAAAATTGCGGGGCTTCCTACTACCAAAAAAGAGGCGCGTTCATTTTTGCGTTTTCTTCTGTCCGGAGCGACGGAATGCGAGGTAAATGAACAGGGCCGTATAAATATCCCTTCGACGTTGCGCCAGTATGCCGGTCTTACTAAGGATGCGGTTATTATAGGCGTCGGCAATCGTATAGAAATTTGGAGTAAAAATAACTGGGAAAATTTCTTATCAGTAGGGGAAAAGATTTTTGAAGACGCGTCTGAAAAATTAGTTGATTTGGGTATATAAGTGAGGAGTTTTTAGTGATTATTAAAAACACCAGGAAAGAAGATGCCGGTCAAAAGTCGTTTATTATCTCTTGCGGCCAGCAGTTTGTTAATAAAAATAATTTACAAATATCGGGAATGAATTTTTTAAAGGGTTCGCGTATTATTACAATAAAGGTTCCCAGCCGTTTAAGTCGCGCTCCATGCGGGCGTGTGGATTGAAACTGTGATTAATTATTCGCATATCCCGGTAATGTTGGAAGAGGTGTTAGCGCATTTTGGTTCTTTTGATGGAAATATTTACGTGGATGGGACATTAGGCGGAGGTGGACATGCTAAAGCGATTTTGGAAAAGATTCTCCCCGGAGGAAAACTGGTTGGGATCGATTGTGATGAAGATGGTATTCTGGCATTTCAAAGGTGTCTTGAAAGTGTATCGTGCCCAGTACGAACGCGTGGATTGAAACGAGAGAACTTGGTAATTATCAGGGATAATTTCCGCCATATTAAAAAAATATGGAGGGAATTAAAACTGCCTTTGGTTAACGGGGTTTTATTTGACTTAGGTGTTTCCTCATACCAGTTGAAGGAAGGTCCGAGAGGGTTTTCTTTTAACGCGGATTATCCTTTGGATATGAGGCTGGACCAGAGTCAGGATGTGTTGGCGGGTTATCTGGTTAATCATTTATCTTATGATGAGCTTGCAAGGATAATTTTTGAATACGGCGAGGAGCGTTTTTCAAGAAGAATAGCAAAGGCAATAGTTTATGAGCGATCGAAATGTCCGGTAAAGACTACCGGCGAACTTGCTGAAATTGTAAAAAAAGCGGTAGCAGGCAGGGGAAGGATTCATCCCGCGACGCGGACGTTTCAGGCTTTGAGGATTGCGGTAAACGACGAATTGAAGGCACTGGAAGAAGGGCTTTTGGGCGCGTTGGACATTTTGGCGATAAAGGGAAGAATTGTAGTTTTAAGCTATCATTCTTTAGAGGACAGAATAGTAAAAAATGTATTCAGGAATAAGGCTAAGGAAGGCGGATTTTCACTTATAACAAGAAAGCCTTTGGTGCCTTCCTTTAAAGAAATTCGGCGAAATCCGTGCAGCCGAAGCGCGAAGATGCGGGTGATAGAAAGGATTGCCTGAGTAGAAAGTGCAGATACCGTCGTTTGTTGTCATTGCGAACGGAGCGGTTTGTCATTCCGAGCGGGAGCGAGGAATCTTATACTTGTCGTTCAATTTAGGAAAGATTTCTCCCTTCGGTCGAAATGACAGTAGTTGTGCGGTCGAAATGACAATCTTAGAACGTCACAAGTTAAAATAATACTGGTGGCATTCCATAGGAGTTTTAATGTTCCAAGAAGGGTATTTCTCAGGTTATCCGATTTTTGAGATAATGGATAAGATAAAAAATCGCGAAGAGTTAAAAATAATGATTCTTACGTCTATTTTTGTTTTAGGGATAATTTTTATTTTTCTTTTTTACATATACCAGAGAATGGAATCTAGGGAAAAGGTTTATGCGATAAACCAGATACAGGAAGAGCAAAGGAAATTAATAGAAGAAAATAGGAATTTGCAGTTGGAAATTGCGAGCCTGCGTTCGCTGGATCGGATTGAACATATTGCGACTGAGCAGTTAGGATTAACTGTTCCCAAGGATGTCCGTACACTTAAATAGTCGTCAGTCGTCAGTCGTTAGTCGATAGTGAACAGAGAGTGGAAATACTAACGACTGTCGACTATCGACTATTTTGAGGGGAAACAGTGCTTGCTAAAAAAATAAAGTTTCGCATAGCCGCTTTTTTCTGTTTTTTAGGAGTGACTGTTTTTTTTATTATTCTGCGTTTGGTTCAAATTCAAATTATCCAGCATAAAGATTTTTCGCAAAAGGCTTCACGCCAGCATCAGAAAGTTGTTAATCTTCAACCAAAAAGAGGAGCCATATATGACCGTAAAATGAGGGAATTGGCAGTAAGTGCTTCCATGTATTCTATTTATGGCGAACCGAAAAACATAAAAAATCCGATGGAGGCCGCTGAAGTTTTATCGGAGATATTGGGAGTTAACAGCAAAAAGATTATTGGGAATTTAACAAGTGACAGGGGCTTTGTCTGGATTGCACGCCGGATTGAATGGG
>JBDROR010000138.1:0-2461 GCA_043809805.1 bacterium
CCCGCCTTATATCTATGTTCTATGTGATTTGAATCCGCTATTTTATTTCGCTAACGGGATGATTGATCCGTTTTACGGTATATTATTATCAGCAATATATCAAAATCGTGAGTGTTTTGAGGATTATACTTTTATGAACACTGAAGGTGAAATGATTTCTGCGGGGGATGTGGATGGAATGTATGATGATCTTGACGAGATGATAGAGCAATTGGATGAGGCGGCCGAGGATTTTGGCGAGGAGACTGTGAGCATTGAAGATTATGCCGCCCAAGTTGAAGAAAGCTATTCCAACTTAGGCGAGGGGGAACTGGAAGAACAGGGTGATCCCAATTATTCGGTAGAGGTTCCTGTTGATGAAAGAGTCGGATGCGAAACCGAAAGTGTATTAAATTTTTCCACCAGTGAACCTTGCGGGTGCGAGGATTAAATAAAAAAGGGCGTATTTGCCCGACTGAAAATAATAAGAGAGGTTTAGCGAAGCTAGACCTCTCTTTTTTGTTTTATAGACTTGTCCCCTAATTAGTGTCTGTTGAAATAGTCTTTTTTAGATAGGAGTCAGACACCTATTAACTAAAATGTTGATTTTTTTCCAAATTAATATGGATAAGGTGTAAAGAATTGATAATATGTTGAAACAATGTTGTCAAGTGTCAAGGCAATTTAGAAATGTCATAGGTGTGAGCAAAATAGAAATGTCATACCTTGATAGGTAAATGGTTATTTTTGTATAAAAATCGGTTGGTTTGTTTTTTGACTTTTGAATAAAATCTGCTTTCTCCACGGATGATCAATCGGCGGTTTGTAAGTCGATTGTTTTCGGCCGGTAAGAGCAGGCAACTTGATATTCATTTCTTTTTTAGGTCGTTCCGGTAGAACCTTATAATTCAAATATTTCCCTCTCAGGTTAAGTTTAATTTCTCCTGTTAGATGTTCTTCCACAATTACAGTATCTTTTTTATAAACTGTCGCCGGCTGTATTTCGTCTAATTGGAAATACTGATTTTTAAACATGATTGTATAATCGTTATTTACTTTTCTAGTATTTTGAATTGAGAATATTTGAGGCAATTTTTCTTTTATGGTTTTGCTTAATTTTTTATGAAGATTTTTCTTACGCTTCGGGACTACGGCAAACCTAGCATTGAATTTAGGGATGTATGCTTCTAAAAATTTATTAGCTTCTTCTATCGTTGTAATCCCCGCCAATCGCAACTCTTTAACCAATCTATCTTGCAGCGTTTGAAACATCCTTTCAACCCTGCCTTTTGCTTCAGCGCTGTAGGCTGTTATCGGCTTTACGCCTGCTTGATTCATGGCTCTTTGAAATTGAGTTAGCAAATCTTTGTTATCCACGGCATTTTTATGATTAACTTTGTATGTGCTAAATTTGTCTAAGTATATTTAAATTGGCAGCCCGTTTTTAATAAAATACTCCGTCCAAAATTTAAAAACCGCGGCTACTCCTTCATTGTAATCAAATTTAGCATAAGTGATTTTACCCGTAGCGTCGTCTACTGACAGCAACAGGCAAGCCTTCTCATCGCCGAACCAGATATGGTAAGATCCGTCGAATTGTTGCATCTCTCCAAAGTTATCTTTTCGCGCTCTCCATACATGCCATTTTTTTGATTTTTTTCTTGGTTTGGGATTCCATAAGTTAAGGTCTATCATCCGGCGCCTTACCGATTCTTTATTGATCTTGATGCCGTATTCTTCCTCAAGTTTTTCCGAAGCAAACGATGGTCCGAAGTCATAATATCTTTCCTTTAAATATTTTTCTGCTTTCTCGACCATTTCGTCATCTAATTTACGATTGCCTGTTCTGCCTCGGCTGGAATGAATTATTCCATAGATGCCATCTTGAATAACCGCCGCCTTCATCCGTTTTACTTGCCTTACTGATACTTCAATTTGTTTTGAAGCATCTGTGCCGTTAAGCTTGCCGTCAATTAAGCTTTTGATGACATCATACCTCATGGATTCTTTCTCTGTCATAACAATTAGTTTTTGGGTCATAATTTTGTCTAGATTAGTACTAAATTAATAAATTTACTATCTAAACCATTATGACACAAAAATTAGCAGGTATGACATTTCTATATTGCTATACTATGACATTATCATATTGCTCCGACATGTTACTCTTACGCATATTGACAATTTATGTTAATGGTATTATGCTTAAGAATCAGGCTATGCAAGCATTGCTTGAATTTATGCGCACTTTTAAAAATAAATATGCATAGCTCTACAAATAAATAATAATGAGGGTAAAACAATGAAAAATCCCAGCAAATTACTGACAGCCCAGTTCCTTATTCTAGATTCTCATGGAAAAGAAACTGCATTATCTGTTAATAATATAGAAACTGTCAAAAATCAATTTGATTCCGCTTTAACTAAACTATTAATGGTTGTAGTAACAAAGAACGAATCAATCCATTTCGCAAATCACATG
>JBDROR010000139.1:0-8490 GCA_043809805.1 bacterium
ATATATCTTCTCCGCTTCCTTAAATTCTCTTTTTTTATAAAATACGTCAGCCATGGTTTGATAATAGAATATTTTGATTTTTCGCGGAAAATCATCTTTCAAATCAATTGTTCGTAACACATTTAATGCCTGTTCAACCCGCCCGTTGTTAAGATATAAATTCCCAAGATTAATTTTAGCTAAGGCATAATTGGGGGAAATATCAAGGATATCCCTATATTCACACTCCGCCTTAATAAAACTATTTTCTTTCATGTATATATAGCCCAAATTATTTTTGGCTTCTATACAGTAACCGTTTTTTTCTAACGCATGGCCGTAATAATCTTTAGCGGAACCATAATTTCCCAAAAGCAAAAAACAGTCTCCAATTTTTTTATTAATGTGCGCCTGTGAAATATCCAAAAGTTCGCTTTCCCGGAAAACGTGAGAATACGCGCCGCGCGAGTTTTTCCAAACATTAATTTTTAGTTCTTCGTTTATAGCCAGAGGGATAAGGAAATATTCATTAAATTTATCTTTATTCGCGGACGCGGGATATCCCACATCTGCCAAAGGGGCCGGCAGGCTATTCTTAATAAAAAGAATGTTGTTGGATATTTTATCGCTTAAAAGTTTACTAACCCACGGGTGCATCCTGTCGCTGTAAACGGAAACAAAAAAATTGGAACTCACATTAAGCTCTTTTTGCAATAAACCAATCGTTATTAAATAATTCCCGGAAGCAAATTCCCGCTTCGCTTTTTGATATAACCTATTCATACGGTCTAAATAAATCGGAACGGAATTTTTCCTTCCGGTATTTGTTATACCTTTCACTGTAACTTCCATTTTAACCAAAGGATCGACGCAAACTCCATTTTCAGGCTTCGCTTGTATCTTTAAATTAAGGCGATTCGCTATCCCGCCTATAAATTGAACACCGGCAACCAAAATTAAGCTTATAATAATTATTAATAAAATATTTTTAACGAAATATTTAAACGAAATATTAATGTTTGGGAAAATGGCGGGCAAATTCAATCGTTTTGCCAAAACATTCTCACTTTCAACAAAAAGCAAATTTGCCATTAAAAAGGCTGCAAAATAAGTCAAATTGTTTGGCTGTATTTCACCGCCTAAGATTATAAACAAAACAACATTCGAGACAGAAAACAGGACCAAAAACATCAAAATTTTGCTTAAAACATTGAACGAGAACAGATAAATATTGTTAGCGCGTTCCCCAATAATATTATTTTCTTCGGCATCGAACAACCATATAGAACGCACAAAAATATAATAAACAAGAATACAAATAAAAATCCCAAGCCCGATTATTATCCCCGGTATAAATACAGTAAAAAAAACGTAAATAAAAAACAGAAAAATGGAATTAATTTGCTGTCCAACAAATAAGAGAGTGGAATTTGAAATAAAGTCAAAAAGTTTTACTATAATTAAAAAATTAAAAACTACAAGGGAAACGGCTATTATGAACTTTTCTTTCCAATAATGAATTGAAGTATCCATTTTTTATCCTCCGTTTATCTGTCATTTCGACCCAAATGTAACTGTCATTTCCCTGTAGGGGCAGCCCTGCGTGGCTACCCTCTTTTACAGGGCGACCACATAGGGTCGCCCCTACAACGGCAATTTTATTGATTCTTTAACAGGTACATTTTTGTATCTCTCAAATATACCCTTAACATCTTCATAAGCGTCAAAAAACGCGGCTACCACCTTCGGATCAAAATGATGGCTTGATTCTTTTTTAATAATTTCACAGGCATCCTCATAAGGCATGGCAGACTTATAACATCTCTTGTTGATAAGAGCGTCAAATACATCCGCCAGCGCGACAATCCTTCCTGAAAGCGGAATTTCTTCTCCTTTTAGTTTGTTTGGATACCCCGTCCCGTCATATTTTTCATGATGGGTCAAGGCAATATCCTTTGACACTTTTGAAAACGGCCCCTTTGCCTTAGACAAAATATGGGCGCCGATAGCGGTATGTTGTTCAATAATTTTTCTTTCTTCCTGATCCAATCTCCCGGGTTTTAATAAAACAGCATCAGGTATTCCCACCTTTCCGATATCATGCATCGGGCTCGCGTAAAGGATAAGCTCTAACTCATTCTCATCAAGGCCTAATTTTTTCCCTAACGCCACGGAATAATTACTCACTCTTTGAATATGCATTCCAGTGTCCATATCTTTTGACTCTGCCGCTTCTGATAAACAATAAATGGTATCAAGATAAGCCTCCTTTAATTCCTTGGCCAACTGCGCGTTTTTTATCGCAATAGCGGCTTGTGACCCTAACGAACAAATAAACTCTTCAACCATCTCCCCTGAAAATGAAATTATATTCCCCGACTTATCCATCGCGTTAATCAACTGGAGCACCCCAATTACCTTATTTTCATTATCTTTCAAAGGAACAACCAGCATTGACTTGGACCTATATTGATTGCGGCGGTCATAATTAAGATTAATCTTGTAATCCCCGCCCTTTGGAATTTCATAAACATCGGGAATATTCAAAACCTCACCGGTCAAAGCCGTATATCCCGATACACTTTCTTTAGTTATCGGGACACTAAATGTTTTAAATAACTCTTTAATCTTTGCCTCGCCCAACCGCTTTGTCAATGTATCATTTTGGTTTACTACAAAGTCTAAAAAATCATCCCTTTTTATATAAAGACTTCCCGCGTCACAATTAACAAGGCTCCTTGCCTCGCTCACAATCATTTCAAGAAGCCTGTCTAAATTTTGCTCGCTTGTCAACGCAATACCAATTTTATTCAATTTGTGAAGTTGTTTCCCCAGATATCCATCTTCCACCCAGCCCCTCCTTTTCTGAACTTTTCTTTAAATAATTCAACCGCTTCACTCCCTTACCCCTTCTTTTCTGATTCAGGAGGGGCTGGGTCAATAATTTCATAATCGGCTTCAACCGCGTCTTCTTTACTATAACGTTTTTTCCCTGTTTTCCCGGTACCAAAATTAATAAACTCAATTTTCCCCTGATCACTAATAAAATAATTTAAAATTCCGCTGATGGCGCTTATAAACAACGCCCCAAAAACAGCGGCTCCAAAACCCTGGACATCAAACCCCTCCATAAACCACGAGGTTAGATAAAGCATTGATCCATTGATGATTAAAGTAAAAAAACCTAACGTGACAATATTAAAAGGCAGGGTAAAAACAAAAACAAAGGGCCTGATTACGGCATTAACTATCCCTAAAACAAATGCCGCTATAAATACGCTTGAAATATCCTTAATTTTTATACCTTCAAAAAAATAAGAAACAACAAGCAACGCAAAACTGCTTGATAACCACCGGGCAAAAAATCCTTTTTTAAACATATGATCCACTTTTAATTTTGAACATTGCGACTTATTATATTGTCATTTCGGCCGCACATTTGTCATTTCGACCGAAGGGAGAAATCCTTGGATTCTTTTTATTATAAGCATTCATACATATTGTGTCAATAATTTTATAAAATCCCCCTAAATCCCCCTTCCTGCCTACCGCAGGCAGGTTACAAAGGGGGAATAAGGGGGATTTGAAAATTTGCCAAACTTGAAATTATATGTTATAATTTCAAGCGTGAATTCTAAAATAATATATACGCCTTTAACCAATAAAATAATAAAAAATTTAACGGCCGGAGATAAAGTTGAAATAAACGGCACACTTTACATTGCCCGCGACCAAGCGCACAAAAGGTTAGCCGAATTAATTAAAAATGGCAAAAAACTGCCATTCCCATTCGAAGGCCAGATCCTTTATTATTGCGGGCCGACACCTGAACGAAAAGGAGAAGTCATCGGTTCGGCAGGCCCCACCACAAGTAAAAGAATGGACCCATTCACGTCAATCTTATTGGAACACGGGATCAAGGGAACAATTGGAAAAGGAACAAGATCGAAAGAAGTTACGGATGCCATTAAAAAATATAACGCGATTTATTTTGTGACGTATGGAGGCGCCGGAGCATATTTGAGGCAATTTATTGTGAAAAACGAACTCATCGCGTATCCTGAACTTGGTCCGGAAGCCATTCGAAAAATTACCGTCAAAAATTTCCCGGCGTATGTGGAGACAATTTAAGAAATTTGCATTTTTCCCTTTTTTATGATATATTCCGACGGTATCGAGGATCTTTAATTGTCATTTCGACCGAAGGGAGAAATCTTTCTTTGTGTTGTTTTTGACATTACTTGTGTATCCCAATGAATATGAGCCAGTTTATAAAAATCAGATTATTTGCCAGCCATAGCGGTATTAACAATGAAATGGAAAAAATGCTCAGACACATTTCAATATTTAATACTCCGCTGGCTATGATTAATGAGAATATCTGGCATCCCCCAACGGATGTAAGTGAAAATAAAAATGAGTTTATTATTGTAATGGAAATCGCCGGAATGAAAAAAGACGATTTTGAGATAGCTGTGTCTAACGACGCCCTGACCATTGCCGGCCACCGCCGCACCGCTTCAATGGATGGTAAAACACCAAATAATTACAACCAAATGGAAATACACTCAGGCTATTTTGAAAAAATTATATATTTGCCGATTGAAATAAATACTAAAAAAATAAAGGCAATTTACCAAAACGGGTTTTTAAGGATTGTTTTAGCTAAAAAATAAATATGAATAAATTAAATGGATTCAACGAGGAAGAAATAGAACGGATAGATATTCCGGATACACTGCCGATACTACCGGTAAAAGATACAATACTTTATCCTTTTATCAGCATCCCGCTTATCATCAATTCAAAAAAATCAATCAAACTGCTGGATGAAATTATGTCCGGTAATAAAACATTGGGATTGGTAGCCACACGTGGGAACATAGAAGATTCAAAAGCTTCCGACCTTTATTCATTTGGAACCGCGGCAAAGGTGATACGCCTTTTAAAATTTCCGGAAGGAACAATCAGGATAATTGTAAGCGGAATCCGCAGAATAAAAATAGACACAATAATTCAGGACGAGCCGTATTTTATTTCTAAGATTACCCCCATTAAGGATTTATTAAATAATACTATTGATTTGGAAGCGTCCGCCAAAAATGCCGCCGCTCAGTTCCAGAAGATTATATCCATGCAGCCATATCTTCCCGATGAATTGAAAATTGTCGCGATGAATATTGACAACCCCGGACTTTTAGCGGATTTTGCCGCGTCAAATCTAAACCTTAACGCGACGGAAAAACAAAATATTTTAGAAACGTTTGATGTGAAAACCCGATTAGAAAAGGTCACGGTATTTTTAAATAAAGAACTGAGACTTTTAGAATTAGGATCAAAAATCCAGGAAAATGTGCAGAATAAAATTGATAAAACACAGCGTGAATTTTATCTTCGCGAACAAATGAAAGCTATACAAAAAGAATTAGGAGACGAAGATGAACGCGGTATGGAAACTAAAGAATTAAAAGAAAAAATTGAAAAATCCGCCATGCCGAAAGATGTAGAAAAAGAGGCTCTAAAAGAACTTAACCGTTTACAAAAAATGTCCCACGGAGCGGCGGAATATACTGTATCCAGAAATTACTTAGAGTGGTTAATATCGCTCCCATGGAACATAGAAACAAAAGACAGACTCGATATCATCAACGCGAAAAAAATTCTTGATAATGACCATTATAACCTTGAAAAGGTAAAAGAAAGAATTTTAGAATACCTTGGAGTACGCAAATTAAAACAGGATATGAAAGGCCCTATTCTATGTTTTGTCGGCCCTCCGGGCGTAGGGAAAACATCCCTTGGGAAATCTATTGCCCGCGCGTTGGACAGAAAGTTTTTCAGAATGTCTTTAGGAGGTGTCCGCGATGAAGCTGAAATAAGAGGACACAGGCGGACATATGTCGGGGCATTGCCCGGAAAAATAATCCAGGGGATACAAAAGTCCGGTTCTAAAAATCCGGTTTTCATGCTTGACGAAGTGGATAAACTCGGCACTGATTTCCGAGGGGATCCGTCATCCGCCCTTTTAGAGGTCCTCGACCCGGAACAAAATTATAGTTTCACGGATCATTACATCAATTTACCTTTTGATTTATCAAAAGTGATGTTTATTACCACAGCAAATATCCTTGACCCGGTTCCGTCTGCCCTTAGAGACAGAATGGAAGTAATTGAATTACCCGGTTATTCTCTGGATGAAAAAATATTTATCGCGGAAAAATTTCTTATACCAAGACAATTAAACGAACATGGTTTAACCCGGGAAACCCTGGAGTTTTCCAAAGATGTACTATCCGAAATTATACAAAATTACACTCAGGAAGCCGGCTTAAGAAATCTGGAAAGGGAAATTGCCGCCATCTGTAGAAAAACAGCAAAGAAAATCGTGAGCGGTTCTAAAAATAAATTTTATATACAAAAGAAAAATTTATCCGATTATCTCGGGCAGGTAAAATTCTTTTCTGAAACCGCTCAGCGGTTGACCGAACCCGGTATTTCTATCGGGCTAGCGTGGACTCCAGCCGGAGGAGACATTATTTTTATTGAATCAACAATGATGAAAGGCGCAAAAAATCTTAATTTAACCGGACAGCTTGGCAGTGTAATGAAGGAATCCGCGCAGGCGTCCTTGAGCTATATACGCGCTCACGCTAAAAAAATGAAAATAAAAGAAAACTTTTTTGATAAATATGATTTACACCTGCATGTTCCCGCAGGCGCTATCCCGAAAGACGGCCCATCAGCAGGAGTTGCTATTACTACATCTCTTGCCTCTCTTCTTACAGGGCACAAAGTAAAAAACAACCTGGCAATGACCGGTGAAATTACTTTGCGCGGGACTGTCCTTCCTGTCGGCGGCATAAAAGAAAAAGTTTTGGCCGCTCTGCGAGCCGGAATAAAAACAGTTATACTCCCGGAAAAAAACAAAAAAGATATTACGGAACTCCCGCCGCATATAAAAAACAAGTTAAAATTTATTTATGTAAATAAGATCGACGAGGTTTTAAAAGAGGCATTGACTTTTTAAAATAATTGAAGGTATTCATCAATCGCCTTCGCGGAATTTCGCCCTTCGGCAATCGCCCATACAACCAGAGATTGTCCCCGCCGCATATCTCCGCAGACAAAAATGCCTTGCTGGGATGTGAGATAATTTTGAATGGATTCTTTAACAAAACCTAATGCGAGTATTATTAAATCCGCATTGATTTCAAACTCCGTTCCGGAGATTTCTTTCATCACCGGACACCCTTTCGCGTCTTTTTGCCATTCCACATTCGCGCAAACAACCTTTTTAACACATCCATTTTCCCCAACAAATTTTTTGGTCAAAACGTTCCATTTTCGTTCACAGCCTTCTTCATGACTTGTTGTCGTCTTGAAAAGCATCGGATATTTTGGCCACGGGAAATCTCTCGCGCGTTCTTTTGGAGGACACGGTAAAATTTCCAATTGAATTACATAACTCGCTCCCTGCCTGTGAGAAACTCCTATACAATCCGAGCCTGTATCTCCGCCGCCAATAACCACTACTTTTTTGCCTTTTGCATCAATCATTTTATCTTCTGATATTTTCTCTCCATTATTGCGGCGGTTTGCCTGTATTAAAAAATCCATCGCGAAATGAATCCCTTTTAATTCTCTTCCCTCGATTTTCAAATCACGCGGCGTCTGACTTCCGCATGCCATACAAACCGCGTCAAACTTTTCTTTTAATTCCAATATAGGTTTATCGATTCCTATATCAATTCCTGTTTTAAATTTTATTCCCTCTTTTTTTAAAATCTCAAGACGGCGGTCAATTATAGCCTTTTCCAATTTGAAATCGGGAATGCCATAACGAAGAATCCCGCCTACTTTGTCGTCCCGTTCAAAAACAGTCACACTATGTCCATATTTATTCAATTGATCCGCGCAGGCCATCCCAGCCGGGCCGGAACCAACAATCGCAACTCTCTTGCCGGTACGTTTCCGAGGCGGATTAGGTTTAATAAATCCCATTTTAAAAGCATTTTCAACTATCGCCAATTCATTTTCGCGGATAGTTACCGCGTCATCATTAATTCCTAAAACACAGGCATATTCGCAAATGGCAGGGCAAATCCTTCCGGTAAACTCCGGGAAATTATTGGTTGACTGTAAAAGCTCTATCGCCTTGTCAATCTTATTATTTGACAAAAGATAATTCCATTCAGGAGTAATATTCCCCAGAGGGCATCCCCAATGGCAAAATGGCGTCCCGCAATCCATGCAGCGCAGGGATTGTTCCCGCGAATGCTCCAGTTCGCGCAAAATAGTCGTTTCTCCAAAATCTTTTACCCGTTCGCAAACCGGACGATATTCGCAACTTTTTCTTTTTATCTTTAGAAAATTTTTTACATCAGCCACATTACTTCCTTTTCTCTTTCTGTCATTCCCGTGCAAACGGGAATCCAGTAATTGTCATTTCGACCGAAGGGAAAAATCTTTCCCCCGTAGGGGCGAGGCGGTGCTTCGCCCTCCCATTTCGGG
>JBDROR010000140.1:0-9099 GCA_043809805.1 bacterium
GCCCTGCGTGGCTGTCCTCTTTTATTGGGGCGACCACATAGGGTCGCCCCTACTTTGTTCGGAATGACAAAAAGCCGCTCGGAACGACATTAACAATATACCGAAAATATCCTATAATTTCAATAAGATTTTCATTCCACCCATCAACCCAATCTTTCCCTTGCACATTATACACTGATATGTTAATATGCTTCCGTTTATAATAATATTACGTGGTTGCTTGCTTAATTTTTACGATTCACATTTCACGAATGACGATTTACGGATGCGGGGCGATTAGCTCAGGTGGTTAGAGTACTTGCTTGACATGCAAGGGGTCACTGGTTCAAGTCCAGTATCGCCCACCATAATTGAAAGTCACAAGTTGATAAAGGTCACACGTCACAAGTGAAGCATAATACTTGTGACATTTTTTCAGGAGTGCAAATTGGATAAAGTTGTTGATGTTGTAGATGTGGATTTTAAGACCAAAGAGGGGAAAGAAGTCTATTGGCACAGCACTTCCCATATCATGGCTCAGGCTGTGAAATCGCTTTTCCCTGAAGTGGAGTTAGGGGTCGGTCCTGCCATTGAAAATGGTTTTTATTATGATTTTTATAAGAAAGAACCGTTTTTGCCTGAAGATTTAGACGCCATTGAAAAGAAGATTAAAGATATTATTAAAAGTGATTATATTTTTTCAAAGAAATTTAGTCATGATGGTGATTCCGAAGTATGGAATGGAATGTATGGAAGATTTAAGTCAGAATTAATTAGTGAAGCTAAACAACGCGGGGATGAACTCAGTTTCTATAAGCAGGGAGATTTTAAAGATTTTTGCCGCGGGCCGCATCTTCGTTCCACCGGGAAAGTTGGAGTAGTCAAACTTCTTTCTATTGCCGGGGCTTATTGGCGCGGCGATGAGAAAAATGCGATGATGCAGAGGATTTACGGCATTTCATTCCCCACTCAGGATGAATTAGACAAGTATTTGTTCCAGATTGAAGAAGCGAAAAAGCGGGATCATCGCAAATTGGGACGTGAATTAAAATTATTCAATATCTTTGATGAAATTGGAGCCGGACTGGTTTTGTATTATCCAAAAGGGGCAACGCTTCGGCGTATCATCGAAGATTTTGAAAGAAAAGAACATTATCTCAAGGAGTATCAAGAGGTTATCGGTCCGCAGATTCTAAAATCCGATGTTTGGAAAAAATCCGGGCATTACGGTTATTACAAAGATAATATGTATTTTTTTACAGTTGACAATCAGGAATTCGGCATAAAGCCGATGAACTGCCCGGGCCATATTTATATTTATAAATCAGAGATCCGAAGTTACAGGGATTTGCCTTTACGCTATTTTGAATTGGGGACGGTCCATCGCCACGAAAAAGCCGGTGTGCTTCATGGGTTATTGCGGGCGAGGGCTTTTACTCAGGATGATGCCCATATTTTTTGCATGCCTGACCAATTAACGGATGAAATAAAAGGTGTTATTGATTTTATAAAATACACATTGAATATTTTTGGTTTTACTGAATTTGAAATTGAGATAAGCACGAAACCTGAAAAATATATCGGCAAGGACGAGGATTGGGAGCAGGCGACGAATGCTTTAAAAACTTCGCTCGATGAGCGGCAGCTTCCTTACCGGATTAATGAAGGTGACGGGGCTTTTTATGGCCCGAAGATTGACATTAAACTGCGTGATGCGCTAAACCGGACGTGGCAGTGCGCGACGATTCAGGTAGATTTTGCGCTGCCTCAGCGTTTCCAATTGGAGTATGTCGGCAATGACGGCAGGGAACATCAGCCGGTAATGATTCATCGGGTATTATTAGGTTCTTTAGACCGTTTCATAGGTGTTTTGATTGAACATTATGGCGGCGCTTTTCCTTTGTGGCTTTCCCCGGTTCAGATTAAAATATTGCCTATTTCCGACAATCATATGGATTACGCGAATAAGTTGAAGAAGGAATTTTTAGGTATGGGTTTTAGGGTGGAACTTGATTCTTCGGATGGAACCATCAGCAATAAAATTCGCGAATCACAAAATGAAAAAATTCCATATATGTTAATTATAGGCGATAAGGAAATTGAGAAGAATTGTATATCGGTCAGGGAACGGAAAAAAGGCAATTTGGGGCAGATGGAAATGGGAAAGTTTGTGGAGATGTTAAAGGGCAGGATGGGGGAGAAGGTGTAGACCAGTAAAGATTTGTAGGTTGGGTTAAGCGAAGCGCAACCCAACAATATTAATTAGGATGTTGGGTTTCGCAGGCTCAACCCAACCTACTAATAACATAAATTTGCCAAATTCGAGTAAGCAATTTTAAAATGTCCGAAAAATTTAGATCGATAGATTTGATTGATAAATTAATATATTTTTGCTTTTTTCTTGCCCTTTTTTTCCTAAGCGTCCTTTACAATATGAATCTGGCCAGATGGAAAGATTTGGGCGTTTTTTTTGTTATTTTGTTTATTTTCGCGCTTTGGGTGGTTAAATTAGTTGAAGAAAATGAATTAATACTAATCCGCACTCCGCTTAATACTGTCGTTTTAATATATTTGTTTTATGCTTTTGTTTCAATCTTTTTTTCTCCCTCAAAAAGTTCCGCGTGGGTTAGCTTATATCAATTGTTTCTGCCAATCATTCTTTTTTTCGCAGCTATAAATAATTTAACAGATCAGAGGAAAATCGATCGTTTGATAACATTTCTGGCATGGACAGGTTTCCTCGCGGGGTTATACGGTTTTTTTCAGTTTATTGGCTATGATATTGTCAACTGGGTAAATATGGACAGGATATTTTCAACTTTTGGGAATGCCATCCTTTTTGCCGGCTATATTATTTTTATTTTCCCTGTAGCGGTAAATATGATATTGCAGGAAGAAAAGAAAGCAATGGTTTATTTGTTTTCTTTTCTTGCTTTTATTTTATTCTTCGATTTAATTGTTACCCAGACCAGGGGCGGCTGGTTAGGTTTTTTAACAATGGCCGGGACATTCTTTTATTTACATTTCAAATATGGGTTTTTTAAAAATAAAAAAATAAATTGGGAAAAGATTATTCCAATAGGGACCCTTGTGTGTGTTAGTGCCGCGGGTTTGGTTTTTTGGAAATGGGATGTTTTATTTAATATATTATCTCGTCCCACGGCGAGATATTTTGTTTGGCAGGGAGCGGTTAGAATGGCTGTCAGCCGTTTTATTTTTGGGCATGGAATCGGTTCTTTCCCTTTGATTTTTCCTAATTTTAGAACAAGCGCGTTTTTAGCCATGCATCCAGCGGATAAAAATTTTGTCCGCCACGCGCATAATGAATTTTTAGAAATATGGGCGGAATTAGGAATAACAGGGCTTATTTTGTTTTTGGTTATTGTATGGTTGATTTATCATTTAAGCATGGTATTAATAAAAGAGAATAAAGAAAAGAAATCCCAATTTTTAACTATTGCCCTTATTTCCGGAGTAACCGGAAGTTTAGTTTTTAATTTAACCAGTATTGATTTAAGATTTGTGTCTTCTTCAGTTTTGTTTTGGCTGTATGCCGGGCTTATTGGACTTATGTATAATATGTACTGTCAGAAAGAAAAGATATATACCGGACTGGCGGCAAATTTTAAAGAAAAATTTATGCCGAATATTCCATATCCTCTTTTTAGGATAGTAGTTTATATTCCTTTGATTCTTTTTGTGTTTTTAATGGCTAAAACCTTTGTCAAACCTTTTTACGCGATGTTTTCGCCGTCGGAAACAGAGGACTTTTTCAGCGGGAGCCCAAGTGTAGGGGAAAGTATAAGCGAGTTAGAAAAAATTATTAAAACAGATACTACGCAGGCTATTGTTTATTATAAACTTGGGACGCTTTACGCGAAACAGGAAAATTGGGAGAAGGCATTGGAGAACCTTGCTAAATCGGTTGCCATTGACACTTATAACCCAGGGCCGTTTAATAATATTGGCAATATTTATTTTACCATCGGCAATATTGATTTAGCTATTAAGAGTTATCAACAAGCGCTATTAATAGATTCTAACCATGCCGATTCCCATTTTAATCTCGCGTACGCTTTTTTTAAAACAGGCAGGTTGAATGAAGCGGTAAGAGAACTGGATACAGTTTTGAAATTAGAACCTGATAATGCCAAAGCTTTGAAGGTAAGAGAGATGATTATTCAGTAATTTTTTTGATTTCTTCAATGTCTTTTTTTATCTGCGCTATTAATTCTTCTTGTGACTTAAATATTTTTTCCTCACGAATGAAGTTCAGAAATTCTACTTTGATAAATTCATTATAGATAGTTTTATTGAAATCAAAGATATTGATCTCGATGGTAGGTTTATAAGTTTGATAAGGGTAGGTATGGCCTATATTGGCTGCGCCGGGATATTTTTTGCTTCTAAATTCTACTTTTACCGCGTAAACCCCTTGTCCAGGGGTAAGCTCGTGATGCGGCTCCAATGTCGCGGTTGGGATTTCCATTTTGAGACCTTTGCCATGGATAATTTTCCCTCTGATGGAATACGGCCGTCCTAACAGCTTATTTGCCGTTTCAATATCCCCCTGCAAAAGAAATTTTCTGATGTTGGTGCTGCTTACGACAATATTATTCAGCGATATGGTGTTTATTATATTTACTTTGAACCCAAATTTATTACAGTACTTTTTTAATAGCTCATAAGACCCTTTTTTATCTTTTCCAAAATTAAAGTCTTCCCCGACAAAAATGGAAGATATCTTCAAATTGTCATAAAGTGTATTTTTAATAAAATTCTCCGCGGAAATGCCGGAAAATTCTTTAGTAAAAGGAACGCATATAACCATGTCGATTCCAAATTTTTCCAGCAGTTTCATCTTCTCATGAAATGGCGTGAGAAGCAAAAGTTCTTTTTCCGGAGACAGAAACTTGAGCGGATGCGGTTCAAAAGTCAGGATTACGGTTTGGCCGTTTAGTTTATTTTTTTCTTTTTCCATTTCCCTGAATACGGCCTGATGGCCGAGATGTATGCCGTCAAAGTTGCCGACAGCGAGTATAACTTTTTTATCAGCAGGGAGAAAAGGATGAATAGCGCGGAGTATTTTCATAATAAAAAATACTAGCACACTATTTTTTTGTTGTCAAATTGCTTTAGTCATTATAGAATCATGATGTCGTCGAATGACGGGCCCCCCACAACCGAAGAGAGGTGGATTTATGAATAACGAAGTAAGTTTGTTTACAGACTATGACATTCATCTTTTTAAAGAAGGCAGCCATTTTACCATTTATGAAAAATTAGGTTCGCATTTGATGAAAATTGATGGAGTCGATGGGACTTATTTTGCCGTATGGGCGCCCAACGCGAAAAAAGTGTCTGTTGTCGGCGATTTTAACGCGTGGAATATTCACGCGAATCCCATGAGTTTGAGAAAAGATGAATCCGGCATCTGGGAAATGTTTGTCCCCAATGCGGCAAGAGGAGTCGTTTATAAATATCATATCGTTTCCAAATATTGTAATTATAAAGTTGACAAAGGAGACCCTTACGCGTTTTATTGGGAGATGCCTTCAAAGACCGCGTCGCGTGTCTGGGATTTGGATTATAAATGGAATGATGATTTGTGGATGAAAGAAAGAGTCCATCACAATCGTTTAAATGGGCCTATTTCGATTTACGAAGTCCATCTTGGTTCGTGGCGCAGAATTCCAGAGGAGGGAAACCGGTTTTTAACATATCGGGAGATGGCTCCCATTTTGACCGATTATGTTAAGGCTATGGGGTTTACCCATGTGGAGTTTTTACCGGTTATGGAGCATCCGTTTTATCGTTCGTGGGGGTATCAGACCGTTGGATATTTCGCGCCCACGAGCCGCTATGGCACACCGCAGGATTTTATGTTTCTTGTTGATTACCTCCACCAGAATAATATTGCCGTGATACTCGATTGGGTGCCGTCGCATTTTCCATCGGATGAGCATGGACTTTCGTATTTTGACGGGACACATCTTTACGAACACGCGGATCGGCGTAAAGGTTTTCATCCTGACTGGAAGACTTGTATTTTTAACTATGGAAGAGGAGAGGTGCGGAATTTTCTTATCAGCAACGCCTTGTTTTGGCTGAAGAATTACCACATAGACGGGATCAGGGTCGATGCTGTCGCGTCGATGTTGTATCTTGATTATTCCCGGAAGCCGGGCGAGTGGCTTCCAAATGAATATGGCGGCCGCGAAAATATCGAGGCGATAAATTTTCTTAAGCGGTTTAATGAAGTGGTTTACAGTAATGTCAGCGGTGTTCAAACTTTCGCGGAGGAATCCACCGCGTGGGCTATGGTTTCCAGGCCGACGTATGTGGGCGGACTGGGATTCGGGATAAAATGGAACATGGGCTGGATGCACGACACGCTTGAATATTTTAAAAAGGATTCAATCCATCGGAAATATTGCCAGAACGATATTACATTTAGTTTATGGTATGCCTTTACCGAGAATTTTTTACTGCCTTTTTCGCACGACGAGGTGGTTCATGGGAAGGGGTCTCTTTTTGGGAAAATGTCAGGAGACATATGGCAGAAATTCGCCAACTTAAGGCTTCTTTTTGGGTATATGTTTACGCATCCGGGCAAAAAACTTTTATTTATGGGCGATGAAATTGGACAATGGAAAGAGTGGGATGAATCTAACAGTCTTGATTGGGATGTCCTGCAATATTCCACTCATCAGGGACTGAGGATGTGGGTCCGTGATTTGAATTATTTTTATAAGAATGAGCCTGCTCTTTATGAACTTGACTTTGAGCAGGATGGTTTTAAATGGATAGATTTCCATGACGCGGATAATAGCGTCCTAAGTTTTTTGAGAATGGGGAAAACCACTGACGATGTAATACTGGTCGTTTGCAATTTTACGCCTGTTGTTCGGCATAATTATAAGGTTGCCGTGCCGATGGATGGATTTTGGCAAGAGGTTTTGAACAGCGACGCGGAATGTTACGGGGGCAGTAATCAGGGGAATATGGGAGGCATTGAGGCGGATTCTTCCATTTCATTAACTTTGCCTCCGTTGGGAATTGTGGTGTTTAAGAAAAAAGTTAATGTTTGCTAAAAAATTTGAATGGTGGTTTCTATTTCTTCAATGATTTTTTCTGCCACTTCTCTGGGGTTTTCCGCTTTTATTATCGGCCTTCCGACTACCAGATAATCAGCCCCATTTTTAATTGCCTGCGCCGGAGTCGCGCATCTTTTATGATCGTCCACATTTGCTCCTTCAGGACGGATTCCAGGCGTAATGATTAAAAGTTTATCTCCTGCGGCTTTCCTGATTGATTTTGCCTCTAGGGCTGAAGATATTACTCCATCGCCGCCCGCCTCTATAGTTTTTTTTGCTCTGTATATCACAAGGTCGGATACAGAGCATGGAAATCCCATATCTTTAATGTCAAAAGCGTCAAAACTGGTTAAAACGGTTACCGTAAAAATCTTTAACGGGCTTTTTCCTCTTCCTTCCACGGCGGCTTCTATAATTTTCCCATTGCCATGCACGGTTAAAAACGCGGCTCCCGTTTCAGCAACCCGTTTAACGGCTTCCCTTATCGTATCTTCCACATCACAATATTTAAGATCCAGAAAAACTTTTTTATTTCTTTTAATAAGCCAGTCAACGAGTTCTAAACCCGCTCCCATCTGCAAAATTATGCCTATTTTGTAAAAAGAAACAGCATCGCCCAGCTTTTCTACTATAATCTTTGCTTCTTCTGATGTCGAAACATCCAGCGCGACTATTAAACGTTCGTTTGCTTTAATTAAGTTCATTTGACGATATTTTAACACGTTGTTATAACACTTGCAAAATAAATTTAAATAATAGATAATATTATAACATGTCAAATCGAAAAAGCGGGATACTTTTACATATTAGTTCGCTCCCTTCGCCTTATGGAATAGGTGATTTTGGGCCGTCTGCCTATAAATTTGTTGATTTTCTTAGTAAAGCAAAACAACGGTTCTGGCAGGTTCTTCCGTTTAATCCTACTGAAACGGTATTCGGCAATTGTCCTTATAACAGCGTTTCTGTATTCGCTGGGAACACACTTTTTATCAGTCCTGATTTATTAGTTGAGGATGGCTTTTTAGATAAAAAAGATATCAAATTGCCGCCTGCGTTTCGGGAAGATTTGTGCGATTATGCCAAGGTTACTTCTTATAAACGTGAATTGTTTTCTAAGGCCTATAAAAATTTTAAAAAAATCCCCCTTAATCCCCCTTTGACAAAGGGGGAAATATATCATCCCCCTTTACTAAAGGGGGAAAGAGGGGGATTTAAAAAATTTTGTTCGGAAAATTCCGATTGGCTTGATGATTTTGCTCTTTTTACGGTTATAAGAGAAATTTTTAATGGAAGAGTCTGGATCAATTGGCCAAAAGGGTTGAAGAATAGGGAACAAGGTGCTTTGGAGAATATAAGCAAAAAACATAGCGAAGAAATAGAAAGCGAAAAATTTCTGCAATATATTTTTCATAAGCAATGGCATTTGTTAAAGAAATATTGCGGCGAGAATGGGATAAAATTGATAGGTGATATCCCGATTTATGTGTGTTATGACAGCGTGGATGTCTGGAAAAATCCTGAGTTATTTAATCTGGATGAAAAGAAAAAGCCGATTACAGTTTCTGGTGTTCCTCCCGACTATTTTAGCAAGACAGGGCAGTTGTGGGGGAATCCCGTATATCGGTGGGATGTTTTAAAAGAGACAAATTACAAGTGGTGGGTTGATCGAATGGCGTGTACCCTGAAACTTTTTGATATAATAAAAATTGATCATTTCCGCGGCTTGGTGGGATATTGGGAGGTTCCTGTTTGTGAAACTACGGCAGTGAATGGACGGTGGGTTAAAGTGAACGCGATGGATTTTTTTAACGCGATGACTCGCGAATTTCCAGATATGCCTTTTATAGCTGAGGATTTGGGCAGTATAACGGATGATGTGAAAGAGGTTATAAAACAATTTAATTTTCCGGGCATGAGAGTGATGCTTTTTGCGTTCGGCGATGATAATAATGATAATCCAAAAATAAAAAATAAAAAATTAATTGGAGATATTTTTTTAATAAAATTCTTTGGGAAACTAGAA
>JBDROR010000141.1:0-16622 GCA_043809805.1 bacterium
CGCGTGGTATTCATTATACAATTTAATGTCCGGAGGCAGGTTCCTTTCAAAAAATTCTTTTATTTCATCATAAGACATATCTTCTTTAATCAGTTTATGCCTTGAGAAAATTCTGCGGGTATAAGCGTCAATAACAAATGATAATTTCCCCGCCGCGTAAAGCACAATGCTGTCTGCCGTCTCAGGGCCGATTCCGGAAATATTAAGAAGAAATTTACGCAACGTCCTTCCTTCTTGATTTAACATTTTGTTCAAATTCCCATTGTGTTCAGAAAAAAGAATTTCCAGAAAATTTTTCAGCCGTTTTGCTTTTAAATTATAGTATCCGCTCGATTTTATTAGTAAACTGAGTTTTTCTAATGGAAGATGATAAAGTTTCCGCGGGCTCAGAACCTTATTTTTTTTGAGATTTTGTATAGATACCGATACATTTTTCCATGAGGTATTCTGGGTAAGTATCGCCCCTACAATTACCTCAAACGGGGTATCTCCAGGCCACCAGTGCTGAGGGCCAAAAGCGGAATACAATTTATCATAAATCAGTTTAATCTTTGAATTTTTCATTTGGAAGAGTATAATGCAGGATAATAAAAAAGTCAAAAGTACCGTCATTCCCGAATGCTTCTATCCCCGATAAAGGCATTTCGGGGACGAATCCAGTATTTATAAGGACTAGATTCCCGCTTTCGCGGGAATGACAAAAAGTGCCAAACTCAAGGTGATTAATTTTGATATGACAGCAGAGGCTATTTTGGCCAGATTCAAGGCGCGAGGAGCGTAGCATACTTCTGGTATGTGAGCGACGAGCAACGCAGAAGCTGGGCAAAAGAGCCTCTGCCCTTGCAAGTAAATTATGTTTATTGATTCACACTGCCACCTAAGTTTTCCGCAATATAATGCGGACAGAACAGAACTAATTGCCCGATTAAAAAAAGAAGGCATAGATTATGCCGTCGATATCGGCACAGAAGCTGGTAATTGGGCGAATGTTTTAGTTTTATCGCAACAATACGATTTTATTTATGCGGCGCTTGGAGTACATCCTCATGAAGCGGAAAAAATAAACATCCAAACTTGGGAACGGCTTAAAACACTTTCTAAAGATAAAAAAGTGATAGCCATCGGTGAAACCGGACTGGATTTTTACCGCAATCTTTCTCCGAAAGAAACACAAATAGAAGTATTTCGGCGGCACATACGGATCGCGAAAGAAGTTAAAAAACCGCTTATAATCCATATACGGGACGCTTACGATGACGCAATCGCGATAATAAAAGAAGAAAATGCCCATGAATGCGGCGGGGTAATTCATTGTTTTTCCGGTAGTTATGAATCCGCAAAACTTCTTATGGATGCCGGCTTTTTCATATCGTTTGCCGGCCAAATCACCTTCCCGAAAAATACCTACCCGGAACTTATTAAAAAAATATCGATTGAGAAGATCCTGATTGAAACCGACGCGCCATACCTTGCTCCTGTCCCAAAAAGAGGGCAAAGGAATGAGCCATCTTTTATCAGATATACCGCGGAAAAAATAGCTGAAATAAAAGGGCTTTCTCTTGAAGATGTTGCCAGAATAACCAGTTTAAATACGAAAAAAATATTCGCGATTGAAAGTATAAACCATTCGATTCCTACCGAAGGGAAAATTACCTATCCAATCCGTAATTCTTTATATCTTAATATAACCAATCGCTGTACCAATAAATGCGATTTTTGCGTCCGTTACAAAACGAATTTTGTTAAGGGGCATAATCTAAGACTCCAAAAAGAGCCTGAACTGGAAGATATTCTGGATAACATCGGAGATACGGGAAAATACAACGAAGTTGTTTTCTGCGGCTTTGGGGAACCGTTAATCCGGTTGGCTTTGGTTAAGCAAATATGCAAAAATTTAAAAACACGGAACGTGTCTGTCCGAATTGATACCAACGGACATGGCAATCTGATTCACAAAAGAAACATCCTGCCCGAATTAAAAGGACTGGTTGATTCAATGTCCATCAGCCTGAACGCGGAAAATGAAGAAAAATATTTTAAAATATGCCGGCCTTCTTTTGGGAAAGAAACCTATGGAAAAGTCATAGAATTTATCAAAGAGGCAAAAAAATATATCCCCGAAGTAAATGTCAGCGTGGTAGCCCTCCCGGAAATAGATATAGAAAAATGCAAAAGCATCGCACGGGAATTAGGTGTCGGGTTCAGGTTCAGGAAATATGATGAGGTGGGATAGCCGGTAAATATATATTCATCATAGTCCTGAAAAGTTTCCCATGATTTGGAATGTTTAAATGAAGAAGTTCGTGGATAATCGCGTATTCCTGAAAATTTCTAGATTTTTCTAAAAGATCAATATTGAAACTTACCCAGCCGGTGGTTGAGCACGAAGCCCATTTCCGTTTCATTTTTTGAATTCTAATCTGTTTTGGTTTTACTTTTATTTTATCTGCCAGATAAGTTATTTCTTTTCTCAAATCTTCTTTTGTTCTTATTGCTTTTTTATCCACGATTTATCCTTAGAAGCTGTTCAACTAATTTTATCATTTCATCTCTATCAACAATTGGCAATAAAACTTTATATAATTCTGCTTTCAACTGGCGCATTTCTTCAACATTATGATTACAATTCGGAAATCGCATAAAAACTGAATTGATTGTTTGCGCATGGCTTTCAGGATTCTTAATATTTTCCTGTTTCAATGTCCAAAATATCGTAAATGTATTTATATCAAATTTTGATTCCTTTTGTTCTCTTCTTGCTTCGTTTATCTCATCCACAAGTTTCTCCGCCTCTTTTAATGCCTCATGTGTTATTATCTGCCTGTCATCATATGCTTCGCTTATGTTTTCAGCCCGTTCGCCGATTGACTTTAAATAAGGCTCAATCGCTCCATCTTCTAAAACGGTTTTACTTATACTATTAATCAGGTTAATTATTTTCGTATTATCAGTAGCATTCTTCTTCTTTAAAGCCTTCAATGTATTTTCATCTATCTTTACTACATTTAGAATTTCTTTTATACCATATGTATCAGTACTTTCTCTTATAAGTAATTCCGTCTTTTTTGCCACATCCCCGTAGTAAGCTATTCTTTTTTTATATTTATTTCTAACTATTTCATATAATATTCCGAGATTTTTTACATCTTCAATAAAATCCCTTGTTTCCACTGATGGAGATAATATTTCATACAAAGTTTCTATTTCTTTATAAAATTTAAAAAAAATTTCTCTGTCCTCTTTTTCAGAAAAAGCATCAATTGCCTTTTCAACCGCTTTATCATCAATCGGAGGTTTGCATAAATCAAGATATTTCTTTGCGTCTTTTATCATTAATTGCTTAAATTCCATTAGAACAAGCTCAATATTTTCGATTACTCCTTTCACTACATCAGAATCAAAGGCCAATGCCTTTTCTAATTTTTCAAATATCCCGACAAAATCTACTACCAGCCCGCATGGCTTTTTGATATCTCCTGCCTCTTCGTAAGGCCTGTTTACTCTCGCAATTGTCTGAAGTAAAACATGATCCCTCATTGGTTTATCAAGATACATACAATAAAGTATAGGCGCGTCAAAACCTGTCAGCAGTTTATCTGTAACAATAAATATCTTTGGCAATGTTCCGGGTTTAATAAATAATTTTCTGTGTTTTTTTTCTTCTTCTTTAGTCAGCTGGTGCTTGTACACTAAAGGATATTTTTCGCTGTCATGCTGGGCTGGTGTATAAACAGCTTCAGAGTATTCAGGAGGCAATATTTTGTCTAAAGCTTCCTTATACAACGCGCAGGCTTCACGGTCAACACCAACCAAAAACGCCTTATAACCAAGAGGTTCTACATTTTCTTTAAAATGTTCCGCGGCAAATTGCGCGACCTGCTCAACCCTTTTATTTGATTTCAAAAATGACTTTAACCTGACCGCTTTATCAAGAATTTTATTAAGTTCATCAATATCGCTGACTCCTTCTGTTTCTGCCAGATAAAAAAATTCCTCTTCAAGGATTTCTTTCTTCACCCTCATTTCATTAGGCGCAAATTTATATTTCAATGAAACAGTTGTCCCGTCTTCAATCGATTCAGCAATAGAATATTTATCAAGATACCCTTTGCCATCTTCCTTACCGAATATTTTAAACGTGCCTTTGCCGTAAGCTGTTTTATCAATCGGGGTTCCCGTAAAACCTATAAGGGCCGCATTGGGCAGAGCGCCGACAAGATAATTTCCAAAATCGCCGCCGACAGACCTGTGAGCCTCATCCATCAGGATATAAATATTATCTCTTACATTGATGTTTTTGGGAATACCATCAAACTTATGAATCATTGCAATTATTAAACCTCGAAAATCCGTTTTCAATAGTTCCCGAAGGCGTGATTTACTTGCCGCAGGTTCAATTTTTATATCAAGGTTTTTTAGCTCGCCTAAAATTCTATCGACCCACCCGGAAAGCTGGCCTTCGAGCTCATTCCTGTCAATCATAAGTATAACTGTGGGCTTGCCAAAAAACTCTTTTCTTTCAAGAATCTGTTTGGCGGATATAATCATCGTAAAAGTCTTGCCCGACCCTTGAGTATGCCAGATAAGCCCTGTTTTCTTTGCCTTATCCGCGCACCGCTCAATTATTTTTTCAACCGCCCTTGCCTGATGCTGTCTTAAAATCGTTTTCTGAAGCTCATCATCTTTTATATAAAACAAAACCCATTCTTTAAGCATTGTCAAAAAACGTTCAGGGTTAAAAAACTGTTTTACCTTTTTTTCAAAATTTCCATTTTTCCAATTAAATATATTTTTTCTTCCAAGATTCCATGTAACTCCATAATAAAAATCCAAAAGATGTGTTATATTAAAAACTTGCGGTATGGTAAGCATTTCAGGTGTTTCATGATGATATTCACGAATTTGAATCAATCCTTCCTCAATCCCATTTTCTTTTTTAGCGCTTTTCGTTTCTACAATTGCAACGGGCATACCGTTTATAAGAAACATAATATCGGCCCGGTTTG
This sequence comes from bacterium, assembly GCA_043809805.1. GTDB lineage: Bacteria > JACRDZ01 > JAQUKH01 > JAQUKH01 > JAQUKH01 > JAQUKH01. Next base: position 5,007 of record JBDROR010000141.1, read on the forward strand.
TCTCCCTGCCGTTTGTATACTGCCATTCATCCGTAACCTGAAACAGGTCATTTGATAAATCTGAAAAATCTATAACCGTAACATTTCTCTGCCGTTTTTCCTTTGGGTCATAAATACTTTTTTCACCCCTTAACCAGCCGAGTATCTCAGCATTGCCTTCAATTGTATTACTGACCGATTCAATCCGCTGAATTATTTCATGGACATTTTCAGGAGTAACGATCCCATGATTTAATTCAATCAGTTTATCCGCAAGAATTCGACAAAATGAAATCCCGCTTTCGCCCTGACGCAAAGGAACCGCATCCGCCGATGGGATATAAATCCATCCCGCTTCAACAGCGTATTTTATCAAGGGCTTTTGAACTGTTAATAATTCGTTAGATAAGTTTTTGGGCATAATAAGTTACCTTCTTTTATCAACTGGTGACAATTTGTAACCGTTCCACTTTCTTCCTAATCGCCAACCCCTACTGTAAAATATATTGCAATTCAACCGGTTACATTTTGCAGCCGTTTCACTTCCTTCTTTATTCGGGCGCAAAATACGCCCCATCGCTCTTCAAATCTTCATTCATATAATCGTGCCATAATCGTGCCATAATCGTGCCATCTTTTTCTACTAGCCGCTCCACTTATACCTAAGACTACGACCACTACCTACAGATACAATAATCTTCTTATTAAGAAGATCGTTTAAATCCCGATTTGCTTGTCTGACAGAAATTTTTGCTAAATTAACATATTGCTTCCGTGAAATTTCCATATTTTGTTTAATGAACTCTATCGCCTTTTTCTGTCTATAATTAAGCTTTATTTTATTCAATTTCGTTTCTTCAATCATTCTTTCAAAGCTTTTTCCGGGCCCCATTAAAATAACTTGAAAACCTCCTGAAAGATTTTCAAATACAGGATCGGGAAGATTATTTTGACGCATCTCCTCAATAACCCGATTTGTTCCCATACCCCAATGCTCGATATGTTTAACTAAAAATAACTGATGCGCAAGAAGCTTATTACGTGGAATAGATTTATGCTGTCGTTTAAGGTCCTGCGGCCTCAATGGCTTGGGCAGCTCACCCGGATTCCAAATCTCGATTCGATTATCGTATACAGTCAAATGAATATCCGCGTTAGAAAAATAATCTCTATGCGCTAACGCATTTGTAATAATTTCTTCCAGCGCCCTTAAAGGATATTCCCATTTGTCATATCTTTGGTTGGAATCAAAATAAACAGCGTGTTTTGTATTTTCGGTAATAAACTTTATTGCGTGCTCTCTTTGTTCAGGGATACTGCCATCTATAACTTTCATATCCAAAAAATCATACCCATGGTTACCTTTAATTCTCCCGCACCGAACTGATGCTTGAATAAAAAACCTTTGTGGATTCTTACCAAATAGTAAAACCGCTGTGTTAGTTATTCCGCCGTCCTTCAATAATCCCAGCCTTTCCAACGTTTCCTTAATTGTAATCTTTACCGGCACATCGAAACCACGCACTTCTTTTGCTTTTTCCAAAAACCATCTTACCTTTTTAGAATCAATATCCTTTAATGTCGCGCCTATACATACTTGCTGATCAAACTCCGCTTTTCCGATAAATCCTTGTTCTCTCAGAAGAACAATTAGACTTTCATAAACCAAACTTTTTAGTTCATTGGCATTGTCAAAACGCCGGTAACTATATCCAAGTTCAGGATGTTTTATCTCTTTGATTAATTTCTGAACACCTTTCTCACGCTCTTTGTCTTTTGCGCTATTCTTCCCTCTGATATAAATTAATACGATTTTATGCTTCTTTTTTGCTTCTCGGAATTCCACCTCTGTGGGTGACATCTTCCCCCTTCCAATATTTCCATATTTTTCACCAAGGATACCAATATAAATATCGCATTTACACACTTCATCAAGATACGCGGCTCCAGATGGTTTACAATTTGCCGGATGATCTTCAAAAAGAAAAGCATCAAAATGATCTCGCAGCAGGGTATCATTGCTTATAAAACCTTTAACCACCCGCCGTTCTTCTTTTAATTCTTTCTGAACACCGCTGATAAATATTTTGTATTTTTTCATTGTTTACACTTTATTTTTCAGATTGATTGTTACTAACCGCATCTGTAAGCATAATTTTTTAACCTAATACACCGCCTATGGTGAATGTCGGGATTGCATTTCATATTATCCACCTGATTGGGGCGAATACACGGATTCGCCCCTACAAATAATCACATTCCCTATGACAAATGATACATAACGTCCGCGCCCCTATTTCCGATGTAGGGGCAATTCCACGTAATTGCCCTTTTGATTCTTGCCGTTTGTTGCCTTCAATTTCAGTCGGTTACAATTTGCCACCGACTGAAATACTCACTTCCTCTCTGATTAATTCTTTCAAATACACGGCTATTGATTGAATATTTTTTAAGCGATTGTAAATTCTTGAGAAAATGCAATTTCATTTTACTATCACAAAGAGGATTTTTAGACGCATCCTTCGCTTTTATAAAACTTCCATCCGGAAGCGCAATAATAAAACCTAAAGGGAGTAAATCAAAAATCCTTTTTCCGTCTTTCATAAATTTTTCATCAGGCATTGCATGTACAAGGTAGATAAAATCAAAAGCACCTCCACAATTTTTATATTCATAATTAATAGCTAATTTGGGTAATTCGAGATAGGCCATCGCCTGGCCTATCCCGTCATAAAACCCAGGCCAATTAATTTCATTTTTCTTATACTTTCTTGCGCCCTTTAATTCATAGGCAATTGTAGTTTTATCCTTTTTAACCTCTATTACATCGATATCCGGCACACACCAATAATCCCATCCTCTTTGATTTTTTATCTCAAGGTTATGAGTAAATTTAAAAAATACCTCACTTTCTTGTGAAATATAATTTTCATACAAAGCATAAATGAGCGCATCTTCGCTATAAATTACTGATTTTTTCTTATAGATGATTTCATATTTTTTATTCAATATTTTCCAGAGTTGGCCAACAAGCTGTTGGCTAAATACAGCCCCCTATGTTGTAAGATCAGTATCTTCTAATCCTTCCCAAGTAAAAAATATTGCCCTCTCTCCCAATGAAGGTTTCTGTATAAAAGATTCATATCTTTACATATTTTTTCTATCGTAGGCTTATACACATCTGGAAATCTATCACCGAGAATAATGCCAACCAAACATTTACTTACATCAAATTTTGGAACAGATACAGAATCTATCTTGTCCTTTTTTTGTAACAAAACAATTCTATATTCTTGCTCATCTTCATAATCAAGCTGTTTGCGAAATAATAATTTCTCATGATATCTATCTATATGGTTAATTGCAATATCCATTGGAGTTATGCTATCACTAAAGGTGTTGCCATTAATATGTAGTGAATTATGGCCACCGTAATCGTTTATACATTCCCTATAATCTACATCACCATTGTATATTAAATATTCATCTTTTTTATAGTTTTCATAAATTAATCTCAATAATTTTTCTTTTAAAAATACTAAACATATTCCTTCGTGATTTTCACCATATTGTGACCACATTCGAGATTTCAAACACCCATGGTTTATCAGTGAGTTATTTTCGTCAATAGTATTTGCGCAACAAGAAAGAAATGAAGTGTTTTTTAAGAGCAATTTGTCTACCATTCTGCATGTTTTATGAATCTCCTTTTCAACTATATCATTCCAACCACATCCAACAGCTCCGATCATTTTACTCTTATATTCATAAGGATCATTACCATTCATTAAGGATGAAAATTTGAAACAATCTTCAAAAAGAATCTTTTCTAGAGCCGTTGTTCTTCGAGTGTAGTGAAATACAGCATCATTAGTTGAAATCAAACGTAAAAATTCATCTTCTTCGTTGTAATTAAATTTCATCTCTGAATCTCCTCATTATCAAGACCAATAAAATTTATATTACCAACCCGAATTTTCCCAGTCATTAATTGGTTAAGCATGGATTGAAAAAGATTATTCAGTGTTTGTTTTTTTCTTTCAGCAAGTTCTATCTTTTGGTCAATTTTCCATAATATAGTTGCTATTTCTTTTTGTTCGTTATAAGACGGTAATTTAATAGGCCATGGTTTTAAAAATTCAATATTTATATTTTTTTGAGTTCCTTTTGGAGCAGATTCATTCATCTGATATTTCTGCGTCCTAAGATAATACTCCAAATATTCATTGGAAATCCCTTTAAATGGTGTTAATCCAATAATACTATCAGGAAAAGCACTGTCAAATTCCAGAATACCCGTATCCCCAATATTCGCGGCTATTGTTATCAGTATTGTACCAGTAGGAAATATTTTACTAACTGAAAGACCACGCTCATTAAGAGTTTGATAAAAAGTTCTAATACGTCCATTTGAACGCGTAATATCTCCAGTTTGAATAAAAGGTGTGCCCCCGCCATAATATGATGGATCATTTCTAGGCCGATGCGTAAATTTACCTCTCTCAATAGAAGCAATTTGCTCTAGCTTTATAACTCTCCAACTTTCCGGCATCTCCCCAATTTCCGTCTGCTTCGTTTTCTCCCCATAAATCCCGCGCGTGAAAAGAAACTGCATTGTTGATTTTTTTAAATCCATTGTCTTTTTTATAATCTCATCCTGCGCCTCTATCGCCTGCTGGATTTTATATAAAATTGCTGCGATTTTTTCCTGTTCAGGCAAAGGGGGATAGTTCACATTGTTTTCTTTTAATATTTTGTAATGTCTGCTATACCCTTTGCTTTGAATATCCAAAATTAGAAGATAATAATAGAAATATCTGGCATCAAATCTGCTTTGAGGCTTAATTAACTTTGTACCATCCGCGCCAATAGCAAAAGGAAAATCTATATATTTAAAAATCCTAGTATGGTCGCCAAATATTATTAGTGGTAATCCGTCTTTTATTATGGCAAATTTGTCATTTGACCAGCCAGCAATTAATTCCTGGCCTTGATCAATAATAGGATATTTACCATTTGATAAATAAGCATTTGCCTGAATTTGTTTTATACGTTCTGCCTTAAATTTTTCAATAGTATTAACAAATGGCTCAGTCTCCCACCCTTCTGGCAAATCGCTATTTTTCTTTTCTTCTCTTTCCATCATTTTCCCTTCCGGCTCTCAAGCAATTTTCTTGTCTTTTCCAGTTCTTCCTCTATTATTTTTTCATCAGGAAGAATAATTTTATATTCCGATGCCATAACCTTATTGGGTAAATTTGATAGCGCATATTTTGCCACTGCTTCATTTTTCTTTGCGCACAGAATAAGACCAACTGGCGGGTTTTCTCCTGCATTTGTCCAGTGTTCGCTCGCATAGTTAAGATACATATGCATCTGACCAGCATCGGCATGAGTAAACTTTCCAATTTTTAAATCTATAACGACGAGACATCGTAACTTGCGGTGGAAAAAAATCAAATCAACCCGGTACCATTCGTCACCAATCCTCAAACGTTTCTGTCTTCCGACAAAAGTAAAATCACCGCCCAATTCAATCAAAAATTTTTCCAAATGCAGAATTAAGGCTTCTTCTAAATCATTCTCTGAATATTCATCTTTTAATTTAAGGAATTCCAATACGTACGGATCTTTTATTTCTTCCTCCGGACTTTGGATATCTTCATGTTTTGCAACAGCTCCCTTTTTAAGCATCTCCGCCTTGTTCTTTGACAGCACTACTCTTTCATAAAACATTGAATTTATCTGTCGATCTAATTGCCGAACAGACCAACCGACACGTAAAGCTTCCTTTTCATAAAACCGGCGGGCATGTTCATTCTTTATTGATAAAAGCCTGACATAAGAAGACCATGGAAGTAAAAAATGCGTAGCTATGTCTTTAATATCAGAAATAGCAGACACTGTCTGCGATTTTTCAAAAACAAAAGATTTCGCAGACAGTGTCTGCGAAATTGGCCATGCAAGATAAAAGTTGCGCATTTGCTCAAGATTTCTCTCTGAAAAACCTTTGCTGTATTGTTGTGTCAAATCATCAGCAAGCCGTTTAAGTAACTGTTTCCCATATTCCGCCCTTTTCTTGCCACCCTGCTCAAATTCAACAATTCTTTTTCCAATTCTCCAGTAAGTAGCTGTCATTATAGCATTGATTGACCGTGCCGAAATCCTACGGGCTTCATTTATCAAAAATATGACATCTTTTAAAACTGAATCATATACAGCTGGTACTTTCTCTTTATTAGTAACTTTTGAAAACCCAACTTTTTTTCGGTTTTTCATTATTCATATCCTTTATTAATAATTAATAGAATAATTTAGAATTTCAACTTACTGAAAATTTTCTTTAAATCACCATCCACTTTTTTTGATTCCTCTTCAAGTGTTTTAAGCTCCGCAAGAATTTCCGGAATCGGGCGATAAGTTTCTTTTTGCGATGTATTAATATATCTTGAAGGTGAAAGATTATAATCGTTTTCTGCCGCCTCTTCTTTTGTTATAACCTTTACAAATTTTTCAATATCTTCGCCTTTAATAAATGCCTGCGCTATCTTTTTTATACTTTCACCCGAAATATAATTTTTCGGCCTTCCTTTTTTAAATTCTCCGCTTGCGTTTACAAGAATAATTTTACCTTTACGTTTAGGCGCTTTGTCTTTATTTAAAAATATAATGATACCCGCGGCTGTTGTATTATAGAAAAGATTGTCAGGCAAAAGAATTACTCCTTCAATAATATCCTCTTCAACAAACCATTTTCTGATTATCTTTTCCTTATCTTCATTTTTACTGCCGCTTCCTCTCGTAACCGCTCCTGTATCAAGTACAACCGCGGCGCGCCCAGTTGCGCTCAAAGAAACGGCTGTATGCTGAAGCCAGGCCCAGTCGGCCTTCCCTGTTGTAACACCCCCTTGCGGCTCAAATCTGTCAAAAGGATCATTTTCATAAACAGATGTTTCAAAAGGCTGGTTCCACATAGGATTTGCAACTACGATGTCAAACTTTTTGAGGCTTGAATCACTCTCTTTGAATTTTGGATTTGTCATTGAATTTCCGCGCACAATTTCACCTTCCATATCATGTATAACCATGTTCATTCTGGCAATAGCAAAACTTGAACCAGTGAGTTCCTGTCCGTAGAGCTTCAATGGACGATTAACTTTAACTTCCCGTTCCGCTAAGACAAGTTCACATTTTATTAAAAGGCCTGCTGACCCGCACGCGTAATCATAAACTTCCTCAGCCTGATTCGGGCGGACAATATATGCCATAAGCCAGCCTACTTCAGTCGACGTGAAAAATTCGCCCGCGCTCTGCCCCTGTCCCTCAGCGAATTTCCGGAGAAGGTATTCATAAGCGCGTCCTAAAAAATCCGGTTCAACATCATAAAGTCCTAATCTGTAACGCGGGTCAGATAAAACCTCGATAACACCCGACAACGCTGAATCGCTGATTTCTCGCTCGCCGTTTCGCGTTTCGTTAAAATCAACAATATCGATAACACCGCCTAACCTTAGATTTTCTTTAACTATTGAACGCATCGTTGTCGTAATGTGCTCACCAAGCGTTCTTGGTTTCCTACCTTCCGGCCAATTAAATTTTTCTCTTCCGCTTACAACATTCCATCGGGTTTCCGGCGGCAGGTAAAACCTGACCAGACCATGATCCGATTTTATAAGTGATAATACCTCTTCTTTATCATGATATTTTTCTACAAGCCGATTGACTTCATCATCAAAAACATCTGAAAGGCGTTTTATAAAAACCAAAGGGAGTATATAATCTTTGAATTTAGGCGCGTCTTTTTCACCCCTTATAGAACAGGCGGCATTCCAGAGCATTGTTTCCATTGACTTTGTGCTTAAGAGATCCTCTTTTGCAATTCTTTTAATCTTTTTTGTCGTACCTGCATTCATACTTTCAGTCAATTCATCAGTGTTAAAATTAGAATCTTCAATTAATTTCAAAATAGCTTTTTGGGCTTTCCTGTGAGGTTCAATCCTCCCATTTTCCCAACGATTAAGCGTTGTGAATGAAACCCCTAATTTCGCGGCTAATTCTTCCTGGCTTAAACCTAATTTTTTACGTAATTGTGATACAATCACCGGTACATCTTTTATGTCCATTTTTTCTCCATTTTAAAATTAAATAATGCTATAGCATTTATAGCATAGCATTAACCGTTTGTCAAGTATTTTTTGGCAGAATTTGGACGAGGAGTATCCCAATCTCATAAAGCAAATAAATCGGAAATCCTAACAAAAAAATGCTGATTATATCCGGCGGGGTAATAATGCCGGCGATAATAAAGCTGGTTAAAAACGCGTATTTCCTTTTTTTGATCAGTGTGAAGATGGAAACAACTCTCACTTTGACGAGGAAATAAACCAGCATCGGCCATTCAAAAATCAATCCAAAAATAAGACTAATCGATAAAATAAATGTAAGATAACTATCCACTCCCAGCTTTGGAGAAATTTTAATTTCGCTGCCGAACTTGAGCAAAGTTTTTAGTATAAATGGGATACCGACAAAATAGGAAAAAATAACACCTGATATAAAAAAAAGGCTTGATAAAAATACAAAAGGCAGAACAAGTTTTTGCTCGCGTTCGTATAATCCCGGCGAAATAAACATCCAAATTTGATAAAAAATTATAGGGCTCGCAAAAACCGCTCCGGAAAATAGCGATATTTTAAGATAGATAAGAAACCCTTCATAAGGGCTAAAATATACTAATTTTTCAGGAAAATCTCCGGCTTTTTTTAAAATTCCAAGAATATCATTGCTAAAAAAATAGGAGATGGCCGCAAAAAAAATTATCGCGCCTAATGACCACAAAAGACGAACACGAAGTTCTAATAAATGGTCATAAATTGAGAGTGGATTTTTGGATGAAAATTTTTGCAACTTTGTCATTTCGGGCAAAGCGAGAAAGCTTTAAATTTAACCTAAAGTATAAGAGTCCTCGCTTCGCTCGGAATGACAGGGTTGCTGCTCGGGACGACAATTCTTCACGAACGGCTAGCAGCCTCTTCAAGCATAACAATAGCATAACCGATTATTGCTTTTTTTCGAGGTGAGAAAAGACAGTTTTCAGAACTGGTAGCCTTAATATTAATTTGGCTGGAAGATAACTTCAAAACCTTACTGATGTTTTTTCCCATTTCGGGGAAATAAGGCGCGAGTGTTGGCTGATCAGCAATGATAACTGTGTCGATATTAACAATTTTAAAGCCGGATTTTTGAATTTTGTCAAAAACTTCCTGCAATAGAATTAAACTGGAAATATTTTTATATTTTTTGTCTGTATTTGGAAAATGAATGCCGATATCCCCCATGCCCGAGGCGCCCAAAAGCGCGTCACAGACAGCATGTAAAAGGACATCTGCATCGGAATGGCCGGACAATCCAAGGGCATACGGGATCTTCATCCCACCGAGGATCAAATCCCTTCCTTTAACTAGTTCGTGTATGTCGTAACCAAGACCTATTCTCATAATTAGTCGTTAGTCGTTAGTCGTTAGTTATTAGTAAACTAGTTGGCGAGTGAGCCGGTTAGCTCGCTAACCCGTTGACTCGCCCACCCGCTCACCAACGACCAACGACCAACGACTAACGACTAAAGTACTATCTTATTTAACGGATATTCAACAATACCCTCTGCACCAGCTTGCTTAAGTTTTAAAATCAGCTCTCTAACCTCATGTTCATTAATAATAATCTCTATAGCTATCCACCCTTTTTCAGCTAAAGGCGAAATAGTGGGCTTTTTCAGTGCCGAAATAATACTAATTATTTCAGGAAGTTTTTTCTCAGGCAGGTTCATTTTTAACCCAACCATTCCCTCCGCCATAAGGGCGCCTTTAAGAAGCATAACAATATTTTCAATTTTTTGTTTCTTCCATGTATCCTGCCATGCTTTTTTGTTCGCAATAACCCTGGTCGTAGATTCCAGAATGGTTTCAACAATCCGCAGATTATTTGCCCTTAGGGAATTCCCTGTCTCTGTTAACTCGGCAATCGCATCCACTAACTTTGGCGGTTTTACTTCTGTCGCTCCCCATGAAAATTCAATCTCCGCTTTAACATTATTTTTCGCAAGATACTGTTTAGTCACTTCAACCAGTTCAGTGGCAATCCTCTTTCCTTCAAGATCTTTTACTGATTTTATCGAAGAATTATTTGGGACAGCCAGAACTAACCGAACAGGCCGCAATCCTTCTTTCGCATAAACTAATTCAGCAACTTCAACTACATCGGCTTTGGTCTCAGTAATCCAATCCTTGCCGGTAAGCCCCATATCAAGGACTTCTTCTTCGATGTATCGCGGAATTTCCTGCGCGCGGATTAAAATTGCTTCAATCTCATCATCATCAATCGTTGGGAAATATGACCGTTCCGGGCAACGTATCTTAAATCCCGCTTTTTTAAAAATCTCAAATGTAGAATTTTTTAGACTTCCTGCCGGCAGCCCTAATTTTAACTTGTTCACCCAGCCCCTCCTTATTTTAAATTTAATTTTCTAATTCCAACAAAATACTAATCAGTCTTTATCCCACCAGCTATCCCTTTTGAATTCAGGAGGGGCTGGGTTCATTTCCACCCCTTTCTCAACTTATGGTAATGACAAAAACCTTTAATTGTCATTTCGATCAACCAATTCTGTCATTTCGACCGAAGGGAGAAATCCTTCTTCAATTGAACCTAGTATAAGATTCCTCGCTCCCGCTCGGAATGACAAACCACTTCGTTCGGAATGATAACTGCAGATTATACACAAAACCTGAACAATTTTCCACAAAAAAAGGGGCGGGAATTAATCCCACCCCTTTATGCAGTCTCACCAATTACTTAGTAGGATCCGTCAGAACCCAACAACGACGTTCTTCAGAAACGATATTTCCCATTGAATCCCCCACGGAAACCTTAATTACATACTCAACTGAAGGATAGCCACCTGCCTGAGACTTACCAATAACAGGAGCCATCCACTGAACATTCTGCCCCATATTATTTGGCATAAATGTTCCATATGGCAATTCAGCGTTGCCTATATTCGGCGGACGCTGCTCCCAAGTATAAGCCAAAGTCGCAGGATCACTGTCCGGATCACTTGCATAAGCGTTACAATAAACCAGTCCGCCTGAGTCTATATTATCCGGCGAAACCATGACGTTATACAAATTTGGCGGCATGTTGCTGCTTTCTATATTAACCATTTTACTGGATTCATTAAAAGCCTCCTTGTCGTCAAAAATTTTACAAACTATTTCAAAACTTTTATTCCCTGATGGAGGCACTGTGGCAACCCAGTCAACTTCCGAGTGATTAGGGTTATTCATCTGATTTTCAAATCTACCCTCTTCTGAACGGCAGAACCACTCAAATCTGATAAAATCGCCATCCGGGTCGTGGGCATTTACAAATAACCTTACTCTTTCACCCACTTTTATACGGTCTCTATCTGACCATGGAACCCCATCAAATACTGGAGGACTGTTAAAACTAGCACCATACCCTGTCCTCTCCACCCTAATTGAGGTTGGCATCCAAAACTCCTGCCCATTAGAATCGATTACCTTAAGATCAACTTTGACATCTGTCCATTGCCTTGAGTCTGACGCAGGGGCATGCCAT